>JAUWCU010000007.1 GCA_030609135.1 Candidatus Stahliibacteriota bacterium | reverse complement strand
TGATTTGATCAATAGCATGAATCCAGCATGGAAGGATTTATATAATGATTTGTAAGATTGCCGCGCCCGCTTTCAGCGGGCTCGCAATGACAAAAACAGTTGGTCATTATGAAGAATCCTCTCCCGTGTCATTGCAAATTGTCCTTTCTTGTCATTGCCAGTTACCCTTTCTTGTCATTGCGAGTTGCCCTTTCTTGTCATTGCCAGTTACCCTTTCGTGTCATTGCCAGTTACCCTTTCGTGTCATTGCAAATTGTCCTTTCTTGTCATTGCGAGGAACGGAGTGACGAAGCAATCTCAAGGAGACGCTTAATGCCCAAATATCTTCAAGATTGCTTCCCCGTATGTTTATTAACTGACGGGGCAGACACTTACGCTCGCAATGACAATTCAGGTGCCCTGGAATGCTAATACCTTTCCTCCTGTTCGCCCAATTTTCACTTGCTGATTCCTTATATGCACACAACCATTTTGACGTCGCATATGTAGAATATGAAAGAATATTCTTTTTTCACCCAGAATTAGAATCAAACTCACAAAACAGGATAAAATATGCAATTTCGCTTTTCCATCATGACCAGTACCGCGGTATCAAAGAATTTCACAGCATATTCAATGATTTACCTGACCTGGATCCTGAATTCAAGGCAGAAATGGCTATGTGCTATCTTGATTCCGGATATTATTACGAAGCAAGTGAACTGCTTGTCCAAACCAATGAGAAAAAACTATTAGGTTTTACTTATCTTTTTGATAATAGACCATATAGTGCACGCGAAGTATTTGTCTCCATTGAAGACGAGGTAATAGTAGGCCAAATCAATTCATATCTTTGCAAACCAAAAAAATCATTGCGAACCGCTGCGCTATTATCAGTAGTATGTCCTGGAGCCGGTGAAATATATGCGGGTAATGCCAGGCTTGGTATCCAGGATTTTCTTCTTAATCTCGGCTCTGGATACCTGATATATAATGCTGTGAAGCAAAAAAAGTATATTGACGCAGTCCTTGTTTTCAGTCTTCTTTTCAACCGATTCTACCTTGGCTCAATCCAAAATGCACAGGAATCAGCAGAAAAAACTAATGAAAAATCACGACAAACATGGCTCAACCAGATGGAAAATAGGTACTTTGATGACCTCTATCAGAAAACCCTTAATAGGTAATCATCGCTGAAATCAAAGATTTCTGAGTTCCTCAGAAATCTCGATATTGACTATTGACAAATTTATATTAGTGACTATAATTCACAACCTTATCTGGGCCTATAGCTCAGTTGGTTAGAGCGCACGCCTGATAAGCGTGAGGTGAGTGGTTCAATTCCACTTAGGCCCACGTTTTTACACTCTCCTATAAGAGTGAACAGGAGGAGAGAATTAGCATTTTGAGGATGCTTTTTGGAAATAAGGAATGAAGATATTGTGAAGCTACAAATCTTTATTCGTAAATAATGGAACTGTAGTCGCGCCATACATGGCGCCCTACAAAAATAAGGAGGAAACAATGAGGAAAATGGCAATATTACTGATTGCCGTCGTTGCATTAATGGTAATCGGTTGTCAGCCGCCAGAAGGTATGACCGGTGGAGTCTCTCAAGAGGCATTTGATGAACTCAAAACACAGGTTGAAACCCTGCAGACTGATCTTGATAATGTTCATGCGTCCCTGGACCAGCTAATCGAAGACTACAATGCACTGAAAGCAAAAGTTGACAAAGGCTCCAAACCAGTACCAAAACCACCGGCACCAAGTAAACCACCAAAAGTAAAGGTAAAGTAAGGAGGAAACTATGAAGAAACTATTAGGCTTAACACTTGCTTTTGCAGCTCTTTTAATAATGGTAGGTTGCGACGGCGAAATTGCCTTAGTCGCACCAGCCAACTTTACGATCGCTGCTGCAACCAATGAAGTTGATGTTGTTCTCGACTGGGATGCGGTCACAGAAGAAGTAGATGGTTACTACCTCTATTTCAATACGGCTGCAATAGGTACACTTACAACTGCCGGCTACACACATGTTGACCCACAGGAAACAGGTACTTATTATGTAACAGCATATCTTGATGAGGACGAAAGTGACCCCAGCACAACCGAAAGTACAGCACCAATAATTGCTGACAATATCACTCTTGCCGAAATTAATGCAACAGGGAATAGTGGCCTTGGGTGGAGTAGAACCGATGGTTCGGCCACAACCTACACAATGGGAGATGCAACCAATGCAGCTTTGATTGACTTCTATTTCTCTGATTGGGCAGTTGGTCATGCAGGCACCTATGAATTCTACACACCAGACCTTGTTGAGACTGATCCTGGTGTTACATGGCCTATGTCAGGTACCTGGAATTCATGCAGCTTTACTGAGGTTCTCGCGGATCCTTTTGATGACGTAACAGTTCTTCCTGCATCAGGTTATTATAATCACACAGAGGTAACAGCAACAAGTGCTGCTTATGGTGTGTATACTGGCAACGACTACTTTGGTATGGTTGAGGTAAAAAGCATTAATACTACGACCGGCCAGATTGAGGTCAGAGTTGCTTTCCAACCAGTTCAGGGTCTACGTATCATAGAACACTAATTGACGAGCGATTTAGAAAAAGGCGGGCTTTGCCCGCCTTTTTTGTTAGATGTAGCCCGCAATTGAGAACTCCGAGTAACCTCAAAACTTCAAAATACGACGGGGCAGGCGAGATCTTCGATAGGTTATTAAGTTATTTGGAGCTTGGTTCTTGGGATTTGGTTCCTGGTTCCTGGTAGTCGCCCAATTCATTGGGCAATATAACTAGTCGTGTCTGATAAATCAGACAACTACAAATGAGGATATTCTCTCCCAGGTCATTGCGAGTCCCGCTTTCCTGTTTGTTTTTAATAATATGATGCGGGACGTGGCAATCTCTGTGTCCATAGTATTGTCAGGGATTGTTTCCCCGTATGTTTATTAACTGACGGGGCAGGCGCTAATGCTCGCCCTGTTAAATAGAAACTATAAGAGAGGAATTAATCATTCTGTGGAAATTGTTATTTAACAGGGCGAGCAATGACGAGTGGTTGACTTCCCTGCAATTCATAGTATAATACTCATCTTGGAGGTTTTATGAAAAAGATACTAATGATTATCAGGATAAAACCCGGGCTCAATAGTTACTAAGGGGAACATATAATAGTTTCAGTGGATTTCGTTAGCATGTTGCACTATTGTCACTCTGAATTTATTTCAGAGTCTCACTTTATCGAGATTCCGAAACAAGTTCGGAATGATAGGTTCCACAACATAATTGAAACTATTATATGTTCGGAGTAATAATCAAATGCACGAATACGGTATTGATATCGGGTCAGTAAGCCTGAAGCTTGCTGAATTCATTGATGAAAAACTCATCAAAACCAAATATATAAAACATCACGGCAAACCGTATAACGTACTCTTCAATACGCTGAAAACGCTCGTTAAGGTTAATCGGCTTGTACTGACCGGCAGTTGTGCTAAACATCTGCATAATATACTCGGTGCTGCTTATGTCAATGAAGTCGAAGCAACAACCCAAGGCGTACTCTATTTCCATCCTGAAATACGTTCGATAATTGAGATTGGCGGTGAAGATTCTAAATTGATAAATATAAGCGGTAAAATGATTAAAGATTTCGCTTCGAATACAATATGCGCAGCGGGCACAGGTATCTTTCTTGACCAACAAGCACGCCGATTATGTTTTAATATTGAAGATTTTGGCAAAGTTGCTCTGCGTTCAAAAAACCCGGCAAGGATCGCGGGTCGATGTTCAGTATTCGCAAAAAGCGACATGATTCACCTCCAGCAGATAGGTACAAAACCCGAGGATCTAATGTCTGGACTTTGTTTTGCGCTGGCGCGCAATTTCAAGAGCGTTATTGCAAAAGGCAAACCAATATTAAAACCCGTTGTATTTGTCGGCGGTGTTGCTGGAAATCAAGGGATGACCAGAGCATTCCAGGAAATCCTCGACATATGTCCAGGTGACCTTATCGTCCCAAAAAACTACGACTGCATCGGTGCAATCGGCGCGGTGCTCAGTACAAGAAAAACTAATGGCACAAAAAAATTCAAAGGTCTTAAAGCTTTTGAACAATGGCTTTCCCAGCCTCGAGTAATCAAACGGTTAGCACCATTAGACGGCCATAAAAAATGGCACCCCATAACTAAATTCTCACCACCAGCTGGTAAAATAAGAACATACCTTGGGGTTGATGTTGGTTCGATATCGACAAATCTGGTTCTCATCGACAATAACGGCAATGTCCTTGCCCGAAGATATATGTGGACAAAAGGACGACCCATTGATGTTGTGCTCCAGGGTTTAAGAGAACTGGCAAAAGAAATCGGCACCAAAGTCGAGATTGCTGGTGTCGGAACGACTGGTTCTGGTCGTTATTTGATCGGTGAATTCATTGGCGCCGACATTATAAAAAACGAAATATCAGCGCAGGCAAGAGCTGCCATTGAAATAGACCCGGCAGTGGATACGGTCTTTGAAATAGGTGGACAGGATTCGAAATACATTAGCCTGCGCAGCAAGACGATCATTGATTTTGAAATGAACAAGGTCTGTGCCGCTGGTACGGGTTCTTTCTTGGAAGAACAGGCAGAAGTACTCGGTATTGAACTTGAAGATTTTGGTAAGATTGCGCTTAATGCCAAATCACCCATAAACCTCGGCGACCGCTGTACTGTATTCATCGGTTCTGAAGTGATCCATCACCAAAGCGATACTACAGAACGAGAAAATCTTCTTGCTGGACTCGGCTACTCTATTGTCTTTAACTATATAAATCGTGTGGTCAATGGTAAACAGATTGGTAATAAAATATTCTTCCAGGGTGGTGTCGCCGCGAACAAAGCTGTTGTTTCAGCTTTTGAACAGGTTTTGAAGAAAAAAATCACCGTGCCGACTAACTATGACATAACCGGTGCCATTGGCATTGCTCTGCTTACCCGTGAAGCAAACCCTGAACAGACAAGATTCCGGGGGTTTGACCTTGGTACCCGGAAATACACTTCAGAATCATTTATATGTAAGCATTGTAGCAATGAATGTGAAATAAACAAAATCGTTATCAAAGGTGAAAATCCGATATTTTATGGTGGTCGTTGTGAAAGATATGAAGAAAAAAAGAAAACAGCATCTAAGTTACCTGATTATTTTAGACTGCGCAATGAGATTTTTTTTAAAACAGAAAATGTAGAAGGGATTGAAATCGGTATCCCGCGCTGCCTGGCATTCTATGAGCTTTTTCCTTTTTTCTACAGGTTCCTCACCACGCTCGGTTTTAAACCAGTTCTTTCAGAGCCGACAAACCGCAAAACCATTGAGCGCGGCGCTGAACTCTCAGTCGCGGACACATGTTTACCAATAAAAGTTGCGCTCGGGCATATTCGTAATCTGTTAAACAAAGGGGTCAATCAAGTATTTCTGCCCAGCATTATTTCTATGCAACAAAAGGATGAAAACTTTAGCCGATGCTTTGTCTGCCCCTATGTGCAGACTATCCCTTATATGGCAAGGGCAATCTTTGGTAGTAAAATCAGCGTCCTTTCACCGAGCGTCTATTTTGACCGCGGCAAATCTGGTGTCGAGGAATCGCTTATCGAATTCGGTAAGCAATTTGGTAAAACTGCAAAACAAGTGAAAAATGCGATAAAGCAGGCAACTATCCATTATCAAGAAACACGCGAAAAGATCAGTGATTTAGGACAACAGGCATTAGCTAATATCAAAGACCTTGCTTTTGTCGTTTGCTCAAGACCCTATAATGGCTATGACCTTGGGTTGAACTTGGACATTCCCAAGAAAATCAGAGATCTCGGTGTACATGCACTACCTATGGATTTCATACCAATGGATTATCAGGCGCTTAAGGAAGATTTTTACAATATGTATTGGCACTATGGTCAACGTATCTTAGGTGCCGCTGGAACCATCAGTAAGAACAAAAATTTATTTGCTGTCTATCTTTCTAATTTCGCTTGCGGTCCTGATTCCTTTCTAACGCGTTTTTTCAGGGAAAAACTCGGTGAGAAACCATTTCTCCTTATTGAAATCGACGAGCACTCAGGTGATGCCGGATTCATCACAAGATGTGAAGCATTCTATGATAGCATCAAAGGCGCAAAAAATATAGGAACATCAAGAAAGATAAAGGCAAAAAGCGAAATCCGCAAGGATAGAACTATATATGTACCTGATATGTGTGATACTGCTAAGGTTTTTGCTGCGGCGATGCGGTACGCCGGCATTGATGCAAAGGTATTAGCATCACCTGATGAAGAATCAGTGACCATTGGTCGCCAATTTACATCTGGGAAAGAATGTCTCCCGGCTATTATCACGGCTGGTGATATGGTCAAGAAAGCTAATGAACCAGATTTTGACCCGGCAAAGAGTGCTTTTTTCATGGCCCAGGGTTCTGGTCCGTGTCGTTTCGGGCAGTACTATAAGCTCCATAGAATAATCCTCGACGATTTGGGCTTGTCTGAGGTGCCGATCTACGCTCCAAATCAAGGACCCAGTCTTTTTGATGACCTGGGAACAATGGGCTTGAGATTTCTCATTTCGGCATGGGATGGCATGTGCGTGGTTGACGGATTGGAAGCCAGAGTACGTATGATTAGACCCTACGAAAAGAAAGCTGGTGAAACTGACAAGGTCTATGACAACGCCCTTGATACAATTTGTAATATGATAGAACACGGCAAACCGGTATTGCCGTTTCTCAAACGCGTGCGCAAAAAGCTTGATGCTGTAAAAATAGATAGGAAGAACTCCAAGCCAAAAATTGGCATCGCGGGAGAAATATATGTACGGTCCCAAAAATTCAGCAACAATTATCTGATTGAAAAGCTTGAGGAACTTGGTTGCGAAGTATCAATGCCTTCAATCGGTGAATGGATCTTTTATACCAATTTCACGAGGGTTATGAACTGCCGGTGGTTTAACCAGTATCGAAGGCTAATTTTTACCAAGCTATTTGACCGATACATGAAATGGCGTCAGAACAAAATCTACAAGGTTTTAGGAGTGAATTCAGAAGCAGATATCACCACCTTATTGAACCTTGCCGAGAAATACGTCCATCCTTCATTTGAAGGCGAAACAATATTAACTATCGGCAAGACGATTGAATGCATCCACGATAATTTTTCTGGGGTGGTCAATGTTATGCCCTTTACGTGCATGCCGGGTAATATCGTAACCACACTTTATAAAGGGATAAAAGATGAATATCCAGACTTCCCGCTTTTTGTACTCTCACTCGATGGATTAGAACATGCGGTTGAGTCAATGCGCCTTGAAACATTTGTAAGCCAGGCAAGAAACTACTCACAGGAATTTTCCGCATCCTTGACAGAATTATAATTATAAGTATAATTAGAAAAAATGGAGGTATTATGCGCTATTTTAAACTGACAATACCAGCATTGTTAATCCTCATGCTTTGTCTGGGTTGTGCAAAAAAGCAAGTAGTCCAACCGGTCGAGGAAGAAATCCCGGTCCAGGAAGAAATACCGTTTGAAGAAGTAGAAATACCCGAGGAGCCACCAAAACCTGAATTTATGTTAGGAACTGTTTTCTTTGATTTTAACAAATCAGATATCCGCGCTGATGCTACAGAGGTTCTCCAGGGGAATTCAGAAATGCTTAAGCTTTATCCTGAGATAAGAACAGTTGTTCAAGGTCATTGCTGCGAAATTGGCACTGCTGAGTATAACTTAGCATTAGGCGAGCGCCGTGCTAAAGCCACCCGTGATTACCTGTTGATCTTAGGGATTACCCCGGACCGACTCAGCACTGTAAGTTACGGCGAAGAAAGACCCCTGGACCGAACTAACCTCGAACGCAATCGGCGCTGCGAATTCGTCGTTGAATAAACCCCGTAGGAAACCCCGCCATGAAAAGCGAGGTATACCAACGGGGCAAAACTAAAAACCCTGAATCTTAAGTTGCCTAAAAAATTAAGTTTCTTGCTATGCTGTCTGGTCATTTGCGGCTGTTTTAACCGCACTAGATTCAATAATTTCAACTGGCAGTTGGATAGCCTGAAATACTATACTGTAAAATTCGACAGCATGCTTGAGTATCAGAATGAAGAAATAAACCATTTCCGTATTGATTTCTACACTAAGTCTAATGAACTCAGCGATAAAATCGAAATACTCAATTCCCGACTCAGTGATACGGAATCCCAATTGACGCGTATATATGAACGGATTGGACCAAAACACGGTGCCCCAGTTGATTCTGAGGACATCTCAAAAATCAGCCCTGAAGCACGTATGATCTATGAATCATCTTACCTCAATTATGTTAAAGGCAATTACAATGAAGCAATAAGTGGTTTTGAAAACTACTTAAAGATATCGCCCGATTCTCCACTGTCTGATAATGCCCTGTACTGGATAGGCGAATCCTATACTGCCATGGGTAAAAGCCAACGTGCTGTGGACATCTTCAATGAAATGATTAACCGGTATCCAATCAGTAATAAACGACCGACTGCACTCTATAAAATCGCGATCATCTATGAACAGACCGGCGACTTGAAAAGTGCAAAATACTACTACAATCAAATAGTAAAGGATTTCCCAAATTCTGCTGAAGCCGCCTTAGCCAAAGAGCATATTACGAAGTAATGATTCCAACCATCTGTATGCATCCGCAATTACTAAGGAGAACATATAATAGTTTCAGTAGATTTCGTTAGCATGTTGTACTATTGTCACTCTGAATTTATTTCAGAGTCTCACTTTATCGAGATTCCGAAACAAGTTCGGAATGACAGGTTCCACAACATAATTGAAACTATTATATGTTCGAAGTAATATATGAATATCTTTAGGACATTCCTGGAATCGAGCATTGCCGCCCAGATCATCATGGCATTACTTGCCATATTTTCAATATGGTCCTGGGCAATATTCTTGAAGAAACTCTTCGATTTTTCAAAGGTCAAAAAGATGAGCAAACGATTCATGTCCACTTATCGCTTTCATCAACATACTAAAGAATTAGAAAACATGGGTCCCTTGCTAAATGACAATCCATACGGTAGAATCTTGAGAAATGGTGTAGAAGAATTTAAAAGGTTAAAGCTCGGAAAAAGAATCGCGGCACCAGAACAAAATCCTCAAAGTCCACCTGGCTCAGTAATGGAAGAACTTTCTGATAATATTCGTTTGGCAATGGAACGCACCAAGCTTAGTGAACTTACTGAACTGGAGAAATCTCTACCCACACTCAGTACCTTTGTCAGTGTCAGTCCTTTCCTTGGGTTGCTGGGGACTGTTTGGGGTGTTATGCAAGCATTCTTAGACATCCGATTGCGCGGCTCAGCCCATATCACTATCGTTGCACCAGGCATATCAGATGCATTGATTACCACTGTTTACGGACTCCTTGTTGCCATACCTGCTTTGATCTTCTATAATATTTTCAGGGCGCGGGTCAACAGCTACAGTGCTGAGCTCGATCAGTTTATTAACGAAGTATTTGCCAGGCTTCGTAAAGAATTACTTTTTCGGCAGTGAAAACCAAAGGGTTGATTTCAGAAATAAACATGACCTCACTGGCTGATGTCAGCATCACCTTGCTCGTGATATTCATGATTACCGCGCCCATGATGACACCTGGTATTGATGTAAACCTGCCGCGCACTGATGCCTCGTTACCACATGACGAAGAAGGAATTACTGTTTCAATAAAAAATACCGGCGAGATTTACATCGACAATGACAAAGTTGTTATTGAAGACTTCGAAAGTGTGTTGAAAAAAAGTCTGGAGAGTAAACCACCCGGCGTTATTGTCTACTTGCGTGCGGACAAGAAAGTTGATTATGGTTATGCAATAGAAATCGTCGGCAAAATGAGAAAAGCGGGGGTCAAGGAATTAGGATTAGTAGCTGAAATACCTCTGGAATGAACCGATTTCATTTTATCTCCGCTTTCGTACATCTCTTAATTTTTTCTGTGCTGTTATTGGCAAGCCGTAGCGTCAAACCCATCCCCAAGATTGAGGTCTACAAGGTAAGTATCGCTCCCTTACCCCAGCCCAAGATACTAAGCATTGAAGAACCAGTACCAGAAGAGGAAATAGAGAAAGAAATACCCAAGGAAAAGGCACCACCAAAAGAAAAATCATCCCCGGTAAAGACGGAAAAAAAGAAACTAGAAAAATCCGAAAAGATAATAAAAAAAGGGCTGCCTGATATCAAACCCAAGATTTACACGGGCAGTGGTCGGGGTTTTACTTATTCATATTATCTGAATATCCTCTTAAATAAAATAAACAAAAACTGGCATAACCCATACAAAGGAAAGGACATCGTCCTCAAAAGTACAGTGTATTTCGAAGTTGATAAAAAAGGCAAGATTTATAATGTACGATTAGAAGAAAGTTCCGGCGATAACATGTATAACGAAACTACAATCCGCGCGGTAACTCTCGCTAAGAAGCTACCGCCGCTTCCCAAGGAATTTGCTGATGATTATCTCAAGGTCCATTTGGAATTCCTCACCGCACAATGAATTTATATATAATCTCTAAATACAAAGCACGAAATCCTAAATCTTCTAAACATTTACACCCCCACCTCGTAATGACGTTGTTTCTCTTACTGTTCGCATTCAACGGTCTTGCTCTTAGCCAGGATATCTATCTCCGGCTTACGGACTATGGAGGTGGCAAGACTAACCTCGTAATTGAACCTTTCACCACCCAGGTGATCTCTGACGAACTACTGACCAAAGTGAAGAATGTCGAAATCGTTATAGCTAAGGACCTTGAGTACTCCCTTTATTTCGATGTCTTTCACGACACTTCAGCACTCAGCGATTTTAATAAACAGGGGATTCTCCTAAGAGGTAAAGCAGACATGACGCAGCTTTCCATTATCTGCGAGGATCTCGCATCCCATGAAGTGATCTTCGAACAAAGCTACCCACTCAAAGATGCACTGCGCAAGACTGCCCACAAAATATCAGACGATGTTATCGAATATATTATCGGTGAAAAAGGCATCGCCTCAACCAAGATAGTGTTCTCCTACCGAACTGGTAACAACAAGGAATTAGCAATAGTCGATTATGATGGTTTTAACTTCACACCGCTCACAAAAAACGGTCGCTTAAACCTTTTCCCAGCCTGGGCTCCAGACAGTAAAAGGATACTCTTTTCAACCCATACAAAAAACCGTTTATGCATTTATCTGTTCGATTTGGTAAAAAGAGAAATCTCGGTCATTTCTTCGTTTAAGGGCTTGAATTTTGCCCCTTGCTGGTCGCCTGATGCTTCGAAAATCTGTCTGAGTTTAACAAAAGACGGCAATACCGAGATATATATCCTGGACTTGGCTACAAAGAAACTAAATCGGCTTACTTATAACCGGGCGATTGATACATCACCTGCGTTCTCACCAAACAGCCGGGAAATCGCCTTTGTATCAGACCGAACCGGCAATCCGCAGGTCTATGTGATGGATATTCATGGCGGCAACCTGAGACGGCTTACGTTCCACGGTAACTATAATACCTCACCAGCCTGGTCCCCGCGCGGCGACATCATTGCCTATGTTTCCCGAGAGAAGGACCATTCACAACAAATATACGTTACTGACCCTTATGATTTTTCACCAGTCCGTTTGACTTATGATGGGAACAATGAAGAACCGTCCTGGTCGCCTGATGGTCTACACATCGTTTTTACATCAAACCGGACCGGCATATATGAGTTATATACAATGAACTGGGATGGTTCCCGGGAGCGCAAATTAACTGACGGCGTGACCGCTAATGCCCCAGACTGGTCCCCGGTAGTTGAGTAGTTGGGGTCAAATCAGGCTGACCTCATTACTTATTACTCAGAACCTTAAATAGTTTAATTTGATAGTTCTCCATAGCTTGCTGTAGTCCTGAGTTATATGTCGAAGGGATCAGGGGAACCAGGGAATCCAGGAAAATAAGGAAATACAAAAGACTGGATTCCGCATCAGGTGCGGAATGACGACATACATTGAGCAGTATTTGATTAAACTATTTAATGGTTTCCTTAGTAATTATCTCACATTCACCTGAGAGCCGTTCCATCTTGCTGCCCCAATGTGTATCGCCAACATAGGCAGGATCAAGTATGTAGTATTTATCACCGAAATATACAGCATCTTGTTTCTTTAAAATTTCTTCAGCCGCCCTGGTCTTGGGTTTCAACCCGATCGCCAGATGATTTGTCCAGTTGATAAAAACTATATCTGCACTGTCACAGCCAAGTACAGCGTCAAGTAAACAATAAAGAAAAATACTCCTGCCATCACAGTCATTATGTCCTTCAATCAATTGATTGGTAACGCTTTTTATGGGTTTCTTATTATCGTAAACAAAAATACTTTCTGATTGACTAAACTTAAACAGAAAATTGACTTTATCATATTCTTCAAAATCTTCTACGAGATATTTCAAATTATCGATCAAGCCCATATTACTGAATTCGTAAACCCCTGATGCAATAGTACCAAATAGGCTTGCTGGTAGATTCCTGGTAAATTCAGCTTGTCCTTGAGGAATCCAAACAGAAACAGCATACTTCTTACCTTGATAAAACCACACCAATCGTTTTTCATTACTCGGACCGTGAAATACTGGAAGACCATTAACCAAAGGCATTGGCTCCAGATCCACCTTAGAACTCCTGAGGCACTGATATGTTGAAGCAGGGTTATCGTTCTTCAATTCACCAATTGGTGTTTCATAATCAAACTCTTTCAAGAAATAACTCTTTCCATCTTTTTCAACCCAGTTGCCTTTTCTTACCTGCCAGTCTCCAGTAAAATTTATGCCCAGGTAACATTCATTTTTATTATGAAAATACTGAAAATCCCACCCCATTTTCTGCATGATGGCACACGTTGCGATCACTGAGTTTACTAAATTAGTGCTATTATTAGCTATTATTTCCTGGAGAGAAAAACACTCATCACTATCTGTTTGGTCCATGGCTCTGAAATATTCAATGAAATAAAGCATCATCGCAAAGGGGTTATCTCTAACCCCTGATGTCTCAAATAGAGTATCCCATATTGACAATAAAGAATCGGAAATCTGCTTATATGATCGATCAAAACACTTGTTTTCTTGGTCTGATATGCTTGACGCCAAACCAAGACCCAACTCATTAGAAACGAACACGGCTTTACTTACCAAGATATAGGATAAGGTGGCGATGATAACAAAAACAATAATCCCGAGGAGTTTTTTCATGAAATCATATTTCCATTGTGCAACACAATGACATTAGAATAGCACGGCTCCTATGTTTTCAGTTCTAGTTACTCTTTCTTTGTTCCTATAGTCCCAATCTTTGCTTCCAATTCATCTATCTTGGTTCTTAGTTTCTCCTTTTCAGCTTTGGAGATTTTTACGCGTACACGGACCAAGAGATAGATTACTACGAGGATTAAAATAATCTGCGGGATAATGACAATAAGCAAATCTTTTATTAAACCAAAGATTAAGGTAAGGAAAGCCAATATCAAAACACTCACTAAACCTTCAATCATGATACCTCCTTGTTTCCTCTCACTATTTCTTTAACTCTCATCAGGCGCGTTAAGTCACCCCGTTCCATTTCTGACATTTTCAGCTTAATAAACTTGATCGTTTCATCAATAGACGGTATTAGGATATATTCTAATGCATTAACTCTCCTACGGGTTTTCTCAATTTCCGTAGCAAGAAGCTCAAGTGCTTTTTCCAGCTCGGCGAGCTCAAGTAATCTCGAAATGAGCTGGTCAATCTTCAAAAGGGCGAGATCCAAATCACCTGATGTGGTCATGAAACCATAGCCGATCAAACCACCTGATATCGTTTGTTTAAACTTAGGGATTTTCAAGTTCAAAATACGTTCTGTGGTATAGTCCACATCAATAGCTTTGGTCGTTGCCAAAAGCGCTTCGTCAGTGGCTTTGGGAGACTGTTTACTCGAAGCAAAGTAGAAATAGCTAAACGCGCTTTTCAACTCCTGTTCAATCTTTAAACGGGAATCCCGTATTTTGCCAACGAGTTCAAGAATCCTGCGCATTAATTCATCCTGTTTATCCTTGAGCAATTTATGGCCACGCCGGGCAATTGTACCACGTCGCTTCAAACGCAGCAACTGCATCCTGGTCGGCGGAATATCCAGCTTCATAACACTGATTCCACAGATTTTGTGATAAATCGATTACTCGGATTATTCAATATATTATCCTTATTTTTCTGTGTCATCTGTGTGGTCATAATATTTCTGTAAGTATTCATCCCTCACTCTCTTCATTTCAGCTCGCGGTACCATACGCAGTAGTTCCCAACCAAGATCCAGAGTTTGCTCGATCGTTCTATTCTCTTTTTCACCTTGAGAAATATAACGTTCTTCAAACTGGTTTGAGAATTTAAGAAATATCCTGTCTAAATCAGACAGAGATGCCTCACCTAATATTACGGATAGTTCAGCAGCCTCTTTACCTCGTGCATAACACGCGATTAACTGGTTAAATAAATCAGCATGGTCTTCACGCGTTTTACCTTTACCAATACCTTTATCTTTTAGACGGGACAATGATTGCTGCACGTCGATCGGCGGGGTAACCTTTTTCCGATAAAGTGATCTTGAAAGTATAACCTGGCCTTCGGTTATGTAACCGGTCAAATCCGGTATCGGGTGAGTTTTGTCATCCTCAGGCATCGTAAGGATAGGTATCAGTGTGATCGAGCCTTCCTTACCCTTTATTCTGCCGGAACGTTCATAGACACTTGCCAAATCAGTGTATAGATACCCAGGATAGCCACGTCGTCCTGGAATCTCTTTACGCGCCGCAGCTATTTCCCGGAGCGCCTCAGCATAATTAGTCATATCAGAAAGGATAACAAGGATGTGCAAACCTTTTTCAAAGGCAAGATACTCGGCAACGGTGAAGGCAACGCGAGGTGTGGAAACACGTTCAATTGCCGGATCATCAGCCAGGTTTAAGAAAAGCACGACTCTTTCCAATGCCCCTGATTTAGTAAAATCCTGAATAAAGAAATTCGCTTCTTCAAAAGTGATGCCCATTGCACCAAACACAACTGCAAATTCCTCCTTAGCACCAAGGACCTTTGACTGCCGCACAATCTGAGCGGCAACCCGATTATGGGGTAAACCAGAACCTGAGAAAATCGGCAGTTTTTGGCCTCTTACCAGGGTATTGATGCCATCGATTGAAGAAATCCCGGTCTGGATAAATTCATTTGGGTAATTTCGGGCAGTTGGATTGATCGGTGCGCCGTTTATGTCAAGCATTGCTTCGGGGATGATTTCAGGACCACCATCTTTAGGCCTACCCAGTCCGTCAAAGATCCTGCCTAACATATCAGATGATACACCAATGTGCAGTGTCCGACCGAGAAATCTAACACGGCAATCCTGTACATCAATACCTGTGGACCCTTCAAAAATTTGAACCAAAGCCTTATCTTTATCTACTTCCAGAACCCTGCCGCGTTTCTTTTCACCAGCTCGTGTGTAGATTTCAACTAATTCTTCATACTTTGCGCCTTCAACACCTTCAATAAGCAAAAGTGGACCGGATACATTAAGAATGCTGCTGTATTCCTTTATCATTCCTTCCTCCTGGATTTGCGAGTTTTTTGAATTCCGCGGTCACCTCATCCTGTAACCGATCCATAATTGATAGCTCTGATTCTAACAAGTACCGCATACGCGATATTTTCTCCCGAACTTTCATTTTGACGATGTCGTTAAATGCAGCACCACGTGATAATGCCTCTTTTGCCTTATTGTAGTTAAACAAACACACCGCAAGCATTTTGTATTGTTTCTCAAGAGAAGCATACGTATCAACTTCGTGGAATGCATTTTGATGCAAGAAATCCTCGCGAATAGACTTCGCGCCGTCGAGAATCAAACGATCTTCTGGAGACAAAGCATCAACCCCAATGAGCCTTACGATCTCCTGAAGCTCAGCTTCCTGTTCTAAGAGACGCATGGCTTCCTTTGTTAAATCTGTAAAATCCTTTGCAATAGTCGTATTCATCTCCTCACTGACGTCGTCGATATAAAGAGAATAAGAGTTTAACCATGAAATCGCCGGAAAATGACGCTGATATGCTAATCGATCCTCAAGACTCCAGAAAACCTTCACAACACGCAGCGTCGCTTGAACAACCGGGTCAGACAAGTCTCCGCCCGGCGGTGATACCGCACCGATCACACTCAGGGCACCTTCTCGGTCTGGTTTGCCAATTACCTCGATCCTACCTGCTCTTTCATAAAATGAACTGACTTTTGCACTGAGATAAGCAGGGTAGCCCTCTTCTCCGGGCATCTCTTCTAACCTACCTGATATTTCTCTCATCGCTTCAGCCCAGCGCGATGTTGAATCAGCCATAACTGCTACTGAATAGCCCATATCTCGAAAATACTCAGCTATCGTAACACCAGTATAAACTGAAGCTTCTCGTGCCGCGACCGGCATATTCGACGTATTGGCGATCAGTACGGTCCGTTTCATCAATGATTCACCGGACCTGTGATCCTTTAACTCGGGGAATTCCATAAGCACATCAGTCATCTCATTACCTCGTTCACCACACCCGATGTAAACTACTATCTCAGCATCTGCCCATTTAGCTAATTGGTGTTGAATCACAGTCTTGCCGCTTCCAAAAGGACCAGGACAGCAAGCCGTACCGCCCTTAGCAATTGGAAAAAATGTATCAATCACCCGCTGCCCAGTCGATAGTACGAGTGATGGCGCAAGCCGCTTCTTGTAAGGACGTGGTAAACGTACTGGCCAATGCTGCATCATTGTAAGTTTAACAACCCCATCCTTGGTCTCAATCTCACACACCGTATCAGTTATCAAGAACTCGCCTTGTTTAATGTTCTTTATTTTGCCTTCGATATTATGCGGAACCATTATCTTGTGTAAAACAAGTACGGTCTCTTTTACCTCACCTATAATATCACCACTGGATACTGCATCACCTTTCTTAACAAGTGGTTTGAACACCCACTTCACGTCGCGTTCCAATGCAGGGATTTCCACACCTCGAGCAATATTATCACCGGTTTGATCTCTGATAATATCCAAAGGTCGCTGAATACCATCATAAATTGATTCAATAAGACCGGGTCCGAGTTCAACAAAGAGGGGTTTGTCAGTTATGTAAACCGGTTCACCAGGACCAATACCAGATGTTTCCTCATATACCTGAATTGACGCGGTATCGCCAGAAAGTCCGATTATTTCGCCGACCAAACGCTCTTCACTCACCCGAACCACATCATACATCTTGCTGCCTTTCATGTCTTTCGCGACAACAAGCGGTCCTGATACTTTGGTAATTTCTCCTTTCCTCATTTTTCCTCCAAGAAAACATCGACTCCAACAGCTTTTTTAATCACACCTCTTATCCTTTCGATAGCAAGTTTTGTCTTACCCCTTCCAGTCGGGATGGGAATCAAACAAGGAATGGTTTGATTACGGTATTTCATCAAAATACCATCTAATTCATCGATAAACTCTTCAGTAAAAAAGATAATCTTAAAGCCTTGAGCAACAAGTGCCTCGACAATATCAACACTTTCGCCCTCTTTAATATAGACGACATGTGCCCCGGTTGCCAGAAATGGCATTATTGTTTCTCTTTGCCCGATTATTGCCATTGCTTTACCAGACATCAGGGATACTCTCCTTTAAATCATCAACCGGGACTTCGTTCAACTTACCCCAATAAACTTGTCGCAGTTTTTTTATTTCGGCAAGTTTAAATTGATAATACGCAAACAATGGTTCGACGCCAAAAGTCATCTTACGTGCCTGGCGCAAGAATTCTAACCTCAGCTCTTCGCACATCCTTTCCAGTTTCAGAAAGGATCTATTTTGCTCAAAGTATGCTCCTCCTTTATCCATTACTCCAGCATAAGGTGTTGTAAAGAAATTTTTACCCAGCACATCATACCCGCTCGTCAAATTATCGACAAATATTTCTCGACCAAGGCTGCCGTATTCTATAAATACCTGGTTAAATGTTTCGCGCGCGTTTTCAAAGTAACGTGCTCTAAAAAAACTACGAATATTCTCAAGGTCAAAATAAATCTGAAAATAGCCTTTAAAAAACAGCATTGTCCGGGCAGTTTGGTACAGGTATTTGCACAAAATTTTATCGAGGTTTGCCGAAAGTATAAACGGGTCTTTGTCCATTGCAAATCTTTCAATCTCTTCAATAGTTTCAGGCCAGTCTTCAATTTCCGCGCCGGGCTGTGCATAAAGTAAAGAATCACTACCCTCTTTCAACTTCACCTTTATATTATGAATCTGCTGAGGCCAATCAATATACTGTTGGATCTCACTGTGCTGGCAGTATCTTCTGAATAAATCTCCAACCTGATTCTCCTCCAAATCAAAACCTGCGGTAATATCTTCATGCCCAATATAAGGTGAATCTGATAGTATTGTCGCAAAATTGCTTAAGGTACTGGCGATGAGTCGGTCAAAATGGCTTTTCGTCAGTAACCGAGCCTCGCGTGCGCGTATAATACCATTTACATATGCATACCTTGTATCGTCAGTTCCTTTTATCATCGTGATTCAGTTATCTTTATTATTTCGCCCGCTTCATTGAGGGTCACGGTCAAAATCCGGTCAATCTCCATTTCATCAACAGTTGTCACTTTCTTTTCGAACTTCAATCGAAAGATTTTTCTCAATATCTTCGGTGTACCAAGTGACAGTTTTCTGTAGATTGCACTCTGCGGCTTGACTTTCCTTTCCAGTATTTTCGGATCAATCCCTTTAAACTCTGGGAATTTTTTAAAAACCATCCGTTTTATTCTATTAACTGTTTTCTTGTTAATCATTTTTACTTCTTCCCTTTTTTCTTCAAAATTTTGTGCTCTAATCGAAACGTGGGATCACCATATAAGACGAACTGAAGTAGCGTCTTCTGGTCATCGTCATCTAAAAACCCTTGGTGTTTCAACACTTTCCGCGCAAAATCAAGCTTGGCATTTTTAAAGCTCTCACCCAATGTGAAACCCTGGTTCACATATTCAAAAAAGTATTTTACCATAAGATCAGCCTCACTCGACGGTGGGGCAACTGGTCCATAGGCAAGTGTGGTTGAGCCACAAAATCCGTAAATCCTTTTTTCACTAAGAAACTTAAGGGACATCGCATTTTCTTGGGATTTGTTCAAAATATATGCCCCATAACAGGCTTCACATCCAACCACACCTGATGCTTTTTTAATATTTTCTAAACCGATGGCAACCGGGTATTTACCACCTTTTTGGCCGTACCAATTCGCTGAGAGTTTACTGCCGTGTAGGTTGAAGTATAAAAAGTCCTTATTTTGTAGCCATCGAGCTTTGAATGTCTTGCTTTTAACCGGCGGTGAAACCTTCATATCTCTGACCTTACCGATTCGCTGGTATACATTCTCTGATGCCTTTTTCCAGACTTTCGTACTTATCCCAAATGACTTCAGTGTAACCTTGCTGTATTTGTTCAATTGTCCGATAATAAAATCGGCATTATTATTATCCGGAATCCGTGCACAAATCCGTTCCGGGATGAGGAAATTATTATCCCTTGAAGCATATGGATTATCAGACAACACTTTCTTATCGTTGTCATCACACGGGTTTTTTAGTCGAAAAAAGGGCACTACCTTATCACCGCCCAGAATCAACAAGCAGTCGATATTACCCCATTTTGTTTCCAGTTGTTTAATAAATTTTCTGATTGAGCGTGCATCTTTTTTTGCTTTTTTAACCTTAAACCGGTTTTTTCTGTCATAGTACAAGAAGATCATCTGATGTTCTTGTCTGTTTTTAATGTATTTTTGCACTGCCTTTTCCAGGTTCAAAATATTGACAATCTGTCGCTTTAGTGTATCTTTGCCGCTGAGCATGAGTATGCGCATTGGAGATTATATACAATAAATACAAGGTGTCAAGAAACCCCGTTAGAGAATACTCTATAAAACTACTCATAATACCCGATACTGAAATAATCTTTTAGTCCTGCTGATAGGATTGAGCAGAACTTAACGTTGGTATCCTCTAACGGGGTTGACATGTATCGATATTTCGGGTATAATTCAAAACTCGGGGCGTGGCGCAGCGGTTTAGCGCGCATGGTTTGGGACCATGAGGTCGTGGGTTCAAATCCCACTGCCCCGATGATATTGGTGGTCGTGGGTTTCCCGTTCCTTCGGAACGAGGATTCTCGTTCACGCCGAAGGAGGTAATATGCCGTGGCAAGAAGAACTCAAGCAGAATATTTGCACCATTGAACAACTTAAAGAATATATCGATTTAACACCCCTTGAACAAAAACAACTGAAAAGGGTTATCGAGAAACATCCCATGAGCATCACCCGCTACTATTTATCTCTAATCGACAAAAAAGAGCCAAATGACCCTATCCGGAAAATGGTAATCCCTTCAGTCGAGGAATTTAATTTGTCAGGCTCCTGGGATCCAAGCGGCGAAATGCAAATAACAAAAATGCCTGGATTACAGCACAAATACGCACCCACTGCCCTGATCTTGTCAACTAACCGGTGCGCTGCCTACTGCCGGTACTGTTTTAGAAAAAGACTCGTTGGTTTATCAACCGGAGAAATAATCAGCAAATTTGATGAAGCGCTTGAGTACATAAATGAACATGAAGAAATCACAAATGTCCTGATTAGCGGCGGCGATACGTTGATCTTGCCCACTGAAATAATTGAAAATTTCCTCAAGAAACTTGCTAAAATAGAACATCTGCATTTTATGAGAATCGGCTCAAAGGTTCCAGTGATCTTCCCTGAACGTATATTACAAGATAAAGACCTTTTATCTGTGCTGAAAAGATTTTCAACTCCAGAAAGGAAATTATACATAAGTACCCAGTTTAATCATCCCCGGGAATTGACCAGAAAAGCAATTCGCGCGATTAATAAACTCATTCGCCGGAGTATTATCATAAATAACCAAACTGTGCTTCTCAAAGGCGTGAATGATGATCCTGATATTATCGCTGATCTGCAGAACAAATTAGCCGGCATCGGCGTCATCCCCTACTACATATTTCAATGCAGACCTGTGAAGCGCGTCAAACAGAATTTCCAGGTACCGCTTTACAAGGGATATATGGTCGTTAACAAAGCGAAGAGAAAACTCAATGGTCATAGCAAACGATTCCGCTATGTGATGTCACACCGTACTGGTAAGATCGAGATATTAGGTATTATTGATGATGAAATGTATTTCAGATATCACGAAGCAAGAGACCCGAAGAACTTAGGTAGGCTTTTCAAACGTAAGGTTAACTATACTGCAGGCTGGCTAGACGAACTTTAGTGGAAATTAGCCCAGATTATTCACGCAAATCGTCATTGCGAGCTCGATTTATCGGGCGTGGCAATCCCAGATTCAGATTGCTTCGGTCGTTTCACTCCCTCGCAATGACAATAGAAAAAACAGTGTGCTAAATTTCTCTATAGTCTAAAAATGTTACAATATCAAGCTGGTATTACGTTTGCGCAAAATTAGGTAAATTTAGTATGAATAATGCGGGTTAGAAACAGAAGAAGAAAAATAGCATACCGTAAACCAACTACTAAGGAGAACATTAAATACTTTAATCAAATACTGCTCAATGTATGTCGTCATTTTCCTGGATTCCCCGATCGAGTCGGGGAATGACAGTGAGTTATGAGGATCGGGGAATGACCCCGATATAATAGCTTTGCCATTATACGGGGCAGGCAGTGATGGTATAAAAGACTGGATTCCCTGGTTCCCCTGATCCCTTCGACATATAACTCAGGACTACAGCAAGCTATGGAGAACTATCAAATTAAACTATTTAAGGTTCGGAGTAATAACTACGCCAATTGATTTTTCACGAGCTGGGCAACCTCAGCAGGTGTTTCACCGACCTTAATGCCACATGCCTCCAACACCTTAACCTTTTCTGCTGCGGTGCCTGAAGTGCCGGATATTATTGCCCCAGCATGGCCCATACGCTTATCAGCCGGTGCGGTTTTACCTGCAATAAAACCAAAAACTGGCTTTTTGAAATATTTCTTCACATACTCTGCAGTATCTTGTTCGTCTCGACCACCGATTTCACCGACTATAACAACTGCTTCAGTATCATCATCCTTGGCAAAAAGCTCTAAGCAATCGATGAATTTAGTTCCGATTATTGGATCACCGCCAATGCCGAGGCAGGTTGATTGGCCAAGCCCGGTTTTTGTAATATGGTCGACGATTTCATAGGTAAGGGTCCCGCTTCGGGATATGACGCCCACTTTACCTTTTTTGAAGATGTTACCGGGTAAAATACCAATTTTCGCTTCACCCGCAGAAACAATACCGGGTGAATTTGGTCCAACCAGACGACAGTCTTTACCATTAAGATAAGCAGTAATCTTAACCAGTTCGATTGTCGGCAGGCCCTCAGCAATACACACGATCAATTTCACACCAGCATCAATCGCCTCGTAAATAGCACCTGTCGCAAATTTAGCAGGAACAAAAATAACTGATGCATTCGCCTCAGTTTTCTTGACCGCTTCGTTTACAGAATTAAAGACTGGCACACCTTCAACTTCCATACCCCCCTTACCCGGGGTCACTCCAGCAACAACCCTGGTCCCATATTTTATCATCTGCCTGGTGTGGAAACTTCCATCGCGGCCAGTTATCCCCTGCACCACAAGTCTTGTGTCTTTGTTAACTAAAATACTCATTTGATCGCTCCTTTCAGCCTATTTGAGTAGTTGAATCGCCTTTTTCGCACCGTCATCCATACTTTGGGTAAAAATCAGACCTGCTTCTTTTAGTATTTCCATTGCTTTTTCTTCATTTGTACCAGTCAAACGGGCAACAATCGGCTGTTTTATCTTGAGTTCTTTTTTCGCTTCCAATATGCCATTAGCCACATCATCACAGCGTGTGATTCCACCGAAGATGTTAAAGAATATTACCTTTACATTCTCATCGCGCAGCAAAATATCCAATGCGTTTTTGACTTTCTGGGGTGAAGAAGACCCGCCAATATCGAGGAAGTTCGCTGGTTCACCGCCAAAGTGTTTCACCAAATCCATAGTTGCCATAGCCAAACCAGCGCCATTGACAACACAACCTATGTTGCCGTTAAGTTTTACATAAGATAGATCAGATTCTCGCGCCATCTGTTCACTCTTATCTTCGCTTTCACGGTCGCGCATCGCTTCAATATCCGGGTGTCGATAGAGTCCATTGTCATCAAAATTAATTTTGGCGTCAAGGGCAATAAGTTCGCCTGAATCAGTCACAACGAGCGGATTGATTTCAGCTAAGGATGAATCGAGTTCAATGAACATCTTGTACAGTTTTTCAGCAATCTTGGCACAGGCGAATGCTGTTTTAGAGTCATCATACAAAAACAAACCTATTTGGCGCGCCTTGTGGGGCAAGAATCCGATTAAAGAATCAGCATAGATTTTAAATATCGCCTCAGGTTTTTTTCGAGCTACCTCTTCAATTTCAACACCACCTTCTTTACATGCCATCATAACAGTCTTTTTTGCAGTTCGGTCATTTATGATGCCCAGATATGCCTCGCTGGCTATAGAAACTGCCTCAGATACCAAGACTTTTCTCACTGGAAGACCCTTAATCTCCATGCTGAGAATCTGCCTGGCATATTCTTTGACTTCTTGCTCAGTTTTGGCAATCTTTATGCCACCTGCTTTACCTCGACCCCCGACATGCACCTGGGCTTTGATAACACAGGGCAAGCCAAGTTCTTCAGAAACAGCAATAACCTCATCAACGCTTACACACATTTTTTCTTTGGGTATTGGAATACCGTATTTATTAAAAATATTTTTTGCCTGATATTCGTGGACTTTCAACATACCTCCTTGATGGTAAATATCTAAAAGTCTTGAGTGTATTTTTGAACATCAAAAATACACCATAGCATATTCATAATTCAGGCAAAGTCAACACTTAGCACAGAGCCAGTCTAATGGGGTCAAATTTTTATCTCTGTAATCTGTGCCATCACTGTAATCACAAGAGCGATTATCATCGTTGTAATCTTGTAGGAATCATTGTAATCGAAGATTTCTGGTCTTTTTCAGAAATCTTACATAAACCCCTTGACAAATGATTTGTTTTCGCTAAACTTAAGTGTAGATGTAACAGGTTTGTTCGTATTAATAACATGTGAGATACATAATATAGAAACATTCAGGTATGTCCCTGAATGAAAGGAGGTAAGAATATGTCAAAGAAATACTGTGTTCTCCTTTTCCTAATCCCTTTTTTCCTGTTCAGCAGCGAGCTCAACCAAAGTGTGTCATTCTCCATACAACATCTTCAGTTCAAAGAGTATAACGGCTATGATATCGTCCGATTAAAGGGTTGCACACCAATGACCGCTATCAGTGAACCGGAATTAGCTGTGAAACCTCTCTTAGTGCTCATACCTGCCAGCGCGACGGTCAAACGCGTCGAAGTCATTGCTTCAGAAAAAGTAGGGATCATGGGTAATTATAATATATTACCCGCGCAAATCCCTGAACCAATCTCAGTACCTAACAGCCAACCCTTTATTGAACCAGATAAACAAGTTTACTCAGGTACGAGTGAATACCCTGGAATACTTGCTGAACTTACCCATATCGGAACAAAAGGCGGTTTCAGAATAGCGACTATCGCAGTCTATCCGCTTCAATATGTACCTAAAACAGGCAAGCTCTTTCTTTACACGAACATTACCTTTAGAGTAGTCTATGAACACGGTAAGATTCCACCTGAGACGATATGGAAAAAAGAGTATGATTATCAAAAAGAAGCGGTCAGGAAATTGGTAATAAACCCGGAATATATTGAGCAATGGAGCCCAATAGTAAGAGAAAACGCACGGTCAATGAATATGGATAAAGATGGTCCGACATTTGACGACCCTGAATATGCAATAATGGTTGATGATGCGTATGCGTCATATTTCGAGCCCTTGAAAGAATGGAAAACAAGAAAAGGGGTTGCCACTGAGATATTCCTTGAGAGCTGGATATTAGCTAATTATACTGGCGCAACCAATGAAGATAGAATCAGGAACTTCATCATTGATTATAATACAAATCATGGAACCTTCTACTTTTTGTGTGGAGGTGACTGGGGTATTTTCCCGATGAAAGCAGTGAATACGGTTGATGACCCTAATACGCCAAGTGACTTCTGGTATGCTGATTATGACGATGACCGGTACACTGAGGCTTATGTTGGAAGGGCATCAATAGGCAGTGCTGCTGAAGCAGCAACCTTTGTAAACAAAGTCCTCAAATACGAAAAAGAGACACCCACAACGTGTTTCCATGAAAAGATATTCCTTCCCGCCTACTTACTGTGGAGTGGATATGGTTGTCCAGTCAACGACACTATCGCCTTGTATGACCCAACATCATGGCTTGATGCCAAGCGCTACGACGAGTTAATCCCGCTATCAACCGCTGAAATAAGCGATTCATTCAATGTTGGCTATGGTTATACTGATATCGCGGCTCACGGCGCCTGGGATAAATGGGGTGGTACCAACTACCACACCAATGCGAATGCTGATGCATTGACAAATGCACCGCCATTAACCGGTATTATTACTGCAATCTGCTGTAATATTGGCGAGCTTGACCACAGTGGAGACTGCTATGTAGAACATATGATGAACAACCCCAATGGTGGTACTGTTGCATTTTGGGGTAATAGCCGGCATGGCTATGGTACGATCGACTCTTATGGACGTTCTGAATGGCAATGCATCTGGTTTTATGATGAGTTAACCAATAATGGTACATATAATATTGGTAGGACTGTTGGTGCTGTTAATGACCGGTGTGCGCCTTATGTAGCAGGCGATGAATATGTCTTCCACTGCATGAACTGTTGTGTACTTTTTGGTGACCCGGAACTGTGCCAATACTCTTTTTATCCTGACGTGTTGACTGGCACGCACAATGAAATGATCCCATTGGGCACTGGAATATTTGAGGTAACCGTAACTGACACAAGAGCACCGGTTCAAAATGCCATGGTGTGTCTATGTTGTAAAACAGATACGATGTATTATGTCGGCTACACCAATGCATCAGGGGTTGTCAGTTTCAATACTGATCTAGCGATAGAACATGATACGGTTTTCATTACGGTAACCAAAAAAGACTATATACAGTATGAGGGTTATGCAATAGTCACCCTGATCGGTGTCAACGAGTGGGTAAACACTGGAGCTTATGTGTTCGGGCTCTTGCCACCGTATCCAAATCCAGCTAAGGATCGATTAGACATTACTTATACGATTGCCAGGGATCAAAACATTTCACTTAAACTATTTAATACTGCTGGCCAACTTGTATCAACACTTGCCAGCGATAGGAAAACTGCCGGGAAACACACTATGACCTGGCAAGGTCACAATGCGGTTTCGTCTGGTATTTACTTCTTGGAACTGACCGCCGGGAAAGAATCGACTGTACAGAAGGTAGTTTTCATTAAAGACTAACCAAAAAAGTCCCGCCCTTATCCGGGCGGGACTTTTTTTATTACCTAACATAAGGTCCAGCATCCCCGTGTCCTGTGAATATATCAATTAGAAACTTCACAACCAGTCTATTCATTATCATCCTGCTCATCTGTGCGGTTTACCTACCCTTTTCTTCAAAGCCCCAGAACCCCAAGATCTCGTATCCCGCAGATACTTATTTTAAACAAGGTCTGGGTTTCCTGTCGCTTGATTCTCTGCCCCTTGCACAAAGGGCTTTTAAATCAGCCATTGCTTATCAACCGTCTTTTGCCCCATTTCACTTTTATCTTGCTCTTGCATATGAACGGCAAAACAAATATGAACAAGCATTAGATGAATACCACAAAGTTACAGATATCGACCCTGAATCCTACCGGGCATTTTACAACCTTGGCAAAATACTCGGCAATGCCAAAGAATATCACCATGCCATTACTGCACTTAGACGGGCAGTACAGCTTAACCCTTATTATGTTAGCGCATTTGAAGACTTAGCTAAGCTGTATATTGAAACTGGAGATTTTGAAAACGCAGATAAGGTTTATGATTACCTGAAAAAGTTTAACCCTGGTGAATAAGATTATCACAAAACAAAGATTATTACTTGCACTTATTTTTCTTTTTATGGTAGGGTTTAAAATACAGACTGTTTACCGTAGTCAAAATTTCAACCTGAAAGACGATACCGGGTTCTTTTGGACCGAATCAGCGCTCCAGCAAAGAAGTGCCAGATTAATAGCAACCAATGGCAGGCTGCCAATATCAGACAAAAAAGCTCAATGTCCTGAAGGCTTGGCATATCAAGGTCGGCTAACTGTTCTCCTGGAGATTACTTCGGGTTATATCTATCGGTTGTTTGTCCCAAAAACTGTGCCGTTTCACCTTTATCTTATTATCTTTATTTCAATCTGGTCTTCTTTATCAATCATACCTCTTTATCTGTCAATATATCTATTAACTAAAAGTAAAAATTCGAGTTTGTTAGGATGTATGTTCTATGCCTTAACGCCGGCAGTCTATATCACAGTAACCGCACCCGCTTTTGAATTGCAAGATTTTGCGCTGCCGTTAATTTTCACCCACTTATATTTCTTCGCACGTGCCGTGAAGACAAGCAAAACTGTGAAGTATTCATATGCAGCTTTATCAGGTGCGTTCTTGTTTGTCGCACTGAGTTCATGGCACCTTACCCAGTTTTACTATGCGCTATTCGTATTGTTCATTATTACCATCGCATTTTTTGTACCGGCAACAGATATAAAACCATTTTGCGTAATCGCGGGCATGAGCATCTTAGCCGGCTTGCTCGTTCCAGTACTCCAAACAGCCGGTTTCTTGTTTTCTTTTTCCATGCTCATGTCTTACGGCGTTATTCTCAGTATGTTAATCCCGGAAAAAAATGTTTTACTGAAAAGAATATCGCTATTCCTGGTTGTCGGCATATCAATCTTGGTGACAATACTTGTTGCGACCACAAGAATCCCGGAATACAGTTTTGTCTATGGTCTCATGCTTGAAAAAATCAAGCATCTCGGCATAAGACCTGATGATCCGGCAAAGCTCTCCTGGGAAACTCTCGTCATGTGGGTTTCACCTTTTACAAGCCCCTCGGTCAAAGAAATCGCCATTTTTATCGGTACGCTTTTAATTGTTGGCTTCGCCGGAACCGTCATAAATATAAGAAAACTTTTCAAGAAAACAATAAATACATGCGACGGGCTTTTTCTTTTCTTTACTGCAGCATTTCTTCCCTTGTATCTTTTGCTGATTAGGTTAGATGCTTTTCTCATCTGGTTTTTGTCATTGCAAGCTGCCTACGTGTTCCGATTTCCAAAAAAGGGTATTCGTCTTGTCCTTATATTGTGTTTATGTATCAATGCTTTTCTCCTTTTTAACCAACCACTAAAAATACTTGGCCCAAAGCATAATTATCTACTTGGGATTATTAAGTATATCAGAAATCTAACTCCAGAAGACGCGGTCGTGTTGACCAGTTTTGCCTACGGACCATCAATAATCAACTATACAGAGCGGTCAATAATACTCCATCCTAAATTTGAAGCCAAGAATATGACCACGAAAGTCAAGCTATTTGAACATAAACTCTTCGAGCCTGAAGCTGAGTTCTATAAATTCTGCATGACTTATGGCGCGGATTATTTTGTCTATCAGGCTGACATGGTGTTAGCGCGCGGTTCTGAATCTATTAGATACCGTACTCACAATCTGACTATAAATAAAGACTGTGTTGCTTATAAATTACATTTTCAACCGGGGGACCTGGACCATTTTGAACTGATATACTCAAACCCGCATTATAGGGTCTACCGCATCCTGAAACCGGGTGCATGGCGGCACGACAGATCAACCGAGTATTTCAGAATCTATGATGAAAAAATCGTTGATTTAGGCAAATCAGGGATATTTTAGATAGTTTTCTATGGAGCGATTGAGATATTATATCAAATCAATACGCTGGTTTGAAATCGCGGTACGCACGGGTGCACCAGTTATTGCAATCCTTATCGCTCTACCAGAATTAAATCTGGTCACGGGTTTCAAAATACTACATGCTTTCTTCGCCTTTTTTCTTTTGTGGGCACACGGTTACGCATTCAATGAATGGGGCGGATATGGTTTTGATAAGTTGGATGGGTCAAAGGCAAAAACCCCGCTCCTTGCCGGTCACGTATCTCACCGCGAGTTCCTGATTCTTTCGATTGTCTTTGCTGGGATCAGCGTTGTCCTATATGCAATGCTGGATATGAAGTTTCTTATTATTATCTTCTTTGATATTATCATGGGGATATTATATGTGCATCCAAAAATACTCTTAAAGAATGTACCAATAGCTTCTTTTGTGATTCTCTTTATTGTCTCGGTAAATGATTTCTTACTCGGCTGGCTGGTCTTTTCGCCGAGTATTTCACAAGGACTGTTAATTGGAATGTATTTTGGCTTATTAGGTATCACTGGACAGCATTTTCATGAAGCAGGCGATTGTGATTCTGACAAGAGAGCAAATATCAGAACTAATGCAGTAAGATTTGGTAAGAAAAATATCTTTATCATCGGTTTTATTTTCTACACACTTTCCTGTATATATTTCATCTTTCTTTCGCTTACAAAAACCATCCCGCAATACTTATACATTGTACTTTTGATAACCTACCCGATTTATTTTGTCATCTTCTACAAATGTTTGAAATCCAGTATGGGCTCTTCAGACGTGCACTGTTTTGTTAAAAGATATAGGCAACTCTATGGATTTATTGGATTATGTTTCATAATCCAGTTGTTTTTTGGTGATATGATGCTCTTATTCTGAACTGAGATCATCAGTCCATTCAGGCACATTAACTCTGAATATCGTATCTATGGTTTGTCTGAAACCCTCATCAAGTCCGCATCTTTCTAATTCGATCAAAGCGTGTCTGTATTCTTTGGTAGTAATGCGCCGATTTATGTCAGGAAACTGATTGACTTTATAGGTTGGATAGTACTGCGCCATGACATTCACAACAGTATGAACTGAAAGGTGTTGACTGATGAACTCAAAGCATCTCCTGCTGCCGGCAATATTGTTGGGCAACACAAGATGTCTTATCAAAAGACCTCGCTGGGCAATACCATTTTCCACTTTCAAATCACCTACCTGTCGGTACATTTCTTTCAGTGCCGGTCTGACAACATCCCAGTAATCCGGCACTATTGAATATTTTTCAGCATGTTGGTTATCAGCATACTTAATATCAGGCATATAGATATCAATGACCCCTTCAAGCAACTTAAGGGTTTCAAGAGATTCATAACCACCGCAATTATAGACAATGGGGATGTTCAATCCCTTGTCTTGTGCAATCGCCAGCGCCTTCACAATCTGCGGCACCCATGGCGTCGGTGTCACAAAATTTATGTTGTGGCAACCCAGATTCTGTAACTTGAGCATCATTTCGCTAAGCTCTTCCAGTGTTGTCTTTTGACCCATGCCGAGTTGACTAATTTGATAATTTTGGCAAAATACGCAATGCAAATTGCAATTCGTGAAAAAAATTGTTCCAGAACCATGTTTCCCTACAAGCGGCGGCTCTTCGCCAAAATGTTGATGAAATGATGAAGTCTTAACTTTTATCCCGGCACTGCAATTACCGATTTCGCGTTCCAGCCTTTTAACCTTGCATGCGCGTGGACAGATTCGACAAGGCGAGAGTAGATTATAAAATTCTTCAATCAATTCTTTTGTAATCTTTTTCATCACTTATCTATTATCCCTTGTTTACCCCTCTTTCTCCCCTTTTTACCCTTGTTTTAGCTCTTTCTCCGCCCTTTTTGAGCCCTCTCTTCGCCCTCTTTAAGCCCTCTAAACCATATCCATATTTGTAGTAAGCGGCACAGGAGCCTTCAGATGACACCATGCAGGGGCCAACCGGGGTTAATGGAGTACATTTCTTGCCAAACAATTTGCACTTGACTGGCAGACTTATCCCGAGCAGAACTTTGCCGCAAATACACCCTCTGGGAATGACCGATTTCGGCACCTCTACAGAAAATTTTTTCAATGCATCATACTTGCGATATTGTTCCTTAAAAACCAGCCCTGATTTTTCAATCAAACCAATACCGCGCCAGTTTGCATCGGATGGTTCGCAAACTGTATATAATATCTCGAGTGCCTTCTGGTTGCCTTCCGGTTTAACAACCTTGCTATATTCAATAGTAATGTCTGCCTTTTTATTTGCCAATTGCTTTGCGAGATTCAGAATGCCGCGCAGGATATCGATCGGTTCAAACCCGGTGACACAACCAGGCATGTGGTACTGTCTGGATAAAAACTCATAAGGTTTAGTACCGATTATCGCGGACACGTGGCCTGGCAAAATAAACCCCTGAACATTTATGCGCGGTGAGCGGGCAATGAAATCCAAGGCTGGTGGTATGAGTTTAAAAGCCGGCAAAACATAAAAGTTACTGATCCCTTTTGTTTCAGCCGCCAGGACAGTCGCGGCAATTGTTGGCGACGTGGCTTCAAAACCAATGCCGATAAAGACAATATCCTTGTTCTTATTGGCTTCGGCAATACTTAGGGCATCTAAGGGTGAATAGACAACTTTTGGCGCATAAGGTTCTAAGCTCGATACGGTACCAGGTACGCGCACCATATCGCCGAAAGTTACGATAATAATGTTCTTCTCTTGGGCAAGCGCCACGGCGTAATCGATGGTATCTTGAGCAGTAACACAAACTGGACAACCAGGGCCCGATAATAATCTCAATTGCTCGGGCATCATTGCTCTAATGCCAGAACGGGCAATTGACATTGTATGAGTACCGCAGACTTCCATTAGACTGATTTGCTTAGCGTTTAAGTCGCTTACCGTCTGAATAATTTTCTCGATAATACTGTGCATCAATCTGCTAATTCGGGTTGGGTCTAATAACTAAATCTTCTCAATCTTTGGACGGTATACCTTGACTGTATTGCGACCTGCTCCCTTTGCCTCATAGAGCGCAGCATCCGCTAACCTGATGAGCTCTACAGTTGATGTAGCATCATCTGGATAAGAAGAAACACCTGCCGAGAAAGTTACCTTGACTTCCTTGGTGCCACGGGTGAAATCATACATCTCAAGATCACGGAGTAGGTTTTTAATAATTCTGGCGGCTTCCTGTTTTTTTATTTCAGGGCACATAACAATGAATTCATCACCACCGTACCGAGCAACGGTATCGGTTTTTGAAAAATGTTTTTCGAAAATCCGAGCTAATTGGATTAAAAGGTGGTCTCCAGCCTGGTGTCCATATGTATCGTTGTAATCTTTAAATTTATCAAGGTCGATAATGGATACTGAAAGATGGTGTTGGAATCTCTTGGAACGTTCCAATTCGCTGATCATTAATTCCTTGAAGTATCCGATATTGTATATTTTTGTCAGTGGATCAGTATGTGCGGTAGATGTAATATCTGCAAAACTCCTGGTATTGTTGAGCGCAACACCAGCAATACTCGCAACAACACCTAATAGGTTCTTCTCGCGTTCATCCATATCCTTCTTACGAATAATGGCAATAACTCCAAACCTTTTCTTTTGAAAGAAAATAGGGTAACAGATGTCAGGTTCGAATACAGGGAAGGGTTCGGTCAAACCCAGTATGGCAAATTCATGTCTGGTAATGGTATGTTTTTCATTGAAACTGACACCCACCTTACCCATTCTATTTTTATTATCCAGTTCATAGACGAGTTTGGGCAACCAATTGTCATTGAGCCCATGGTGCGCAACAACAGTAAGCCTTTTATTTCGCTGATCAGCAAGGAAAACAGCCGTTCCATTTGGATCAAGGCAATTGATCAACAAGTCCTTGATTTCTTTGGCAATGTCTTCTGGATCAAGTCTTGAAGTAAGCCTTATCATAGAGGCAAAGAATAAGTTATCCACTGAAGCTATCCGCCTGAGTTCTTCGCGTAGACGAAGATTCTCCTTTTTATGCCGGTCCAGCTCATCAGCAAGAATTTCAACGCTATTCAGTACTCTCGTCTTTTTCTTCGTTTTGGACAAAGCGACAATGAGAATTATAAGAACACCCAGAGAAAATACGGCAAAGAGTAGTTGAACAAAGAGTCCTGTGTTCATATATAATTCTATTTATTTTACCTCTTATGTCAATATTATTGACAATTTCAACCCCCGGCGTATTATAATGGAAAATGGGGTTTGCTATTCTATTGGTTGTAGTTCAAATTCACAGACCGCAGTCCGTTCTTTACCACTTGGTAAATCCACGGTCCGTAAAGTAATAATATAAAAACCGGGTTCAAGATCCATAGGGTGATATAGCGCTGCTAAATAGGCGACATCGCCCGCCTCTATTTGGTCTTTGATCACAACATCGACAATTTCTCTTTTCATCTTCGCTTTATTGATGACTTCATAAGTCATCTTCAATTGATGCATACCATTCTTGGTTTCGAGGTTATAGACCTCGGCGTAGAAGTAAAAAGGGGTGTGGATCAATAATACTGGTTGGGTCATCGGGATGACCCGGCCCACTGGTTTGTTGAATTTTTCGTGCGAAAAAGTGTTATCGATCAACCACATCGGAACCAGATCACTAATCTCTTTGGCATCATCCTGATAATCAAGCAGGTTGACCCGAAGTGTTTTCTTACCTACGGTTCGGTTACTGATGTCGCTCATTATAATTTCCAGCCGATACTCTGCCGGATCGAGCCAGAAATTAACCTCATCAAAGAAAACCCCATGGTCACTGTCTACGGGGATTAGAATACTATTCTTTTCTTTAACGATATTATCCTGGTTATCAAACACCTTCACCTGTCTTGAAAAAGAAATCCCGGTTGTGTCATTAACCAATACGGATAAATATACTTCAAGACGGGTAAGATTTTTCTTTTGTCGAAATCTCCCGGTAGTCATAGCAAACTCGAGTAACGATGTCGATTCAACTTCTATAAAGCTATCCTGATGCACTTCTTTCAAATGAGGTACTTTCACATGCTCGCCGAATTCTGACCGGGCAATCATCTTATAGGCGCGCGCATACCTGACAAAATCAAAAATTAAACCTTCTCGTTTATATGTCCATATTTCAGCAGGCTTCACTGATTCTTTGACTTTCAAGGCAATTTTCTTTTGGGGCCAGATTTCTTCTCTCTTTGAAGGTTCACCGTATTTAACAAATATCTGTATACGCTCATCACTTATTGGCGAATGCTTGCCATATTGGCGAAAGGCATACTCTATCCTCTCTTCAAATTGCTCGCGGTCTGCAACTTCTTTGTCTTCCCAAAATGCGTTATAGTATTTTCCGCGCTCAGATGCTGATGGTAAATTAATATATTCTTCTGCTGCCAGAGTATCGATCCCTTCCAAACCAAGGAATATCTTTCTTTCAAATTCAAGCAGGCGGTAGTAGCGTGCAGCAAATATGTTTACTGCAGTACAGTAGATAATAAGAAGTGCAAAAATGATTGCCGCTGTTTTTACTATTCTATTCTTCTTCAAGTTCTTCCTCCAATAGTGTCTTTGTCTCGATTTTGTATGTTCCCGGCGCTATATCATACAACCACTGCTCATCATCAATATCGTCACCCGGTCTGAAGATTTTCACGACTTCAGGATTACCATTACTCATCTTATCACAAAACACTACACGGTAACCCCTTGTGTAGTAACACCATATCTCAAACGGTCTACCCCAACTAGTCATTGGTTTATCCTCAATTTTATCGGGCGGTCCATTTCTGATATAATATTTCCCTCTTTCTGAATCCCTGCCCTGTAGAGTGTGCGTTGAAAATTTATCATCCGCCTCAAAGAGTCTTCTTTCGAACAACCAGTAGTCATTCTTTGACCAGAATTTCTTGAGATAACCTCTTTTTTCAAACTGGCTGAGGCGACTGAAACTTTCATAATCACCAATGCTAACCAAATACTGAATATCCCAGTAAAACGGCATTAGGGATGTTTCATCATATAGATATTCAACGTGAAACTTCTTAGTCGATGAAAACGATCCACCAGATGCTGGGTCCTGAACTGTGATTCTATAGCAGTACGTGCCTTCGATAAAATCAGCCAGCAATATACCTACCGTATCAACCTGGGAATAATCATATTTCAAGCGTTGCACGCTCTTTGCGAACACGGTATGCTCAAGACTATCAATAACCTGATACTCTACTTGATAATAGAGACTGTCCGGAACTAAACCATAGAGCTCCAGATATACGAGCAGAGTATCTTGATCAGAAAAAGTAGAATGGACTACGGGAATGAGAGAAAAATTATGAAAAAGAATATCATCTCTATCTGGTTTTCTACCAAATACTATATCACTATTCCATAAAGTAATCGTATCTGGCAGGATTTTAAAAGTGTCAATGAAGGAAGTATCGTATTCACTATTATTCATGGAAAACGAATAGTGGAAATCACCAGCATACAAAGATGCAGAAATATAATCAATCAAGGACTTGTCTTCTTGCTCAGCATTAATATAGCTTCCTTTTGTTCCTTCAATGTGTGCTGAGTCACTATTTGACACATCATAGATATTAAATTGATATTTGAATGATACAAAAACTGAATCACCTAACCGTAATGTTTCCTGCTCAGCTTTTGATAATACCGAACTTATCGGTATCTGATACCAGAGCTCTATGTAATCATCGTCAAAACAGTACAATTCAATGACCGGCGCCGATAAAAAAAATAAGTATGTTAAAAACAACATAAATCCTCCCCTAAAATCATTATAACAATACAATGCATGATGTCAAGGTTAGACAGAGTGACCGAGAATGTCGAAATTTGTAGGAGTAGAGCCTGTCTGCGTGCGAACGCACAGGCAGGCCTTTAGTTAACTGGAAAAAGATGAACTTATGAAGTTAAGAAGAGCAGATGTTCTGAACCTCGTAACCTCAAAACTTCAAAATACGACGGGGTTCGTTAAATATGGAGTGCAACGAGACCCCTCGTTGCATGCAATGTCAGAAGACATTGCACTCTCAAAATACAGGCGTAAACGTCCTACTCCTAATTCTCGGTCAACCTGTTGAGATTTGACCCCAATTCCACCCCAGGAAGAAGGAGTATCAGCAATTGGTATTGACCGTTGGCAATATATATATAGAATAACAAATGACCAGGGCGTATTTATCTTTCACCTTACATTCCCACCTGCCCTGGGTCTTAGGCCATGGCCGGTGGCCACATGGCACAGATTGGTTGAGCGAGGCAGCTGCTGAATCCTATATCCCGATCTTAAATCAGTTAAACAGCTTAGTCGAACAAGGCTACTCTCCCCGTATTAATATCGGTATCACACCGATTTTACAGGAACAGTTAAAGTCGCACCATTTTCACAACGAGTTCGAATTTTATTTAAAACACAAGATTGAAGCGGCTGAAAATGATATTACCGAATTCGGGCGTAAGGGTCAAAAGCAATTTCTGTCCGTGGCAAAGATGTGGCGTGATTTTTATTTGAGTATTGAACACGATTTCGTTGTTAAATTCAAAAGGAATTTGATTAATGCGTTCAGCCGCCTGCAAAACCAAGGCTGCATTGAAATCATTACTTCAGCTGCAACCCATGGTTATTTACCCCTGCTCAAATACGACCGTTCAGTTAATGCCCAGATCAAACTCGGGGTGCAGACTTACAATAAGAATTTCAATAAACCACCGAGCGGTATCTGGCTGCCAGAATGTGCTTACCGACCGGCTTATGAATGGGCGCCGGTTATTGGCGCGGACAAGAATGCCTATGCGCGACAGGGTATCGATGAATTTTTAAGCAAAAACAATATTGATTATTTTATTGTTGACACTCATCTTTTAAAAGGCGGTAAGGCAATCGGTGCTTATTTAGCAAGGTTCAAAGCCCTGGCAAATCTTTGGCAGCACTTTGAAAAGGGCTTTGTTGAAATCAAAGAAGATTTTGACAAAACCCCTTATGAGGTTTACTTGGTTTGCTCAAACCCTCAATTTAAGCCCGTCGCTATATTTACCCGCGATCCTCAAACCGCACTCCAGGTCTGGAGCGGTGAAGCCGGGTATCCTGGGGAATCATTGTATCTTGATTTTCACAAAAAGAAATTTCCCAGTGGTTTAAGATACTGGCGCGTCACTGATCCTAAGGTTGATTTGGCAATGAAGCAAAATTATGATCCAGATATCGTTGAAAACAAAATAAAAGAACATGCCCAGCACTTTCTGTCCTTGATAAAAGAGTTGTCAAATCAATATTATGAAAAAACCAATAAACCGGCTCTGATATGTACGCCGTTTGATACCGAACTATTCGGACACTGGTGGTTTGAGGGCCCTCGCTGGTTGTATCATATCCTTAAGGCAGTTGAACAGGACCCTGAGATTGAACTGAGTACTGGTAATATGCTCCTTAAAGAATATGACCCTGAAAAAATCATATCTTTACCTGAAGGTTCATGGGGAGAAGGAGGTTTTCATTATATCTGGCTGAACAAATGGACTGATTGGACATGGAAAAGAATCTATCAAGCTGAGGATAAATTCTATGCTCTCTATGACCGCTTCTCAAATACGCAAGACAAAAACAAATTAACTTTGCTCAAGCAACTCGGTCGTGAACTCTTGCTCTTGCAGTCCTCTGACTGGCAGTTCCTCATATCCACGTGGAGTGCACGCGATTACGCAGAACTGCGCTTTAGTCGTCATTTTGAGAACTTCATGTATTTAGCAAAAATTATTGAGAGAAAAAAGCCCGGTGAAGATGAAATGAATTTCCTCAAAGATGTAGCTGAGCAGGATTCCTGCTTCCAGAATTTGGATTTATCAATATTTGCAAAAATATAACCACTGTTCCGTCTTTGCCCGAATTTCTCATTCGGTCGCAAAGACGAGGATCCCGCATCTTTCTTCGAAAGTGCGGGACTATCCTATACATTCTCCATTATTGACTTTTCAACCATTTTAAATATCCTTATATAGTGATCGAGGTCAGTGAATGGAAGCACGAGCGAGAACGTATGGTAAAAGAACAAATTGTGGCGCGTGGTGTTGAAAACACAAGGGTTATTCAAGCAATGAAGAAGGTTCCCCGACATCTATTCATCGAAAATACATACTATCATCAGGCATATAACGATTATCCCTTACCTATCGGGCAGAACCAGACCATATCTCAACCCTATATGGTTGCTTCTATGACTGAATTACTTGAATTAAAAGGTGATGAAAAGGTTCTCGAAATCGGCACAGGTTCAGGCTATCAAACAGCAATATTGGCACTTTTGTGCTCAAAAGTCTACTCAGTGGAACGAATTTCTGAACTGACCAGGAAAGCACGACTGACGCTCAAACAATTGGGTTTTAGTAATATCAACCTGATTGTCAGAGATGGAACCTTAGGATGGCCTGAGTTCGCGCCGTATAATGGCATCATCGTTACTGCTGGCGCTCCAGAAATACCAGATGCATTGATCGAGCAGCTCGCGAATAACGGTCGAATGGTCATCCCAGTTGGTAATGAGGCTTGCCAAACGCTTAATTTTGTAGAAAAACATAAGGGACGTATTTATCGCAAAGAATTTTTTGGTTGTGCATTCGTCCCTTTAGTAGGTAAAGGAGGGTGGAATAAATAACCGGGGCGTAGCGCAGCGGTTTAGCGCGCATGGTTCGGGACCATGAGGTCGTGGGTTCAAATCCCACCGCCCCGATTATTAGAAACGGAGCAGGGGAGAAGAGGTGAATCGGAGAAAAACAGATAAAAAAATAATAGCGGTCATTGGTGGTTCAGAGCCTGACGAGAAAAGTCTAAAAATCGCTGAAGAGGTTGGTTCTTTGATTGCTCAAAAAGGAGCCGTGCTTATCACCGGCGGCATGGGCGGCGTCATGAATGCGGCTTCAAGAGGGGCAAAGAGCGCCAATGGTCTGGTTATTGGAATTCTGCCAACTGACAATAAAGCACATGCCAATCCTTATATTGATATACCGATTGTTACTGGTATGAGCGAGGCAAGAAACATAATTATCGCCCGAACCTGCGATTGTGCCGTAGCGATCAACGGAAAATATGGTACGCTCTCTGAAATAGCATACTGTCTAATGTTTAATGTCCCGGTCATTGGCATCAATACCTGGGACATTGATGCACCTATTAAAAAAGCAAGTAGTGCAGCGCAGGCAGTAAAAATAATCTTCGAGGAACTTTTAACATGAGGGCCGAAATAATTGTCCAGGGTATAGTCCAGGGTGTTAACTATCGATTTTTCACTGTCAATATGGCAAAGCAATACAATATTAGAGGTTATTGCCGTAATCTTCCTGATGGCAATGTTGAGGTTATTGCCGAGGGTGATAAAGGCATGTTGAATGAATTCATCAAGCGATTGAAGATCGGTCCTCCCTCTGCTCATGTTACAGGTATCAATGTAAAGTGGGATAATACTGACTCTGGATTTGATGATTTTGATATAAGATACTAAACAAGAAGGAGGCACATGGGAGAAGAAGGCAGTATAAGGCTATTACTAAGGAAAACATATAATAGTTTCAGTGGATTTCGTTAGCATGTTACACTATTGTCACTCTGAATTTATTTCAGAGTCTCACTTTATTGAGATTCCGAAACAAGTTCGGAATGACAGGTTCCACAACATAATTGAAACTATTATATGTTCGGAGTAATATGATTACATTTTAAACACAAGAAAAGAAATTGCTTAAAAATAAGGCAATGCTATTAATCCTATGTTTTCTATCTGGTTTTTCTGCTCTTGTTTATGAAATAATCTGGGCTCGACAGCTTGCTTTAACTTTTGGCGGCACAGTAATAGGCACCACGATCGTAGTCGCCGTATTCATGGCCGGACTCGGCTTCGGCAGTATGATTTTTGGTAAAAAAGTCGACAAAACCATTCACGTCCTAAAACTCTTTAGTGTCTTGCAATTTGGAATAAGTATTTCCTCGTTGGTTGCTTTCTTTGTCTTTGGAAAACTACCGACATTTCATAGAATACTCTATCTGATATCAAGAGGCAACTCGGTTTCAACATTGCTTATCATACTGATTTCTTCTTTGTTCATGCTCATACCTACCTTGCTAATGGGTGGCACCTTGCCAATTCTGATCAGAGCATTTGTGCATAATCAGGATAGAATTGGCAAAGGGGTTGGGTGGGTATATGCAATAAATACTCTGGGTAGTGTACTCGGTGCCCTTGTAGCTGGTTTTTACCTAATCGCAAATTTTGGTCAGACCTTAAGTATCATGTTTGCAGTGGCGATCAATTTTTTGTTAGGTCTTTTTTCACGTCTATGGTTCACGCGCAAAACAAAAACGACAGCACCAAATAAAAACATTACAGAAACTCCTCTTCGGCAATCAATGCGCAATAATCTACTGGTGATCCCTGGGCTTGTTGGTTTCTGTGGATTAGCCCATGAAATACTCTGGACCCGAGCCCTGTATATCTTCCTTGCTAATTCGACCTATAGCTTCACCAGTATCCTCATTGTCTTTCTCTTCGGAATCGCACTTGGCAGCATGCTTTTTGCGAGATTTTTCCATACGAAAAAAAACCTGATCCCGGTACTCGCCATCTGTCAAACAATCATCGGTCTATATGTTATATTAGGCGCATGCCTGCTCAATGATCTACCTGGTTTGCTTTTTTCGATCAGAGGTGCCTTACAAGTGCCAGTACTGCGCCTGATCCTTCCTGGTCTACTTCTTTCTTTTGTCATTGCGTTTATCCCGACCCTTTGCATGGGTATCAGTTTTCCACTTCTGTGCAAACTACTCACACAAAATCTGCAGACTTTAGGTAGGAATGTAGGCAAAGTCTTTTTCACAAATACTATGGGTTCTATTATCGGTTCTTTAATCGCTGGTTTCCTTCTAATACCTTTATTGGGGATCGTCAAAAGTGTTGTCTGCATTGCTTTTATCAACCTGAGTATAGGGTTGGTTCTTTTTGCTGTTTTTGTATCAAAGAAAAAAATGCGTTTTGCAGTAACTGTATCCTGTGTACTCATTATCGTTCTGGTTCTTGCCTGGTCTGGTTTCAGCAAGCACATGGTACTGCCACCTTCGATGTTCCGAAGCAAGATGCGTGCCGATAAAATTCTTTTTTATAAAGAAACGACCCAGGGTACAGTTATTGTCAACGAGGATCGGCTCACTGGCATTAGGGCTTGTTACATAAACAATAGTGCGGTCTGCGGTACTACTTATGATGCCTTGAAAGTCGTCAGGCTATTAGGCCATTTACCATTCTTCGTCAACCCGGATGCCGATACAGTATTGGTTGTCGGTTTTGGCATCGGCATTACTTCATCAGCCGTGGCTGAACACGATGTCACCAGTATCGACTGCGTTGAAATCTGTCCAGGTGTCAAGACTGCCGCGAAGTTCTTCAGTCGTTTCAATAAGAACGTCTTTAATGACCCCCGGGTCAAGTTTATCAGCAATGACGGTAGACACTACGTTCTCCTGACTAATAAGAAGTATGACATCATCTCATGCGACCCAACTCATCCAACCTTGGGCTGCAACAATTTGTATACAAAAGAATACTTCGTGAGCTGCAAACGACTCTTAAACCCGGGGGGTGTTATCTGTCAATACCTACCTTTGCACAAGCTGTCCCTCCCTGAATTCAGAACCCTCATAAGAACTTTCTCGTCGGTCTTTCCACACACCTCAGTTTGGCTCGCGCATTCCCACGGTATTCTGCTTGGACATAATGAACCTATTCAGCTTGACTTTGCTCAATTCACCGATCAATTGGCTGAGTTGGCGGATGACATCCTTGACGATCCATACTTAATTGCCACGTCTTTAATCCTCGATGAAAATGCCGTACATCACTTTACAAAAGATGCCGGAATCAATACTGACGACCGTCCGGTTCTGGAGTTTTTTACACCGCACAGCCTGCGCCGAGAAAACTGGCATATCAATTTGATTGAGCTGCTAAGATGCAGAAGTGATATAACAAACACCTTTGCTGATATTGATGACCTCGACAAGATGAGCCGATACCTCAAAGGTCAAAGGCTGTTCTTAAGTAGTCTTGTATATAAAAACCAAGGCGATATTAAACGATCAATCAGTGCACTCAAGGCAGCAGCCAAAGTCAACCCGGAAAATAACGAAATCTTGTCCATTTTAAGGAATGAATTAAGGCAATTTTGAAAGGATCCGAATTCAGTTTTACTGAAATGCCAGCAAGATTCATTTTTATCACGTTTTTGCCTCGATTTATAAAGACTTTTTCAAGCAAAAAGGGGCTTGACAATTACGTAATTTTCATTATTATTAATATACTAAAGGGACTTTTTGTTTTCAGGC
>JAUWCU010000079.1 GCA_030609135.1 Candidatus Stahliibacteriota bacterium | reverse complement strand
CGCGCCTGAAGGGATTTGAACCCCCAGCCTACGGATTCGAAGTCCGTCGCTCTATCCGGTTGAGCTACAGGCGCATTGTGGCACAACACTTTGCGGCGACACCCATCTTCCCACAGCAAAGTTGGTCCACTTTTGGTCCAACTTTCAGTATATTATATCTTGCAAAAGAGTATTGTCAACAACGATAACCCGATGGACTTGCCGTCCGTGGTGCTAGCTTATTAATCCTTGGGTTATTTAATTTGTGCTTTTACAATATTCAGGGCACTAAATGTTTTCAGAGTAGTCTGCCTTGACATTAACCAACATTATATTATAATTGACTGGGTATATGGAATGAAACGTAGAGAAAGAGATATATGTCGTATCTATTTAAGCACGTTATATATATGCCATATTCCTAAATTAAGGAGGTAACATAAGGTATTTTAGATTATCTATTTCAATTTTGATATTCGTTGTTATCAGTGTACACACTCTTTTCGCTTCCACTGAGAAGTACTGGGAAAAATTCGATCAAGCAATAAGTGATGGTCTACCGCGAACTGCAATCCCATATCTCGATAGAATAATTGAAATCGCTAAAAAGGAACACAACTACGGCGAATGGATGACTGCGCTCACTGAAAAAATACTACTTGAAGCTACGATTCAGGGGAATAAACCTGAAGAAAAAATTAAGCGACTACAACAGGAACTAATATCCGCAGATAAAGAAAGTAAATTTCTACTGCAGGCAGTTCTCGCACACTGGTACTGGCACTATTTTAAACGCAACAAATATCGATTCATGAACCGTACGCAGACCATCGATTTAAGAGAAGAAGATTTTACCACCTGGGATTTAAGAAAACTATTTGGAGTCATTGATTCACTGTACCAGGATCTGCTTGAGCATCAGGTAGTGCTTGGTACGCTGCCGGTTGATAAATACCTGGATTTCCTGGAACCGGGAAATACACCTGTGGATTACCGTCCAACACTCCTTGATTTTATTGCACATGAAGCACTTCATTTCTACACCTGTGCAGAACAAGTTGCGGCTCGTCCCGAAGACGCCTTTGAAATCGATGCCCAATCTGATGCTTTTGGTCCCACCAATGCCTTTATTCTCTACACACCGGATACTAAAGATACTGCTTCATCCATGTATAAAGCGGTCAAAATATATCAAACACTACTCGCCTTTCATTTGGAAAATAATAATTATGATGCACTCATTGATTTAGAAATACACCGTCTGAATTATATTAAAAATGTTTCTTTTGGCGACAATAAAAATGAGATATTTATTCAGCGCCTCACCGAGCTTTATGATCAATATGTGGACACCGAGCTTTTTAGTCTAATTGCTTTTTGTCTTGCAAGAGCATGGAAGGGTAAGCTTGAATATGTCAAAGCATATGAAATTGCAGAACAAGGATATAAGAAATTACCTGAGTCCTTTGGTGGAACTGCATGCAAAGCATTAATGGAAGAACTCGTGGAAAAATCCGTCAAGATTGATTGCGAACAATGCATTCCGCCACAACCATCAACAATGAATATTACGTACAAAAATTTTACCACTGTTTATTTTCGTATTTATCCTGACAATTGGGATCGATTTATGAAACAGAAAAATAGACGTCCTAATGAAATTGATACGCTGGTGTTGAAAGAACTTATCACACAGACTCCTTATAAAGAGTGGAAAAAAGAACTTCCTGCAACACCGGATTTGAAGTATAACGTTATTGAAACAGATCTACCCGAATTGCAGCCAGGCTATTATCGAATCATAGCGAGTTGGGAGGAAGATTTCAGTAAATCGTCGATGCTTACACATACCTGGTTCTGGGTGAGTTCCATGACAATTGTTCAGCGCAGTGGTAATGAAATTATTGATGGATTTGTCCTCGATGCAATAACGGGGGAGCCAATTGAGAGTGTAAATGTGACCCAGATTGTTGGGAGAAAAGGTCAATACGAATTTGGTGATTCGACTTACACTGATCTTAATGGATATTTTTCCTTTGATTGTCCCCATCAACGTAATTATTATCACTGGTATGAAGGAAGATATTTATATATACAAAAAGGTAGTGAGGAGCTTTTCAATTCTCAAAGCATTCATTCATATCGTTCATACAAAACAAAAAGTCAAACAAAAACCTTCCTATTCACGGACCGTTCGCTGTATCGACCTGGGCAAACTCTTTATTTTAAGGGTATATGCGTTTTTATGGATCATGAGGAAAAAGATTATCGGATTATGCCAAATCAAGATGTTGTGGTTCAGTTCTTTGACAAAAACTATCAGCAGATTACTACAGCATCTTTTATGACTAATGATTTCGGAAGTTTCAGTGGTCATTTCACTATCCCTGCTGATCGTCTGACAGGAAGGTATAACATACAGGTAAGAAATCCACAAGGCAGGGTTGATTTTCATGTCGAAGAATATAAGCGACCCAAGTTTACTGTAGAAATTGATGCCCCAGAAAAAGCTTCAAAGCTAAATGATAATGTCGAAGTTACTGGCAAGGCCATTGCCTATACTGGTGCGCCAATTAACAATGCTCTAGTTACCTATCGCGTTCAAAGAAATACTTCTTTTCCTTATTGGTGGTCATGGTATTATCCCTACCGGTGGAGTCGCTATTCGGCAAAAACCCAGCTCATTACTCATGGAACTATACATACTAATGAGCAAGGAAATTTTACAATTAGTTTTTTTGCTAAACCAGACCTCAACTATTCGCCAGATGATGATCCGCGCTTCAGTTTCACCATACATGCTGATGTAACTTCGCCTGATGGAGAAACCATATCTGCTGATCGACGTATCGTGCTCGGTTATTCAGCCATGGAAATAAAATTAGCAACCACTGACCAAATGCAGGAGAATACAAAATTCTCAATACAGGTAACCACACAAACATTTGATGGCGTGGATTTACCCGCATCAGCACAGATATATATTTACAAATTACAAGAACCTCCAAGACCGATACCAGAGAAACTCTGGAAACATCAGCCACTGGGGATTCAAAGAAAGCTTGATGAGTCCGAAGAGGAACCTTTTACTGATGACTGGCGCAAATGGCCGAAAGATAAAAAGGTGTATGAAGCAGGGCTCACCACTCAATATGAAAATCCAGAATCAGTAAGCATCGCTTTACCCACCGGGTTTTATCGCGCTGAGTGCTATGCTTATGATGGATACGGGAAAAAAGTAAAGGCTTTGCTACCATTCATGGTGATCCCTGATTGGGATAAAAAGCACTTCAGTCTTAAATTACCATTCATTGTGAGTACAAAAAGTAATACAGTCCAGGTGTGGGATAATTTTGAACTTCTATGGGGTACAGGATACGAAACCGGTCGCTGTTTTGTAGAGATAGAGCATGATCATAAAATCATCAAACAATACTGGACTGAAAAAGGTCACACTCAACATGTATTACAATTCCGGGTAACTGAGAAATTCCGTGGAGGGTTTGTTGTTTATCTTACCCAGGTTCGGGAAAATCGGGCCTACCTTGAGCGAATAAATGTTTCAGTGCCATGGGACAACAAAGACCTTATTATCACCAAGGAAACATTCCGTGATAAACTGCAACCCGGAAGCAAGGAAAAAATCAAGTTAAAAATTAAAGGTAAGAAAAAATTCATTGCAGCAGCAGAATTACTTGCAGCAATGTACGATTATTCGCTGGATCAATTTTACAAACATACATGGCCAGGATTTAGTTTCTTTAAGATTTATCGTAGTCACAGATATTCCTCTTTTATCAATCGTGCTCATAGTTTTTCGTATTGGCGTTTTCCAAACCAACGGACTACAGTTTATCTACCAAAAAGGACATTTATTCGCTTCCCAAACTACATAGTAAAAGATTTCTTCTATTATCGATTTCCTTCTAAAGCAATGGTTACATACAGCAAACACAAGGAATTCAAAGGAAATTATGGTAAAATACAGGGCCGAATCTTAGATGCTGAAACTGGTGAAGCGCTCATTGGTGCCGATGCCTTTATTGAAGGCACTGAACTAGGTGCGGCAACTGATGAAAACGGCGAATTTGTTATTCTTAATGTGCCTGAAGGAACCTGGACTATCACAGCAGCATACATATCTTACAATCCATATACATATACAGGAGTGAAAGCCATAAAAGGACATACCACGACACTTGATTTCAGATTACAACCAACGGTTATTCAAATGGAGGCGATCACTTGTGTTGCTGAACGACCAGAAATCGTTGTTTCAGAAACCTCAACAGGTCGTGCAGTAAGTACTCCTCCGCTTGATCGATTACCAGTCACCACAGTAAATCAAGTAATTAGCCTACAGGGTGGCGTCGAGGTATTCTCCGCAGCAGAGCTTAAAAACATAAAAATCCGTAAAGACTTCAGTGAAACCGCATTCTTTTATCCCCATCTTTATCTGGAAAGAGACGGTACAATAAGTTTTGAATTTACCAGTTCTGAAGTGCTGACTAAATGGAAATTTATGGGGTTTGCCCATGGTAAAGAGTGTGAGAGCGGGGCGATCACAGAATTTGCCGTTACCCAGAAAGATCTAATGGTTCAGTCCAATCCTCCCCGTTTTCTACGCGAGCGTGACACATTATTCTTCACTGCTAAGGTTGTGAATATGTCTGATCGTACACAGATTGGTAGAGTACAGCTCGATTTTAAAGATTTGATAACTGAAAAATCAGTCAATGAAGCACTCGGGCTCAATCCCAATGTCTGTGCATTTAATATAGATGCTCACAGTTCAGAGACATTTGCCTGGAAACTATATATACCGAAAGGAACCAATCCACTTCAGTTTACGGTGGTAGCAAAAAGTAAACATCTCTCTGATGGCGAATCAGATGCTCTACCCGTGCTGTCAAGCCGAATATTCATCACAGAAACACAGCCTCTTCATGTCCGAGGAGGACAGAGTAGACAGTTTACATTTAATCGTTTAAAGGAAATTGAGACATCAATAACCCTTGACCCCTACTGCTTCACCCTACAAATGGTGTCGAATCCCAGCTGGTATGCAATCCAGGCATTGCCCTATTTGTCTGAATATCCTTACGGCTGTTCAGAACAGGTCTTTAATCGGTATTATGCGAACAGCCTTGCCAGTTATATCGTGAACTCTGATCCCCGAATAGAAGAAGTCTTTGAACAATGGCGGGGTACTGATGCCTTGCTATCCAATCTTGAAAAAAATGAACAACTTAAATCAGTATCACTGCGGGAAACTCCCTGGGTTAAACAGGCACACCACGAAACCGAAGCAAAACAAAAAATTGGCATGTTGTTCGAAAAAAACACCTTGCAGAATGATCTCAAAAATACCTTGAAAAAATTAGAAAAATTGCAATTAAACGATGGTAGCTGGCCCTGGTTTCCCGGTGGTCTCTCAAGTCATTATATTACCCTGTACATTACCACGGGTTTTGGTCGGCTGAGACATCTCGGTGTCCCGGTTGATATATCGCTTGCATTGCGGTCATTAGAATACCTTGATAACTGGATACGATTCATGTATGAACACAAAAATATGTATCCTTTATCTCATCAGATTGCCCTCTATCTTTATGGACGAAGTTTCTTTCTTAAAGACCGTTCATTTTCACCGAAAACCAAAGAAGCGGTCAACTATTATCTCAAGCAGGCGGAAAATCACTGGTTTGATCTGAACTCACGTATGAGCCAAGCATATATTGCCCTCGTCCTTCATCGTTTTGAAAAATCAAAAACTGCTCACAAAATCATAGGCTCGATTAAAGAGCGCAGCGTGCACGATGAAGAACTGGGTATGTTTTGGCGCGAGGATGAACGCTCGTGGTGGTGGTACCGTGCACCTATTGAAACACAAGCTCTGATGATCGAAGCTTTTGACGAGATTGCCAATGATTCGGTTTCGGTTGAGGAGTGTAAGATCTGGCTTCTCAAGCAAAAACAAACTCAGCACTGGCATACTACCAAGGCAACCGCTGATGTCGTGTATGCTCTTGTTCTTAGAGGTGTTGATTGGCTTGCGAGCACTGAACTTGTTGAGGTAAAACTGGGTGAAACCACTATTACCCCAGAAAAGATTGAAGCCGGCACAAACTTCTATGAAAAAGTATATATGGGTGGTGATATACTCCCAGAGTTTTCTGATATTATGGTCAGTAAACAGGAAGCTGGTATTGCCTGGGGTGGTGCCTTTTTCCAGTATTTTGAAGAAATAGAAAATGTTACCCCACACACCACTAACCTGCAAATCGATAAAAAAATATTCGTGAACCGTGAGACAAAACAGGGACGCTTTATTGAACCATTAAAAGGTACACTCAAGGTTGGTGATCTTATCACGGTGAGGATCATTCTGAGAGTAGACCGAGATATGGAATTTGTCCACCTCAAAGACCTGCGTGGTTGTGGTTTGGAACCGGTTGATGTGCTCTCGCGCTATCGGTATCAGGACGGCTTGAGATACTATCAGTCAACCAAGGATGCGGCAACCCATTTCTTTATCGATTATCTGCCAAAAGGTACATACGTGTTTGAATATGATCTACGCGTGCAACACCGTGGTAAATACCAAAGTGGCATTGCGGAAATTCAATGTATGTATGCACCTGAGTTTAGCAGTCATTCCCAGAGCCAGTGGTTGAAGGTGGAGTAATTTTAGTTATCTTATTTTCCTTCTAGTTAGCATTTGAAAGATTTTTGCCAACCCCTTTTTTATTTGGTCCAGTTCATCTCAATTCTTCGATACAGGTTGGTCCACTTCTTACGTGGATTGTACGGAATCTGGTAGTTTTTTTCTTCTGGCGAGATAAACTAAAATCGCGCAAAGCTTTGATACGTCGCATTCTCATGGATTTCGTAAAGTGTAAAAATGAATTCGAAGTCCGTCGCTCTATCCGACCTGCCCTGTGAAATATTGCAAAGAATTTCACGGGGTAAAAGCTACAGGCGCTTTTTTAGTAAACACTAGGCACTAAGCACTATACACTAAAAGAATATAATCAAAAACACCTAGTAGGTTATTATAGATGATAATGGAATGTAGTCAATATTGGACGATAGTTTCTGATTTCGAGGGCTGACCCCAATCCACCTTTTGCCTGCCCCGTATAATGGCAAAGCTATTATATCGGGGTCATTCCCCGGCTTGCCTGTCCTCTGACTAGATCAGGGGGACCGGGGAATCCAGTTCTTTTACTAGAATCTAGTATCCAGTATCTATCATCTGTCTTTATTGCCTGCCCTCGTTATCGTGTATAATGGGGATTTAACCCCAATTCGCCCCGTGCATTAGAGAAACAACTGTTGGGGAAGTAAATGTCTAATGTCAAGACCTGCCACCTTTAAATCGTGGCAATAAGTAAAATTGATAGAAAATTCACTTTGAATAATATAATCAGTATTTGCTTTATTACAAGCTACTTATAGTTGGTGAATGCTATTAGATTGTCAAAAGCTGAAAACGATCAGGGAATAGGCGACTAATTTGTAATGGTGCTCGTCCCTGAATTGGGGTCAAGAGGTAGAGTTGGTATTAAAGTTCCCAATAATCTGGCTGCTCAATTTTGAAGAAGCTGATCTGTCATCGAGAGATATTCAATATGAAGTTTTTGATATATCAATGCATTCTTGGCATACGTGAGTTTTGCGCGTTCTTCTTCATCCTGGCTTTGAATTACATTTGTGAAATCACCGCGTCCGTGGTTATATACAGATATCTCGGCCACTGTTTTTTGTTTTGCCAGTTCGATCTGCTGTTTATTGAGCTCGAGAATTTTTTCCAACTGCTTCAATTGAACGAGTATATTACTGAGCACCGAAATTTGGGTAATCTCCAGTTCCTTAATCTGTTTGTTGAGTTGGACGATTTGGAGATCGGTAACCAATAGGTCAGTGCGTGCTTTGGTGTTCTTTAACGGGAATGTATAGGTAAGGCTCAGGCTCGCTTCCGGTTTATCCATAACCAGGGCATCACTGAAGTTGTCGTCCGACTTTTTCGTTGCAACTTGAGCGGTAAGATTGAGATCGGGTTTTGTGGATTCCTTGTTTGCCCTGCGCATAAGCTCAAGCTGCTGCATACTATTTTTCAATTGACTAAGAACTCGTGAGTCTTGTTTGAAATTATCTATAACTAATTGCAGATTTGGAATATCATGGATTTGATACAAGTCAAATTGTGGTGATTTGCCGATAAGATCATCATCCTGCATGAGAATGGATAACTGCTTTGACAGAGCTGCAAGATTGGATTCTACGGTTACCTGGTTCTGTTCAGAGAGGCTGACCGAATTCTTTGCACGTATTACATCGACTTCATCGACAAGATTACGCGCTCTTTTCTGCCTGGTATCATGAAGTGATTCTCTACTTAGCTGGAGCCGTTCCTGCACGAGTTGTATTTCTGCAGCATAGAAAACCCAATTGAGAAAACTTTGTGCTGATGAAGCAAGAAAATCCTCTTGATTCTCAAGTGTCTGCATTTCAGTAAGATCAATCTTTATAGTTTTCAAATCATATTCAAGCTTACTAAGGATACCATTTAAATTCTTTAATAACGGTTGCGAGTAAGATAAGGAAATATTATTATCAAAATTAGCGTCTGCTATTGAAGAATATATAGTATCAGAAGAATAATTCAGTGTATTAGCTCCGAGTGTGAGACCAGCCGAAAGATTCCCTCCAGTACTCCAGAAATGCCGTGAGACACTGGAGAAAAACGCTGCGCCATTGGCGCTCTCCAGACCTGCAGTAACTGGTGAGTGTGACATATGGTTCAAGATCACACCCGATGATACAATCCAATTTTCTGCTCCGGTAAGGCTTTTTTGTTCTTCCCGGGCGATTTGTGAATTAATTTGTTCACGTTCAAATAGAGGATGAGATTGTTCGAGATTTTCAAGAAACTGTATTAAGGTTATACTTTCTCTGTTTTCAATATTCCTTTCATTGAGAACATTAGAATGGACTTGAGTATAAGAAAAGTTCAGTAAAACAAAAATGAATATGAGGCATAATTTCATAATAGACATGATTTTCATTTTGTGTTCTCCTTTCTTCTAAATATCTTGGTAAATAATTGCATGATATCAGTATTTACCATGTATAATGACGGTGTGAAAAACAATGTAAGAAGAGTTGCAAAAAGCAAGCCATATGCCATTGCCATAACAACAGGAACAATTATCTGGGAGGATCCACCAATGCCGTAGACGGTCGGCAACACTCCAGCTACAGTTGTGATAGTGGTTAAGATTACCGGACGGAGGCGTTTCGCAGCTCCGGTGGTGATCGTGGAGATTCGTTGCCTCTTATCCCCGGAAGAAGATTTACTGAAAGCCTTATTGATGAAATCTGTCATCACAATGCTGTCGTTAACGACAACGCCTGAGAGACCGATGATGCCAATAATGCCCATAAAGGTTAAAGGAATGCCATGTACAGCAAACGCCAGCAGAGCACCGCTTACTCCAAATGGAATCGTCACAAGTATGATAAATGGCTGCGACAGGGATTTGAACAACAGTATTAAAACGAAATATATCAATATGGTCGCCATTATAAAAGCCAGTGTCAGATCGTCGAGCGACATCGCAGCCTCCTGTGCCTCACCTCCAACTTCGAAGTATATACCGGGAAAATGAGTTGAGATATCCTGGAATTCTTGCATGACTGCACGGGTGACCTGGATCGAGGTGATGACTTCATCGTCAACATTCGCGGTGACTGTAATTGCCCTATTACCATCATAATGGCCAATATTCGCTTTGCCCGAGTACCTTTGAATTGTGGCAACATCTCGCAGACGAATTAACCGGCCTTTCTGGTTGAGGACGAGAAGCCTTAAAAGAAATTTTTCGTCTTTTTTAAAAGCATCGTCCACCTTCACACGAAAATCGAGTTTCTCGTTGGTCGTCTGGATGGATGTTGCGATCGTGCCGTCATAAGCAGTGCGCACCGTATTCGCAACATCCTGTACGGTTAAGTTGAGTTCGGCAAGGCGTTCATAGTTGAATTTCAGAACGAGTTCTTCTTTACCTTGGATCTGGTCAGTACCAAAATCTTTCACTCCCGGAATCGTTGCCAGGAATGCTTCCATCTCCTTGCTGATCGAATCAATCATTTCTTCGTCATCACCTTTGATTTTCATATTGAAAGCCTTGCCTTCAGACGGACCCATTACCTCTTCTGACATTTTCACTTTCGTGAAGCTTGGCAAGTTCTTAATATTGATAACTTTGCGCAGATCTTTGATAATATTCCGTGCAGTCGGTCCACGCTCGCTCTTCGGTATTAAGGTGATGGTAATCGTAGCCCAGTTTTCATATCTCTCTGCAGCTGAAGGTCCACGTCGTCGAGAATGTTCACCTATTATCACCATCGAGGAAACAAGCAGTTCAGCGGGGATTGTATTTGAAACGAGATCCTCAGCTTCGCCAGTTATTTCTGCCATCGCCTTCAGACTCGTACCATTCGGCGCGTCGAGATCGATGTTTATTTGCTCTGCCGAATTATCATAGAACAATACAAAGTTCTTGAGTGTGTTTCTTGATATGAAGATCGATCCAACAAGGATACCGATAAAGACGATAATAACAAGATAACGCCACTTCAACACATTTTTCAATGTACGCTCGTAGAAGTGCACAACCGGTTCAAACCAATCCCTATTTTTCTTGAGCTTCACCTTTGAATGAGCAAGATGATTTGGTAAAATGAAGAATGCTTCTATGAACGACGCAATGAGCATTGCCATGACAACGACCGGGAAAACAGTGATGAACTTACCCATTCTGCCGGTGATCGCCAACATGGGTAGAAAAGCCACAATTGTAGTAATGTGCGAAGCGGTAACCGGTGCAATGACCGCCATGGTTCCTTCGATCGTTGCTTTCAAGGATGGGGTCCCGGATCGCTTCCTCACGTATACATTTTCAGCGATAACTATTCCGTCATCTACAAGCAGACCGATTACCGTGATCATAGCGCAAAGCGAGATAATGTTAAAGGTGTAGCCAGCCAGATATATGTAACCCATTACCATCAGCATACTCATGGGCAGGCCGAATGCAGTCCAGAACGAGGTTCTGAAATCAAGAAAGAGCAGTAGAATGATCAACACCAAGACGAAACCAATTATTGCATTAGTTTCAACCACATTTAAGAGTGCCACGATAGATAGCGAGTTATCGGAAACTATCCTGATATTAAATTTGTCCGAAGCAAGTTCCTTATCATTCTCCAGCCTATTTTTAATATTTTTAACAGTCGTAGCGATATCCGCGTTTTCGTTCTTGACAATGCTCAGGACGACGCTCTTTTCTTTATTCACACGCACTTGAACATTTTCTTTTTCAAATCCGTCTTTGACATTCGCAATATCTTTAATACGTACACGCCTACCGGTGAAAGTTGAGCGTATGATAACATCACCGACATCCATTGGATCGTCGAACTGGCCTATGGTAACGATGGATTGTTCTTCATGAAGAGATTGTATCGTTCCCCCGGTAGATCGGATGTTCCGCGTTTGAATACTGCTTACGATTTCATTCAGCGAAACCTGTAATCTATCTGCTGTATTTGGGTTCACATTTATGTGAATTTCACGTTCCCGATAACCTGACTTTTTGACATCACTTACACCCGGAACATTAATGAGTTTATCTTCGAGTCTGTCTACGTATGCATAAAGCTCGGTTTCAGAGATCCCGGCAGTGTCTTTCGGAAAAACTGCAATTTTGAAGATCTCTTTAAGCTTTGGGTTCATATCTATTATTTGTATTTCCTTAATTTCGCTCGGTAGATCAGGAACATTTCCCATAGTAATATTACGAAATATGTCGTCCTTTACATTCTGCATATCGCTAACATCAGAATCTATCGTTACCAGGATCGTAGCAATGTTCTCGATCGATAAAGAAGTATACTCTTCAATCCCAGATATCTTTGCAATCTCACGTTCTATGGGTATAACAGCATTCATCTCTATATCTGATGGGCTCGCACCAGGATATACTATGGTGATGCGCATCATATTGCGATCGACTTCCGGGAAAACATCCTGTTGGATATTGAAGAAGCTGTATATCCCGAATAATGCTACGATAATTACACATAGATTAACAAGTAATTTGTTTCTAATGAAAAATTCCAGGATTTTTTGCATAATATCTCCTTTTATTACTCCGAACATATAATAGTTTCAATTATGTTGTGGAACCTGTCATTCCGAACTTGTTTCGGAATCTCGATAAAGTGAGACTCTGAAATAAATTCAGAGTGACAATAGTGTAACATGCTAACGAAATCCACTGAAA
>JAUWCU010000023.1 GCA_030609135.1 Candidatus Stahliibacteriota bacterium | reverse complement strand
CAACTGCACCCGTGAAGTGGCAAGAACACAATACTCGATTTTTACCTGCCGAGTAAATGGATTAGGCTTGCTCTGAAAAATCACATCAACCGATGGAACACCGGCATTACGCTCTTGTACACCATAGAAACTCACATAGGTCAAGGATACATCATCAAACCATATTGAAACAGTATCACCACTTGCAAACAAACCAACATGTCCCTGCGCAAGAGCTTCACTCACAGTGATATCACCAGTCCACTTCTCCTGGCCATCCCACCATGCTGTGATAGTGAGGGTAGGAGCACTTCCCTCAACTTTAAGTCTCATTGTATGATAATCGTGCCCGACCCCTTCGGATCCCAGGAAGAGCACCTGCTGACCTGCACCATCGTTATATGCAAGCATAACCATACTATCCTCAACAATCTGCCATACGATATAATGATCCCTCTCCGAGATTCTTGTCACACCATCTGTAAATGCTCCACCGGTTGTCTTACGAGTTGAGATAAATTCACAATCAAAATCAGTAACCGCACCCACGGGTGTGTAGAGTTGACAACCGCCAAAATTTACTCCTTCATAATAAGCGTGCAGTTCACCACTTTCTATCTGCCAGAAAGTGCCTCCAGTTAAATCCATCGGCTCAAGCCATCCATAGTAATTGCCATCATCGAAGTTGTCGCTAAACTCCAATGCATAAACTACACCTGATACTAACAGACATGCTGTTACAATTGTACAAACCCCTTTCATGTTTCCTCCTTTCTTATTTACTGTCATGAGACAATCTCACATATCCTTAGTTGGATCGCCAAAATACTTGCAGGGATATGTCGGCAAAAACTGACTTACAGAGAGGTTGTTTCGCGACCCCTCATATTATATTATACCAGCAAATATTCGGGCGTCAATATACGGTCCAATCATTTGGCGTTATAGTTCTGCACAACTTCATCCTCACTTAATGCTCGTTCATAGAGACGCACCTCGTCAATTATCCCCTTATGTGGAAACTGCTCATCATTATCTTTATATATCCCGATAGTGAAAAAAAGATCGGTAGGATAGTTAATATCTCCGGATTGTACTTCAGAAGTGTTCTCCAGTTTCCCATTAATGTAGATTTTCATCTTCTTCCCGTCATATGTCCCCACAACGTGATACCATTGGTCAGCGTCAAAAACCTCTGTTTTTAGGTAGGTTAACACACCATCGCCATCGTCAGCGCCATTTGTAGATACAGCAAAGCTAAATTGGTGATTGGTTCCAAGAATCCATCCCTTCTCAAAACCTCCATTATCCTGCATTGCTCCAATGTATCCTCCCCATTCGATAAAATGTCCTGGATACACCCACACTTCTGCGGTCATCTCTCTTTTGGGAAGTTTTGCCGCGGTGATGTCATCGGTAATCAGTAGATAATCATCGCCATCAAATTCAAGAGCATTTCCGACCTTGCCTGTAACGATTTTGGGGTCTCCCTGCATAGTTGCGTCCTGATTACCGCAAACGTCCTTGGCCTTATCGCCTGCTATGTCATCCTTATCAAAAGTCCAATAACTAATCAAACCATCTGTAACAGCTTCGGACTTTGCTGCCGGTACCTTTTTAACCTCTTCAGGCCCTTTTTTACCGCATCCAACCATGATTAAAAAAACAGCAGAAACGAGCACTGCTATTATAATATCAGCCTTCACTTTCATCTCTTTCGCCTCATTTGAGGGTAAACTATTGTTATGTGTAGGATTAACTTACTCTCTGCTTCCCCCTCATTAGAAACAGCAAGCTCGGTTGATCCTATCTCTCTTGTAATTATCACCTCCTTTCTTGGTTTTTTGGTCGCCAAGCAAAATTTCGCCTAACTCGTTCATATCTGAACTTCAGTTCGGATATACCGCTAAAATAGAAGTTTATCTGGATTTTGATCACTTGATTCATACAATCCATTATAATCGTTCATATTTCATTGTCAAGATAAGAAAGCAGAAACTTGGACAGATTGTTTAATAAACATTTTAGGAAACCCTCACCCTTACCCTCTCCCTTAAAAAGGGAGAGGAAATAGAGTATGTGTGTTTCCTTTGAAAAGGGAGAGGGTGTATTAATTGATCACTTTCCTCTCTGCGCTGTAGTTGTCCAATTCACCCACGCCCATCGTGGATGAATGGGTATATCAACCATTGCATTGTCTACAATAGCAGTAGCAAGCTACTGCACTCCGAAATCCTATAATTGCCCGATGAATCCCGCAATTCTATTTATAGAATTATAATACGAAGCCCGATAAATCGCCTGTCTGCCTCAGGCTGAGGTGACTACAATAGGTTCAGGGGGTGTAGTCGTTTGATTTACCCACGCCCATCGTGGATGAACGGGTATATCAACCATTGCATTGTCTACAATAGCAGTAGCAAGCTACTGCACTCCGAAATCCTATAATCGCCCGATAAATCCCGCAATTCTATTTATAGAATTATAATACGAAGCCCGATGAATCGCCTGTCTGCCTCAGGCTGAGGCGCTTACAATAGGTTCAGGGTGTGTAGTCGTTTGATTTATCAAACAAGAAAGAGTGAAACTTTTTGATATCTCATTCGTATTACTTAGTGATGAAACATAAAACAATAGAAATACTAATCCAAAAGTCCCTGGATTTCGAAACAAATGCAGAAGAAGAGAAAATTCTCCATGCTCATTTGTCTCAATGCCAGGAGTGCCAACGTTTTTACCAGGAGATGGTACAGACCCAAAAAGCACTCTACGGACTCACTGAATTTTATCCGGAACATGGTTTTAACGAACGTCTACTGAAAAGGTTGGGATTTCGAAGGATCTTTGCCTGGACCAAAACAGCCAAGGTTTTTGCAGGTGCCTGGTTAGCATCCATTCTGCTTTTGGCATTTTCACCCCTACCTGGGAAAGCAATAAATCAGATATTAACCTCGGCACCTGCTCTTATGCGCATCGTCAATACAGGCAAGGTCATCATCTCATCATTCAGTCACGTTGCAATGCCTTTTGCCAAGAATTCATTCGATATTGTATGGCCCATAATCGGATTAGTATCAAGCATTATCATTACTTATTTCTTTAGTAAAGCAATAAACCCCGTTAGAAAACTCGAAGCAGGCATTAAATCCCCTGCTAAAAAGCAGGATTTTCTAACCGGGTAAAAAAGGAGGAGACATGCAAGGCTTAACAATAATATTAATGCTTTCACAGATATCAAACCCTGGATCTTTTGAGCATATTGGACAATTGCCAGAGGTTATTATCGAAGCGCCAAGATGTGAGCACGAGGATATCGCAACACAATTCGCCACACTCATGGAACCGCATTTTGCCTATACGCAGACAATACCAAAAATAGATATCAAAATCATTGAAACCGGTAATGTAATCGGCGATAATTATCACATACCTGAAGGCGACACAGTCGATGAAGATATCACAGTACAAGGCGGCAATGCAGAAATCGAAGGTGTTATTGACGGCGACCTCGCAGTCATGGGCGGCGTGGTTGAAATCAGTGGCTTAGTCGACGGCGACGTCGCAGTATTCGGCGGTAACCTTGATATTACTGGCACAGTTGACGGCGACGCCGCAGTCATGGGTGGCAACATAAATAATCGCGGCATCATTACTGGCGACCTCTTTGTCGTAGGCGGCACAGTCCGGCTCGATTCAGGCTCTGTAGTCCAAGGTGATATAAGCATGGTCGGCGGTACTGTAGACCGTGATGAAAACGCTGAAGTGCTCGGCGAAATAACCTCAGTCGAAATCGAAGTTCTGCATAAGATTATGCCGCGCATTGGTAAAGCCTTTAGATTCCCCAAGTTCTTACCAGGTACTCATTTTTTTCCAAGGATTTTCTTCATCGCTGCAATGATTGTCATGTACTTAGTCAACCTCCTCATATTCCTGATATTCCCTGGCACGATTGAGAAAATCGTTGAAAAACTACGGCTCAATGTGTGGGCATCAGTTGGTCTTGGTGTTGGTCTTGAGGTGCTGTACGTACCTTTGATCGTGCTCTTTACGATTTCAGTAATCGGCATAGCACTCATCCCGCTTTTTGTCCTGGCGGTTTTCCTGAGCGCGCTCTTTGGGTTTTCTGCACTCTCGCTCATCATCGGAGATAAGGTTACCAACGGCATGAAGTGGAACGTAACAAACAAAGTGGGGCTCTTCAGTATTGGCTGGCTATCAATAATGATTATCCCGATCATTGTCCACCTTATCGGCCCGCCGATATTCCTCTTGGGCTGGATTATCACCTATGTAGCGCTGACTATAGGTATCGGTGCGGTTATCTATACCCTGATCAAAAAAGAGAAAAAAGTAAAGAAGTGAAAACAGGGGCTCAGGTCTCCGTCAACGGAGACCTGAGCTTTATAAAGGAGATTCAATGAAATCAATCAAAATATTTGTGCTGTTTTTTTTAGTATCATTCTGTTTTCTACATAGTCAATCCGGGATTCCCGGATATCACCAGAATGATTTTCCATTAACCGCCCCTGGCGCTATGGGAGTTGGACTGTATGGCTATGACAATCCTGCTCTATTAAATTATTTGCACCAACCTGATCTGATGTTCACTCTGTCAGATGCAACCGGTAAATGGGCTGATTTCAATAGGTGGGGATTATTTGCTGCAATACCTCACTTTGGCTTTGGCATTATCCATCAAAGTGACACAATGGTGAGCGTGAACGATTATCGTTTGTCGCTTGCGCTTGGCAATAGAAAAACTGGTTTTGGGATCGGTTATGCCTGGGCCAGCGGTGACACTGACTCTTTCAATCGTACAAGTGTAATAACACTCGGTTCCTTGTTACGTCCTATTCCACAAGTATCACTTGGCTTAACAGGCAATTTGGCTACATCAGGTGGCGCAAAAGAGGGTATTATTGACCTTGGGGTACGTCCATTTGGTAATGAACGGCTAACCTTCTTTGCAGACTATGCCATTCAAAACGGTGAGGCATTAAAAGATGGACATTGGAGTACCGGCGTCGCTTTAGAAGCCTTACCAGGGGTTCGTTTGACTGGACGATATTTTGACACTAAGGCATTTACCATCGGGCTCAATTTCAGCCTGGGCCGCATCGGACTTGTTACCCAAAGCCATTTTGATGATAATCAGGAATATAGTTTCAATACCTATGGGATCCGCGTAGGCGCCTATGACCGCAATCTTATTGAAACCAACATAATGCGTAACAAAAAATATGTTGAATTGAATCTTTTAGGTCCAGTCAAATACCAGCGATTCGTAATGTTTGACAAATCGAACACCTTAGCCAGATTGATTTCAACCATTGACGCAGCCAAAAAGGATCCAACAATCAGCGGCATTGCAATTAACACTTCGGGCATGGAAATCAACCGAGAGATGGCATGGGAACTTCGAGAGAAATTGAAGGATTTCAAATCTACTGGTAAACATGTGGTTATATTTATAGATAATGTCAGTATTTTCGGCTATTATTTTGCATCGATTGCCGACAACATAGTCTTAGACCCATTAGGTTTTATTGATTTAAAAGGCTTATTGCTCGGACGTTTCTATTTAAAAGGAGCCCTTGAAAAAATCGGGATTGGATTTGATGAATGGCGATTCTTCAAATATAAATCAGCCGCTGAAATTTTATCAAGGGAAAATATGTCAGAAGGTGATCGAGAGCAATTGCAAAAACTGATCAACGACGCCTACAGATTGTTGAAATCTGACATTTGTGAATCCCGACATATCACTCCTGATGAATTTGAACAATGGGTCAATCAGGAAGTGATCTTTATGCCCAAGGATGCTTCAGCAAAAGGTCTGGTAGATAGTATTGGCCGTTGGGAAACTGTTAAGGACGTGATCAAGAATATAGAAGGAGAAGAAAAAAAATTGATCAATCCTGGTTCTATTGCCAAATTCCATCTACCCAAAGACGATTTTTGGGGAGAAAAACCGCAGATTGCAGTGATCTATGCACTTGGTGTATGTGCCATGGATGAAGGTATTACTGCACGTAGATTAGTAAAAGACATCGAATCAGTAATGAACAACTCAAAAATCAAAGCAATGGTTTTGCGCGTCGATTCCCCTGGCGGTGACGCTTTAGCATCGGATTTAGTTGCTGAAGCAATAAGAAAATGTAGCGAGAAAAAACCGGTCATTATCTCCCAGGGATCAGTGGCAGCTTCAGGCGGCTACTGGATTTCCATGTATGGTGATACCATTGTTGCTGCTCCAAATACGATCACAGGTTCAATCGGAGTAATCGGTGGATGGATATATAACAAAGGTTTTAAAGAAAAATTAGGTATGAGTACAGATTTTGTGAAAGTAGGCAAGCATGCAGATCTTGAATTTGGAGCACCATTACCATTAATAGGTCAAAATCTCCCGGACCGCAATCTCACTGAAGAAGAACGTGCAAAAATGGAATACATAATCACATCGCTTTATAAGGACTTCATTGCAAAAGTTGCTAAAGGCAGAAATAAAGAATACGATGAGATTGAATCTGTTGCCCAAGGAAGAGTGTGGTCTGGATATGACGGCAAAGAAATTGGATTGGTCGATGTTATTGGCGGCCTGGAAACTGCCGTAGATATTGCAAAAGAAAAGGCCGGTATTTCAAAAGATCAAGAAATAACCATGGTGGAGTTACCGAAGAGAAAATTGCTTGACCCAGGTATGTTCAAACCTAAGATGTTCGGAGTTGAATTTCAAAATAATGAGTTCATCAATTATTTAAAATTCCGCTTAGAGCACAATGGTGAACCACTACCAATGTTACCTATGGAAGATGTTGAACTGATCTTGAACCCTTTGGTTAATTGATTATAATAGCATCATGAAATTATTTGACACGGCAATACAAGCTGCTCTTGATAAAGACTTTGCTAAACTCGAAGACCTTTGGACCGAAATGGTCATTGATGAATCTATCGAGCTCGCGAGTTTCTTTGAAATTTGCGATGAATTGAAAAAAGTGCGCGCCTCAGAACGTGCCCTACCCCTCTTAGAAATGCTCGCTGATCAACATATGTCAAATAAAACGTTTACTAAGGCGCTTGAAGTGTACAAGAAAATGCTTTATTTCAGTAAACAGGATACTGAACTGAGGGTACGTATCATAGATCTTTATAGAAAATTATTTCCTGAGAGTACCCATTTCAACGAGTATTTAGACATATCAGGATTAATTAATAATGATCCGATATTTAAGGCAATCGCCAAACTCGATGAGTTTCTCAAATATGATGTGGGGAAATATTTCTATTTTGAACGGTACGGTTTTGGTGAAGTGATCGATACTATCCCGGCTAAAAAAGAAATCATAATAGATTTCGAGAAGAAGAAAAGACACTTCCTGTCTTTTAATGTCGCTCAGGGGATACTCATCCCGGTCACTAAAGGCAGCTTTCTTCACCTCAAATACAAAGATATATCAACACTCAAGCAAATGAGCCAGGAAAACCCTGGACAACTGATAAAGATAATGCTCAAGAATTTTTCAGAACCTTTAAGTACATCACAAATCAAGCAGCACCTGGATGGCATCGTCGAAAAAAAGCAGCTCGGCAAGTGGTGGGAAAAAATGCGAAAAAAACTTGAAAAGGATGAAAATATAAAAGTATCCGGGCGGACCGCTCGACTATATACTTATATTGAATCGGACCAGGCTAAAGACGTACTGGAAATCGTTATCTTTAAGAAAGCAGATTTTTCAGAGAAATATCTGCTGGCTGAGGAATTCTCAAAGAGAGCACCCGGTGTGTTCGAGAAAATCTTACCCGAACTTGTAAAAATAGCCAATAGGATTCATGACCGCGACCCGGGTGCGGCACTCGATATTCTGATGCTCTGCGAAGACATCGGGGTAAAGGTTAACTTCACTTTCTCAAAAGAATCGCTGCTGAAAAACAAGGGGGTGGAAAACATCATCCTGCACCTTAATAGCATTGAGCATCAAATAAACCTGCTGGCGCTAATTAGGCAGAATGAACCGGACTCGACAAAAATCTTCCAGCGCCTCATGCTAACCAGCGACAACTCAAAATTTCTCGAGGAAGTGGCAAAGCATCTTGAATCTGCACCTGATATCTTAAAAGAAGTCTATTATACAATTTTCTCGTTTTCCAAAAAATATCCGGCGCAATATCAGTGGATGCTTAAGCGCATTCAAGCAGGCAGATTACCTGAATACCTGAACCCGAGTTTCCTCCCCCGGTTAATCGATAGTCTTGATTATGTTAGGGGCATTAAGGGTCTTGTATTGAAAATCCTGACCCTGGAGAGTTTTGACAAAATTATCGCAAAGGCGAACCCGGATGAGGCAAAGCGCATTTTGGAAGCAGTGAATACCAGTCGGGTTTTAGAAGACTACAAACAAAAGGACTATGCACGCATCATTGAGTATCACCATCCTGACCTCTTTGTACACGAAGTTGATGTCATTTACACAACTGAACAGGCATTAAAAAAGAAACAGGACCAACTGCAGCAAATAATGACCGTGGAAATCCCAGAGAACAAGAAGGAAATCAGCCGGGCAAGAGACTACGGCGATTTGAGTGAGAACTTCGAATATAAGATAGCGCGCGAAAAACAGGCTCGGCTGTACGAAAAAGTTCGCATAATCGAAAATGACCTGAGCAAGGCACAGATCATTACACCCGGTGCCGTTGACATAAATAAAGTAAGTATCGGTACGAAAGTAATGCTCAAGAACCTCACTGATGAAAAACCGACCCATTACACAATACTTGGTCCATGGGATACTGATCTTGATAAGAACATTATCTCGAACGAAGCGCCAGTTGCCCAAGCTCTACTTGGTCATGCACCGGGTGAACAAATTACAATAAACAAAGTTCAATACGAAATTGTCAGAATAGAAAAAGCAATATAATAGGCATTTAGGTATTTTGCCCAAGGAGGTATTTATGAAAAAGATACTGCTATGGGCAGCCATTGCAATCCCGCTCTTGGTCTTTGCTGAAGAAGAGACAATCGGCTACCTCGGCGTGACTACCGAGGAGCTGAGCGAGGCTATGATGACCGCACTTGATTTGGAACATGGTCTTCTCATTAAAGATGTTGTGGAGAACTCACCAGCGAAAAAAGCAGGTTTAGAAACCGGTGATATCATACTGGAAATAGATGGTAATAAGATAACAAACTATCCAGCACTTAAGGAACTTGTCGCGGCGAAACCTGATGAGAAAGTAAAGATACTCATTAACCGCTCAGGAAAGAAATACACAAAAGAAGCCAAACTGGGCGTTCGTGCAAAACCCAAATTCAGCATCCAAATGGAACTGCCTGATTTTGAAGAAATTAAGAAACTGATGAGTCAGGGAACAGAACAATTAAAGCAGGAATTAGAGCGTCTCAAAGAAGAAATCGAGAAAATAAAAGAAGAAATCGAGAAGCTGAAGAAAAAGGTCGGCAAGTAACTACCTAAAAATAAGCTTCTTATTAAGTAACCCCGTAGGATGCTCACTATCCAACGGGGTAAAAAAAACCTACACGCTTCAACTGCTGAGCTGTGATTGTTCAATTTTCAGTGGAGAAGCGTAGTTGCGCCATTTACGCCTGTCCTGAATTTATTGAAGGGGCGCACACGACAACACATTAGCAAGCTAATGAACTCCTATATTTTGCACGATGGATCGTGCGACTACATTTTTCCACTGTAGTTGCGACATTCATGGCGCATATTTACCCCGTTGAAATCGAACCCTTGACATCCTCATTGCTTTTGTTATAATTATTATATAAGAATGGCGAGGGCACAGAAACAGGGAGGTTAAAATGACGTACATAGCAAAATGCTTTATTGCCGTAGGCATTATTGCAACTACACTATGGGGGGGGGTATACGGTTGATTATTCCCCTTCAGAATTCTCTTTTTATAAAAAGAATGGCTTTGATCGAGTAAAGGCAATAAATTTTGCCCTTATTGGTGAACCAGGCATACCTGAGTTGCCGGCAGTCTATCTTAACTACATTATTCCGTCTTATGCAAAAGTAGAATCTCTTATTATATCTCAGTCTAATATCAATCAGATTTACGGTGCGTACCTTGTCTATCCTGCTCAACCGCCAAGGGTTATTGGCGAGAGTATTCCCTGGGTTGGTCCTGATTCTCTAATCTACAATTCTGATGAACTATTCCCTGGTGAATTTGTTAGAATTATCAGCCAGGGAGTTATGGATGGTGCAAGAATTGTTACTATCGAGGTTCGTCCTCTTCAATATCGTCCCAAATCAAAAAGGCTATATATCATCAGGAATGTCAATTTTGAATTCGCGTTTGGTCCAAATACTATACCTGAACTACGGCCCCGAATCAGAGGGAAATGTGAACAGGCAGTTTACGATGCAGCAATCAGAAATGTGGTTGTAAATGATTATGAGGTACCGTTGTATTATCAAACACCAACACTTGTCGAGGAAAACCAGATAGGTACACTTGCGCCAATACCAGGCGCCCCTGGAGTAATAATTACTCCATCTGAATTCTTTGGCGCATTTCAGGAGTATGCAAACTGGATGACGGACCAGGGCATAAGGACGATACTAATCACGCCTGAATACATATATTCTGTTTTTCCACAAGGTCGTGATAATCCTGAAAAGATATGGCTCTACATCAAATGGTGTTATGAACACGCTGGCGGTACATATTTTATCCTTGGTGGTGACGATTACTTTGTGCCAGTCCGATATTGTTGGTGCTCCCATGAAGGAACCCCTGATTCAAACTGGAGTATACCTTGTGATATGTATTTCTCGGATTTAACCGGTGAGTGGGATAACGACAATGGCGGTATTGGTGATGGCCTATGGGGTGAAATAGATGACGACGAGGCTGACCGTTTTCCCGAAGTATTTGTAGGGAGAGTTACTCCCTACTGTGTTCAAGAGGTTGATAATTGGGTAGATAAGGTGCTGGGCTATGAAAAGAGTCCAGACCTTATTGATTCTTTTGCTTTGTGGCTTTATAAAGAGGACGTGGCAATTGGCGATGCATATACAGTATTCCCTTCCTATTTTACTCATGACTCTATAGAACTTAATAACGCAGAGCAAGCTGTGGAATATCACCTTAGTCAGGGGTATGCATTCAATAATATTCATTGTCATGGCGTACGTGATACTTTTAGTGATTGGTCCCTCACGACTAAAGTCGCGGCATATTGGCCGTTTCAACCTTCTCCATCCTGCGATGGATTGAATAACCTAGAGAATTTTGATAAATACATCTTTGTCTACTCGCTTGCATGCCATAATGGAGGTTATGATTCACACTGGGTTAACGAAATGCCTCCTACTGATACCTGTATTGTAGATGGTTTTATAGATACCTATAATAATCCAATTGGTGCCTGTACATTTCTTGGCAACACAAGAATAAGTATCCTAGGTCAATGCCATGATCTTGAGTATGAATTTTACAAAGCGCTTTTTTCACCATATACAGGTCCTTATCCACCGGAACCAGCTTGCACACGTCTTGGCGTTGCTGAGGCACTATCAAAATGCGGTAGCAGAATAGATTGGATGGATAAATATTACAGACATCCATGCTATGCGCACAATCACTTTGGTTCTCCTTATACTGAAGCCTGGACAAATCAACCAAGACGTTTTAGAGTGGCACACATGCGAAGAATATACGTAGGCGTTCAATATCAATTTAGAGTAACAGTGAGAGATGCTCAGACCGACGCTTATGTAGCTCACGCAAAAGTATGTTTGAATAAACCAGATGATATTTATGAAGTGGGTTATACTAATGAGAATGGTCAGGTAGATTTTTTCATTAGTGCACAATCGACAGGCGAAATCAAGGTTACAGTAACTCGAGTTCATGATAATAATACCTATATTCAATATATTCCGTCAGAGACATATTGTGAAGTCAGAGGTGTAGCAGGTGGACCACAGGGTTCAGATATGGAACAGATTCTACCCGATAAACTTAGCATTACCGGGATTCCCACTTTTGCAAAAGATAATTTGCTTCTGAATTTTGCTGTTTCCAATAATGACGACGTAGCAATCTCGATTTATGATGCCGCAGGCACAAGAGTTAAGAACCTAATAAAAGAAAATCTTGTTCCTGGATATTATCAAGAAAAGCTAAATACCAGAAATCTATCCAGCGGTGTCTATTTTATCATGCTTAAGCAGGATAATGAGAAGGTGACCAGAAAATTCCTTGTTGTAAAATAAAAGGATAAAAAAATGCCCTCGCTATTCTTATACATTAAGGAGGTGCAATGAAGAAATTATTAATTATATTAGTCACAATAATTTTAGGCTTCGGACAAATAAACTGGGATATAGAAATCGTTGATTCTATACATACTTTCGATGGCGGCATAGGTTATGCATCTTTAAAGTTGGACAGTTTGACCTCACCACATCTTGTTTACTATCAGATAATATGGGACACTCTCTATAATGATACAGGATGGGCAAAGGTTATATATGCATACAAATTTGAAGACCAGTGGGTTAAAGAAACTGTTGATAGCAGTTTTGGTCATGGCTGGACTAACTATTACCTGTATCCATCTTTATGTTTGGATAGATATGACAATCCGCACATCGCTTATATACATCGTAGAGAAGATGATACCTGTCATCTGTTTTATGCCAATAAAATCAGTGAAAATTGGTCAATCCAGCTACTGGATACAATCTTTTTTCCATCATTTTACCATGTCACGATAGCACTTGATACGAGTGACTACCCGTGTATTGCCTATGAAAAGATGGAATCATTTCGGTATATAAGATATCTGCATTATAATGGTTCTTCCTGGGATTCTTCTGTTATTGATGATGGTAATAATCTTTCTGATTGGGGACCATCACTCGCTATCGATGGTAAAAATAACCCACATATCGCATATTATCAGGGCGGTGATGCTCCTGATTCTGTCAAATATGTGTATTGGGATGGCACAGATTGGGTTTTCACTGAGATCGACGAGGGATGGAGTGAGCACGGCAGTTTAGCTTTGTGTTTAGATTCCTTCGACTATCCACATATTGCCTATTGTATATGGCCTCCGTTGTATTATGCATATTGGGATGGAAATTCATGGCATAATGAAGGACCTATTGATGGTGCTTCCTGGGAGATTCGCATGAACCTTGACAGTTTAGATTTACCCCACATTGTCTACATTGACCAGATGGGCCAGCGTCCTGAGTATTGTTATCGTGATTCTATTACCTGGCATTTATGTGGTTATATTGAACCAGACCCGTATGTTTTTAGTTATCGTTCGGTTTCTTTATGTCTGGATGATAATAGTGAACCGCATGTCGCATACATCGGATCTATTAGCAATTATAACAAGATGAAATATGCTAAAGGAACTTTTGTTGCTGTTGAAGAAGCAAGTAGCAAGATGCCTGAGCCAAGATATGCATTGCAGGTTTATCCAAATCCATGCCCCGGTTTACTAAACATCGAGTATGTTCTACAAAAACCAGGTGTGGCTGAGATATCAATCTACGATGTGACTGGGGCAAGGAAGCAATTGATACAACACGAAGCTCAACCATCTGGTTGGTATCAAGAAAAAATAGACACAAAGGAGTTTGCAAGTGGTGTTTATTTTATCGTTCTCAGACAGGGTAATGACAAGGTTTCAAAGAAATTTCTGCTCATACGGTAAATCCACTACATATTACGGAGAACATGAAATAGTTCTCATTTTGGGTAATGGATATAGGAACTGTAGGAATCGGGCATTAATAATTGTAGTTGTCCAATTTATTGGACAAAGCATGATAAATCAGGTGACTACATCTTATCGTGGATGATATGAGAACTATTTCATGTTCTCCTCAGTAACCTGCTATTAAAGATGCCATTTTTGCTGTGCAATGACACCCCGGACTTAGGTTATTGACTTTCTTCTTTCCATAATTATACTGTCACAACCAGCATGGAAATACACAAGTTTACCGAACGAGACACCAAGCAGTGGGAAGACTTTGTCCCAAAGGCAAATAACGGTACAATGTTCCACTACCAGAGGTTTCTAAACTACCATCCTGCTCGACGTTTCAAGAATCATCATCTTATAATCAAAGAAAAAGATAATATCCTTGCCCTCTTTCCCGCGGTCATACAAGACAACACTGTTATTTCGCACCAAGGCGCCTCATACGGTGGTTTTGTCCTAAAGCAAGGTATTGGAATACATAAGACATGCCTAATCGTTGAACAGCTTGTCACCTATTTCAAGGAACGCGGTTATCAAAGAATAATCCTCACCCAGACACCCCTGATTTATTATAGGGAACCTGACCAGTACATTGATTTTGCTTTGGTGAAAAGCGGGTTTCATTATCGGAAACGTGAGATCACCGCGGTCATCCCGATCAATGTAGCCGAGCCACTCCTTAGCTTTCATGCTGATGCACGCCGCTCAACAAAAAAGGCGATGCGAGAAGGGGTACGCGTCACTATTTCCGAGGACTTCAAAACCTTCTACACGATTTTAGAACATAATCTCGGCATGAGACACAATGTATCACCGACGCATACGATCGAAGAGCTTCTGCGTTTGAAAAAGTTATTCCCTGATGATATTCTTCTTTTTGCCGCTTATTTAAATAAGAAGATGATCGGTGGGCTCGTTGTCTTCTGCGCACATCAAAATGTCATGCTGGCGTTCTACATCAGTCACAATAATGACTTTCAGATCTATCGACCGGTGAATCTATTGTTTTATGAAGTTTTAAAATGGGGATATATTAAAGGGTTCAAATACCTTGACCTCGGCACTTTTACTCTGAATATGAACCCGAACTGGGGCTTGGGACGGTTCAAGGAAAACCACAATGCGCGTGGTTTCTTGAGAGACTCGTTTGAGCTGGATATTACATGAGCATGATTTCGGGGTCCAAAAATGATAAATATCGGTAGTTCAAAATAATATCTGGTGAGCAAATTGTACTTAAATACTAAATACGAACTACTAAATCCTAAACAAATTTTAAATTCAAATGTTTTAAATCCAAAACACTTACATCTTTATCTATTTCTCTCTTTATATCGTAGAATTGAGGAAAAAAAGTTTTGGTCATTTGTTTTTTGGTATTTGGTATTGTTTAGGATTTCGGATTTAGAGATTAGGATTTTCCAAGAGTTCCAAAGCGAAAGCAATTCACCTTACGCGATTACAGATCTGGTGGCAGAATGAAACATGAAACAATTCGCTTAGCCCATGGGTCAGGTGGATTATTAACCAGCCGCCTCATCAAAGAAATCATCCTGAAATATTTCAAGAGCCCAGTTCTCAAACGCCTTGAAGACGCAGCTTTAATAAAACTAAAAAATACCAACTTAGCGTTTACGACTGACTCTTATGTAATCAAGCCGATATTTTTCCCGGGCGGTGATATCGGTAAACTCGCCATCTGCGGTACGGTAAATGACCTTGCAATGAAGGGCGCGGTCCCAAAACACATTTCTTTTTCGATGATCATAGAAGAGGGTTTTGCGATAAAAAAACTCGAACGTATCCTCAAATCTGCTGGACAGGCAGCGCGCAATGCAGAGGTTCAAGTTGTCTGTGGTGATACCAAAGTTGTTGAAAAAGGTAAAGCCGACAATATCTTCATAACGACTTCAGGGGTTGGGATAATAAAACTCGACCTTTCCAGGCAGCGTATAAGACGTGGTGACGTCATCTTGCTCAGTGGAACTATTGGTGATCATGGGGTGGCGATAATGAATGAAAGATTGAACCTGGGTTTGCGTTCGAATATTAAAAGTGATGTAGCTCCGCTCAATCTTCTTACTAAAACACTTTTTAAATACAGATCATCGATTCACTTCATGCGCGATCCAACGCGGGGCGGTATTGTATCGGTTCTTAATGAAATGGTCGATGGTTCGAAAATGGGCATTATCATACGGGAAAAAGATGTACCCATTAAAAAGGAGGTCATCGGCGCCACTGAAATACTCGGTATCGACCCACTCTATATTGCAAACGAAGGCAAGCTCCTTTGCGTCGTTGAAAAAGCATCGGCAGGAAAGATACTGAAGTCCATGAAATCCCACGTTTTGGGTAAGAATGCCGCACTGATCGGTGAGGTTACAAGAGAACCAGGGGTCTGGTTGGAAACAAGGATCGGCGGCATACACCCTCTTCTTCAGTTGGAAGCTGAGGGGCTACCAAGGATTTGTTGACATGTTGGTAAAACACTAGGTCGTCATGCAAGAACATTATGATAAGATGTTTATGACCAGAGCACTTGCCCTGGCTAAAAAAGCTTGGGGAAGCACCGGAATCAACCCCCGGGTCGGCGCCCTGGTTGTAAAAAACAACCGGCTTGTCGGTCAAGGTTATCACCGAAAACTCGGTGAAGCCCACGCTGAAATCTGCGCCCTGGCCCATGCCGGTCATCAGGCACGTGGCGCAACCCTCTATGTAAACCTCGAACCCTGCTGTTGTACTGGCCGAACACCACCGTGTGTTGTTGCGATTGATAAGGCAGGTATCAAAAGAGTGGTTATCAGCATGAATGACCCTAACCCACTGGTCAATGGTAAAGGGGTCGAATATCTCAGAGCTCATAATATTGCAATTACAACGAACGTCCTCAGCGACGAGGCGCGTAAATTGAATGCCTGGTACGCCAAATACATAACCACAAAAATGCCTTATGTGATAATGAAGATAGCGGTATCTCAAGACGGCAAGATCGCGGGTTTCCGGCAGAAATATATCACTTCAGAACCGTCAAGGAGGTTGGTTCATGCACTGCGCGGACAGCTCAATGCCGTGCTTGTAGGTATAAACACCATATTGCTCGACAACCCCTATCTAACCGATCGGTATCTCGGTAAAAATAGTCCGACGAGGATTGTAATTGACCCAAACCTCAAGATACCTGATCACGCCAATTTCCTGAACCCGGACAGTCGTAGAATCATCATAACAAACAAAAACAATGACCCGAGAAAAGTTCAGATATTAACCGCGGTCGGCGTGGAATTTATCTTGTTTGAAGGTACTTCCTACCCGGTATCAAGGATTCTTGAGGAACTCAGCAAATTAGCTATTGGCTCTGTTCTCATTGAAGGTGGCGGCAAAGTCTTTGCCCAATTTTTCAAAGCCAAGATGTATGATGAACTCTATCTTTTCAGAGCCAAAACAAAAACAGGTAACGGTTTAGCACTGACCGGTGAAATCCTGGACTATGTGCAAAGCCGAGATAAAAAACCATTGAATATCGAGGAGGATATACTATATCATGTTTACAGGGATAATTGAGGAAAAAGGAAAAATCGTCAATATAAGAAAAGGCAAAGTTCAAAGGATAGATATTGAATCGACGCTCGAGAACAAACAAGGTGATAGCATTGCAATCAATGGTATATGTTTGACTATTGTGGCGACACGCAGCACCGGTTTTTCAGTCGAGGCTATGCAGCAGACTAAGGGTATCACTACCCTTTCACAGTGGCGGGTAAATACTCATGTCAACCTTGAACGTGCCTTATCCATAAACGCCCGGCTTGGCGGACATATCCTTTTGGGGCACGTCGATGAAACAACAAAAGTCGTCCGAAAAAAAGGTAACGAATATTTCTTCCAGATTTCCCAAGAAAATCAGAAATATCTCGTTGAAAAAGGGTCGATCAGTATTAACGGCGTCAGCCTAACCATTGCGTCGATATCGAATAATATCTTTTCGGTTTCAATAATCCCCTATACCTTACAGAACACAACTTTGGGTGATTTGAAAATCGGTTCGTTTGTCAATATTGAATACGATTACCTGATAAAAATCCTGACCCCTCGTACTTAGAAGAAAACTGCCTATCAAACAATCCTATAAAAGAGGGTAATAGGTAAGTTTTTCCTAAAAATATTCCTCTCCCCTTGTGGGAGAGGGTAAGGGTGAGGGGTGAATTAATTTAGGAAAAACTAAACTGTTACAAAAGGGGTTGTCGCCTGGGGTTTATGTAGATTTTTATTGTCTGCTCATCACCCGAACCGAAAAACCGCCAGGTTCTGACCTTTGCCTTAAGGTCTTGTTCAAACTTGTAGTCTTTAGCTCCATCAGCCAAATACTGTACTTCAATATTCCTCGTTAGCACCCTACCAGACTCAGACACTGCGCCATCAATAGCAATACGTTTGTCATACCCCAAATCCGGGAGTACTAACTTAAATGAATCTAAGGGGACGCTCGGATCGATGATGATCTCGCGCAAATCTTGAGCAAGATCTGACCACGCCAACTCGATTTTAATCGTATCAAGGATAAACGTCCCAGGCGTCTTAAATTCATGCGGGATATTTGATATGCTTATGTGGTCAAGCCCATTACCTTTGCTCACTATTGGAACCATGAAATAGATCTGGAAATAAAGTGTTGTCTGCTCGTCGCCTCCAAAACAGCTGAACTCAAAACGTCCGTTCGTGTCAGTCGTGCCCTTCCAAACCCTTTCAAAATGCAAATCCCCCCTTTCAAACCATCGGTTAACACAAAAGACAATGTTTGCCCACGGCGCATTGTTTAAGGTCACCCATCCCCTGACCATGATTTCTTTATTTTCCCCAGCAAAACGCGCTTTAATCATAGTTAGCAAAGGTTCCAAATATGTCGGAACCCGGTACACCCGCTGCTCAATGATATGGCTTAATGCATTGTAAATCACAGTATCGCGGGGACCATACGCCAAGAGTTTCAATATCCGCTGAAGCTTGTACAGATGCATACCTTCAATGATTGTCATACCACCCAATTCCTCAGCGTGTTGCTCCAATGTATCAACCAGGTCATACTTACCAAAGGGATAAAGCAACTTGAAATTGCCTGACCATAACCTAACCTGTCGTCTGTTAAACCAAATAATCTCTTGATTATCATAGTGGCTCAGAAATATCGTGGCTAAACCTTCACTATAATCAAAGTCGCGGTATCGGTTGTAGTCATTCTGAAGGAACGCCATAAACAGCAGCATTAGGATCGTGACACCACTTGGCAAAATTAGCCTGAATGCCACACCTTTCTTTCTTGTCTCAGCGATGAAGTTTTTGTCAAGAACAACAAGCACGAGACAAGTCCCACAAATGAGTAATAATTGAGCAATTATCGGTACTTTAATTATAACCGCATTGATGAATGACATGCGGTATTGTAGAATATAGAAAAAAGGTTGACTTGTCAGGACGGGCAGCAAATCAGATAGGGTAATCATGAAGATAGTCGCCATGGATAAACCCATTGCCCAGAGTATGGAAGTCGACAGCCTTTGTCTGAAGTAAAAGTAATTAACCATAATCAGAACAATAAGGAAACTGGCAAACGGGATGATACGCACAAGGTTTGAGTATATCTGAAAGCTGTATCTCAACAAAGAGAAATAATGAATTCCAAAGGGGATAAAAGGTGCCGCTACTAATACCATCCAGACTGCGGTCCAAAGACACGTACTGAGTGCTGAATATTTGTAAACAAAGATATTCTTGAGGACTATGTAAGACCAAATAACCAGATAGATCATAGTGAAGACGATTGTCGTACTGAAGTACCTCAGCAGAATTACCGGGTAGAGCAATGCCCATATCAGTGAAGCATAGATGGTAGTAGCTTGAGGACCGAGAGCTAGTCTGAACAGAAGAACCCCGATGACTATGCTGTAGACCATAGTAAGTGTGGAGGCAAGCCTCTTGGTAGACACATTGGATTATACTGCGCAAACCCTCTGGGTCAAGAGGGATTTACCTAAATACCTGAAATGAAACAGCCTCTTGACTTTTTTGAAAATATGTGGATAATTACTTTAGGATATAGCTCATATATCCTAAAGTAATGAGAAAGGAGTATTGAGAATGGCTTTAGATAAAGACAAAAAACAGGGTATCATAGGAAGTTTCAAAAGACATCCGAAAGATACGGGTTCACCTGAGGTTCAGATTGCAATCCTTACCGAACGGATTAAGATACTGACCGAGCACCTTAAGGAATTCCCCAAGGACAAGCATTCAAGACAAGGGCTTATCAAGATGGTGAACGACCGTCGTTGCCATCTGAATTACCTGATGAAAAAAGATAGAAACAGGTATTTGAAAATTATTGAAAATCTGCATTTAAGGGGTTAGCGTGTATTCTGCAGAACTAACCCTGGGTGACAAACAGCTGCGTATTGAAACTGGTCACGTCGCAAAACAGGCAGCTGGTAGTTGTATGGTGTCTTATGGCGAAACCGTTCTCCTGGTTAGCGTAACCTATAAAAGGGATATTAATGAAAGTGTTGATTTCCTGCCGCTGACCGTTGATTATCGCGAGCTTCTCTTTGCCGCCGGTAAAATACCTGGTGGTTTTTTTAAACGCGAAGGAAGACCTTCCGAAAATGAAATTCTGACTTCACGCCTTATTGATCGTCCTTTACGTACGCTCTTTCCCGAACATTTCCGTAATGAAGTTCAGGTAATTGCTCACCTCTTGTCATCAGACATTGAACACGAAACTGACACTTTGGGCATAATCGGCGCAGCGACCGCGCTGTTGATCTCGGAGATCCCTTTCACAACACCCCTCGCTGCAGTCAAGGTCGGACTGAAAAATGGCTCTTACATAATCAATCCGGGTATAAGCCAGCAGGATAGCTGCACTCTTAATCTGGTAATTGCCGGAACCAAAGACAACATAGTAATGATCGAAGGATGTGCGAACGAATGTTCCGAGCAGGAAGTCGTCGAGGCGATCAAACGTGCACAGCCAGAAATCAGGCGCATAATCGAAATCGAAGAGCAGATTCAGAAAAATGTCGGTAATGAAAAAATCGACATGACCAACCTTTTTGTCGACGATGCACTGTTCAATGAAATAAAACAGGCATTGGGCAATGACATTGACCAGGTGTATGTATGCCAAGAAAAAAAAGCAAGACAGCAAGCGATCTATCAACTTGTCAAAACAACCGCAGAAAAGCTCCAAGACCGTGACGAGGAAATCGAGAAGAAAATCCAGCGGGTGGTCGATGATCTCTTAGGTAAAAAAATGCGTCAGCGCGTCTTGGAAGAACAGAAGCGCATTGATGGCCGCGCCTTGACCGAAATCAGACCAATCTCCTGTGAAATCGGTCTCCTGCCGCGCCCCCATGGCTCAGCGATTTTCACGCGCGGTCAAACGCAAAGTCTTGCGGTCACAACATTGGGCACGGCGAGCGACGCACAGAGAATAGATGCAATATTCGGTGAAGGATCAAAGTCATTCATGCTCCACTATAACTTCCCACCTTTTTCTGTCGGCGAAGTCAGACCACTGCGTGGCGTTGGCCGTCGGGAAATCGGTCACGGCGCTCTTGCCGAAAGAGCCATTCGGCCAGTTCTGCCTGGCGATGAAACATTCCCCTATACGATTCGCGTCGTTTCCAATATCCTGGAGTCAAACGGTTCATCATCCATGGCAACGGTCTGTGGTTCATCGTTATCTCTAATGGATGCCGGCGTGCCTATCAAAACCGCAGTAGCAGGTATTTCCATAGGTCTGGTCAAAGAAGAAAATCGTTACGTGCTGCTTACTGACATACTCGGCGACGAGGACCACTACGGTGACATGGATTTCAAGGTTGCTGGAACAAAAGACGGTATTACCGTAATACAGCTTGATTTGAAAATACGCGGTTTGGGGCTAGATATACTTGCCCAAGCCTTAACCCAGGCAAAACAAGCCCGTTTAGAGATAATGAAGATGATGAATAGCACGATAATGACCGCGCGCAGCGAAATTTCAAAATACGCACCTAAGAACATCGTCTTTTCAGTACCCAAGGCGAAAATCGGTGAAGTAATCGGTCCGGGCGGCAAAACAATAAGGAAAATAATCGCTGACCTGGAGGTAACTATTGATATCGACGATGATGGCAAAGTCACAATATCAGGCGTTGATGCCCACAAAGTCGACCAGGCACGAGACATTGTTCAGTCGATCGTCCAGGACGCCGAAGTCGGCAAAACATATACTGGTAAGGTTAAGAGAATAATGGATTTCGGTGCCTTCGTGGAAATCCTACCCGGCAAGGAAGGGCTTGTCCACATCTCCAAACTCTCGAAGCAGCGCGTGAACAAGGTCCAGGATGTCGTCAGCGTGGGCGATAAGATTATTGTCAAGGTGCTCAAGATCGACGACCAAGGGAGGATAAATCTCATCCGCAAGGAATAGAATAACCCGCTGGAAAGTTTCTCCTTCAATATCACTCGTTACTGAACAACTCCCAAAATATTATTCGTTCTCATTGGGTTTTTTCATTAATTGTGGTTCACGCGACGAATCTCTGCTCAATAACGGTATCTCGCACCTTATCGAGCACATGCTTTTCAAGGGGACATCAAACAAATCGTCGCTCGATATTGTTAAATTCATTGAGGGACTTGGCGGCGCGTTCGACGCCTATACAACAAAAGAGAATCTGGTCATCATAACCAAATTCTTATCAGAACACACCACCGATGTCTTCAATCTCATTGCTGAGCTGCTATTGGAATCCAAGATCGCTAAAGATGAACTAACCAAAGAGAAATCTGTAATCCTCGAAGAAATAAAATCAAACAACGAAGACCCTGGTGATTATGTCTTTGACCTGTTTTTTGAAGCTCTTTTCCCGAATCACGCGATGGGACGTACGATTGCAGGAACTAAAGAGTCGGTTAAGCGAATCGACATAAGAAAAACAAAGAGGCATTATCGTAAGCTGTTGACCAAAGATATCGTAATTGCAATAAGCGGCAATTTCGATCAAAAGAAAATCCAAAAATTAGCTGCTGATAGATTCGGACGGCTACGCGCGGTTAAAACAAGGCGGCGAAAACCGAGAAGTCAATGCGGTACGACTATTGTCCAGCGCAGAAAAGATATTTCCCAGGTCCATGTTGTTTTCGGTCTGCCTGGCGTTGCCTTCACATCGCCTTTGCGATACCGTTTCTCAATAATGAATACTGCCTTTGGTGGCGGCATGTCATCTCGCTTGTTTCAGGGTTTACGTGAGAAAGAAGGTCTTGTTTACAATGTACAATCGTTCCTCGACTTTTACAGTGACTGCGGTATAACCGGGTTCTATTTTGTCTGTGATAAAGCTAACCTTAAGCGCGTTGCCAGACAACTGAAGACGATTTTCACCGACCTCCAGAAGAATGGTTTTCACAAAGAAGAGATTGAACTCGCCAAAACATACCTGTCAGGTAATTTGCTGTTGAGCCTGGAAAGTTCGACAAATCGCATGCTTCGCTTGGGTAGGGAAATGTTGAACTTCAAGAAAACCACTTTGGTGGATGATGTTATCAAAATGATTCGCACAATCAATGAACAGCACGTAAATGACCTCATTGTTCAGTACCTGAACCCGAAAAACTACACAATCGCAGCTGTCGGTCCCATAACAAAAAAAGAAATCAACGATATCTTCAAGACTTGATAACCTGGAAAAAGATGAAGTTAAGAAGCTAAGACGTTCAGAAGTTCTGAAGCTTCTTTTGGGGTCAAATCTCGACATTGGACATAGATACATGCAGAAAATCAGCTGTGGCAATCCAGAAAAAAGGTTAAGGGGAATGTCCAATGTCGAGATTTGACCCCATATCCCAGCCCGCAATATAATCGAATATGACCGAACGTAAAATAATACTCATTTCATTGATCCTTTCTTTATTCGCAATCACTACTTTTATTTTGCCAACCCGGCACCAAATCTTAGCGTATCATGAAATGGCTTCGATAAGGATCCTCGACCGCAACAATATCATATTACGCGAAGTACTCTCCAGTCAGGATGCCACAAGCCGGTACTGTACGCTCGACAAAATATCGCCCTGGCTTATTAAAGCAACGGTGGTGAGCGAAGACAAAAGATTCTTTCTGCATAAAGGAATTGATCCGCTTGCTATATTCAGATCCCTGGTCCAGAATTTCCTGCACGGTGGTGTGGTATCCGGCGGCTCAACAATCAGCCAACAGCTCGCCCGTAATCTGATTCACTCCCCCTCACGTAACCTTGTCTATAAACTCATCGAAGCTTTTATTGCGCTCAATCTTGAGCTAAAATTAAGCAAAGAAGAAATCCTTGAGTTATATTTCAACTATGCACCTTATGGTAATCAGACCTATGGGGTTGAGGCAGCTGCCTATCTCTACCTGCGCAAACCAGCCCGTGACCTGTCGGTCAACGAAGCGGCGTTTCTCGCCGGGCTACCGCAAGCACCTTCATTTTACAATCCCTACCGATATCCAAAGCGGATAAAAGATCGCCAGAGAAAAATCCTGGTCAGTCTTTTACAATACGGTATCATTGATTCAAATAAATACCGGAATGAACTGGAGCAACCGGTTTTTCTGATACCAAAAGAGAGTAACTTTCTTGCACCTCATTTTTGCGAGCACGTACTCGTCAAACTCAACAAGAACATGTGGCAAGATGTGAGCACTGTCAAAACGACCCTGGACATCCATTTGCAGAAAGAAATTGAACTCATTCTAAAGAAAAACATCGACCGGTTGACCAACGCTAATGTAACCAATGCTGCCGCCATAGTTTTTGACAATCGCACCATGGAAGTATTAGTCTATGTTGGCTCGGTCGATTTCTTCGATCCGCTCATTGACGGCGAAGTAGACGGCGTGAGAGCATTGAGACAACCTGGTTCCGCACTAAAACCATTCACCTATGCCCTTGCCTTGGAAAACAACTGCACTGCTGCCACTTTGATCCCTGACATGCCAACCTTTGAGAAAACCTTTGGTGGTGACTACATGCCGCGCAACTACGATGAAAAATACCACGGCATGGTACGTTTGCGAACTGCCCTGGCTTGCTCTTATAATATACCAGCGGTTAGGGTATGTAGTGAGCTGGGTCCGGAAATGCTCCTTGACCGCTGCCTTCAACTTGGTTTTGAAAGCCTTGATAAATCAGCGGTTCACTATGGCTTAGGCCTGACCCTTGGCAATGGCGAAGTCACCTTGAAAGAATTAACCCGCGCTTATTCAGTCTTTACCAATTATGGTCGCTTCCTGACCGAACAGATATTGCTCAGTGTCGATACAATAAATCTTGGGCTATGTCCGAGATCGCAGAAAATATTCGAACCTGAAGTGGCTTATATTATAATGGATATATTGAGCGACAACAATGCCCGGAGTCCAGCATTTGGCTTATACAGTCCTTTAAACTTACCTTTTTTCTGCGCCGCAAAGACTGGAACATCGAAAGATTTTAAAGACAATTGGTGTATTGGCTTTACCGATAAATATCTCGTTGGTGTATGGGTCGGAAATTTCGATAGTAGCCCCATGCATCATGTATCCGGTATTACTGGCGCCGGACCTATTTTCCGGGACATCGTGCTCCTCCTCCATCACGCTACGGCATCAATCAAGTATTCAAAGCCCGACAACGTAATAATCAATGTCATATGCACTGAATCAGGTGAGCTCGCGAGCGCGCAGTGCGACAATACCATAACCGAGATATTCATACAAGGCACTGAACCTGTGTCGATATGTCGCTATCATACAAACGCCGAACCATTACATGTTCATTTCCATACGGGTGAGCATGGATGTCCTAACCAAAACATTCAAAAGGACATCGTTATATCATTTCCTGACGACGGCGATATCTTCAAAATAGACCCTATCCTGCGCAATGAATATCAGGTGCTAACCTTCCATGTTAGTACGTCTTGTCCATTAAAACAAATCTCTTGGTTTATCAATGATTCGATCATCGGTACGGTCTCTAAACCCTATCATATCACCTGGCAGCTATCACCGGGTAAACATCGGATCTCAGCGTGTGGTTTGACTGAGGATAACGTAACACTAAATTGTTCATCGGTTTCGATCCTTGTTTTAGAATAAAAACCGGTGCATTATCTCAGAAACTTGGACACATCTATTTCTTGATTTTGGAATATCTTAAATGAACTCCTCACCTTTACCCCGTGAAATATAATTTATGAATATCGTTTCACAATATTTAAGGTAGCTCGGTTATTTCTATTTCTTTTTGCATAAAATCATTCTTTTATTACACAGGGCTTGCCCCGTGTAATACAATTTATGAATATCGTTTCACAATATTTAAGGTAGATCGGTTATTTCTATTTCTTTTTGCATAAAATCATTCTTTT
>JAUWCU010000158.1 GCA_030609135.1 Candidatus Stahliibacteriota bacterium | reverse complement strand
AGTTTCAATTATGTTGTGGAACCTGTCATTCCGAACTTGTTTCGGAATCTCGATAAAGTGAGACTCTGAAATAAATTCAGAGTGACAATAGTGTAACATGCTAACGAAATCCACTGAAACTATTATATGTTCTCCTTAGTATATCAAAAACAACCCGCTTTACCCTGCAACTTCATATAACGGCTATCATTTTACGTTCGTCACGCGATTTTTTCCAAAGCTTTTAAAGCAAGCCTTTTCAAATATCGGTCTTCCGCATGCGCCAATTCCTCGAGTGTGGCTCTTAAATCCTGAGGTCGCATTTTCATCAGGGTTGCAATACCGAGTTCTTTCAAACTGCGCGCCACTGAATCATTTCGCTTCTGTAATGACAACAATATATCCTTGATCCATGGACCAGCTTCAAATAGTGTTTTATCTTCGATGATCTTCAGAACTTCAATATAAATTTCATCGCCAGTGTCTTTAAAACGCGGGAGTAGTTTAACAAGCTCCTCAGAGGTCAACTTCTTTTTCAAACCTCTCAGAGCCTCAGCCTGAACTTCAACCGACATATCATGTAAGGCTTTGAGCAACCCTTCAGTATACTCAAGACGCGTAAAGGTTTTCACTAACTCAAGGCGGACGCGGTAGTCCTCGTCCTCTAGAAGGGGTTCGAGTTGCTCAGTGATTGATGGTGTCCCGATCTCACTGAGAATAGTAAGGATATTTCTCCGCAAATACCACTCGCGAGCACCTAAATTCTTGAGCAGGATTGTGATGCTTTTCTCGCCAACATTCTTCATGATATCAACGAGTCTCATGCGTATGTTATAGTCTTCAACATCCCGTAAGGTTATGATCGCCTGGTTTACTGCAGCAGCACCGAATCTCACGATCGCTGTTCGCACCTCAGGATAGATACCACTCTCCCACACCATGGAGAAAAGCAGGGACAAACCAAGCGGGTGCCCGGTTTCACCTAAGAAATGAATTATTTTCATCTTGAACGCGGGAGATATCTCTTCTCTTGATAAAATCGTGTTAAACGGTTCGAGGAGCTTAGTGCAAAAATCCTTCTGGTGATGCTCTCTGCACACTTGATATAATAAAACCACGTCATCAAAAACCCGTTCAATAGCTTCTACTACCGGCTCCTGTTCGAGCCCCACAGAAATTCTTAAGATAATGCTTTTTCCAATATCATAACTACCTTGTCCAACAAACCTATTTCCCAATAGTGCTAAGGACCTCAATGCTGTCTCTCGTGTTACAACATTTTCCGAATTCAGCATCGCAAAATAAGGCTCTACCGTCATTCGGAGGTCATCCTCGGTCACGACCGAAGCGAGTTTGTCACTCAATAACAACTTCACACCGGCGTGTGCAAGGTGTTCAAAAATCTTCGGCATAGTATCTTTTAAGACGGGCACCATCTTGGCGAGTTTATCTTCGTCCATCGCGCGCAGTAGTTTGTGTATATTCGCTTCTCTGTTGCGTTCAACCCAATCAGTTATCACCTCAACCAAGAAATCACTATTTGCTCCGGAGAGAAGATTTAGCAAGAATGGCTGCATATCCATATTCTGGAGGAGTTTTAGCCGCTGCTCAGAAGGCATAAGTTGGAGGATTTCAGCTACGTTCTTGCTATATGCCTGCCGGGATTCTTCCGGCGTGGCTTCAATACCGTCAACTACTTTATCCAATCTTGTTTGTGTTTCTGATACCGACAATCCCTTTTCAACAAAGGTCTTTAGATTTTGAAGGGCACTTAAAATGTCCTCTTTCGTTCTAGCAGATTTCTTATCAGCACCGGCAACCTGTACCGTACCGCTGGTCTGAACACCGAATTTCACTGCATTAATCTTTATTCTATGGGTACCCTTTGTATCCAACATGGTTGCTGCATCACCATATTTTTTAAGCTTCATCTTAGGTGTTATCATGACATCTAAGAGGTTCTTCAAATCTTGGGACGTAATCTCTGATGCGAAAGTCAAACTGTCTATTTCGATTCTTCGCAATGATTCAAGCATTGCAAGGATCGCCGGGGTCTTCAGGACATCGATTTTCATATCCTGGAAAATAATTGTCTGTTCCAAAAAGAACATTGAGAATTCGCTGGTTTGACCATAAATGATCGTGAGCTGTTCTTTTAGTTTATCGATTACCTTATCCATAACCGGATGACCTGGCGGATAAGATTTTGCGGTTCTAAATGATACTGCAATCTCTTTTAAGAAATCATTAACAACTGATTGTTCCACAACTTATTGTAAACAAATTTTGCGTCTTGTCAACTTAACAGAAAGAAAGACAGTAACTGTTCAATTTTCAGTAGAGAAGCGTAGTTGCGACATTTATGCCTGTCCTGAATTTATTGAAGGGGCGCATACGACAACACATTAGCAAGCTAATGAACTCCTATATTATGCACGATAAATCCCGCAATTCTATTTATAGAATTATAATACGAAGCGGGATGAATCGTGCGACTACACCCCGCCCTTTTATAAAAGAGCGAGGTACATTTTTTCACTAAATCTTCAACAATTACAAAACACACCGCCTCTTGATAATTTCTCGAAAAAAAGTATAATACTATCACCCCGCAGCAAACCCCGGCTTGGAGGGTAAGGTAATCCAACGGGGTGAACAAGGAGAGAATTTTAATGAAAGATTTGATAAAGAAAAACAAGATAAAAGTCGGCATAATAGGACTCGGCTATGTCGGTCTACCCCTTGCTGTAGAAATAGCAAACAAAGGCGCAAAAGTCATTGGTTTTGATATCAACAAAACAAGAGTGAAGCAAGTAAACAAGGGTTTGTCAGTGATAAGTGATGTTACATCAGCAGATTTAAAAAAATTAACCAAAAAGAAAAAAATAATGGCGACGACTAATTTCAAACAATTGAGACTATGTGACATAATCCTTATCTGCGTTCCTACGCCGGTCAATGAAAACAAGGAGCCGGATCTTGAACCGGTTATTAGCAGTGCAGAAGAAATAAAGAAAAATATGCGGAAAGGACAAATGGTCATTCTCAAAAGCACAACTTATCCAGAAACCACAGAAAAGGTTGTTCTGCCAATTTTATGTGAGTCCGGTCTCAAGCTTGGCAAGGATTTCTACCTTGCTTTTTGTCCGGAAAGAATCGACCCGGGCAATAAGCGATTCGGGGTTGAGAATACACCCACGGTCATTGGTGGAGTTACCAAGAAATGCACTGAAATGGCAGCCTTGTTCTATAGTAAATACGTCAGTGAAGTACACGCGGTTTCATCGCCGCGCTGCGCTGAGATGACAAAACTTCTTGAGAACACTTTTAGAAATGTAAATATTGCATTAGTCAATGAATTTGCCCAACTTTGCGAAAGAATGGGTGGTATTGACATGTGGGAAGTTATTGAAGCAGCAAAGAGCAAACCATTTGGCTATATGGCATTTTATCCGGGACCTGGTGTGGGCGGGCACTGCATACCGATTGACCCGTACTATTTATCATGGAAAGCAAGGGAATATGATTTTCACACCGTATTCATTGAGCTCTCTGCACGTATTAATGAAGAAATGCCCTATTTCGTCGTCAATAAAACGATAAATGAATTGAGTAAATCAGGCGTATGTCCAAGCAAAGCCAAAATCCTATTGCTTGGTATGTCATTCAAAAAAGATATTTCTGACTTGCGGGCTTCACCAGCGATAAAAGTGTATCAGATCATAAAACCAAAGGTTGAAGTAATCAAATATCACGACCCTCATGTTCCGCAATTCCGCATCGACAGAAAAGTTGTAAATTCAGTCAAGCTGACCAAAACCGAGTTAAAAAAATACGATGCGCTTATAATCCTGGCAAACCACTCAGTTTATGACTATGACTTTATTGTCAAAAACTCGAAATTGGTCATTGATACGAGGAATGCGATAAAGAAAAGGCTCAAGAAAGTCAAAAAACTCGGCGCTGGATAAAGTCCGGCTTCCTTCACTATACACTGGGCACTAAGCAGTAAGCAAGCAAATCCCTCTCGGCCGCGACCCGCAGGTCGCGACCGGGAGGGGAAATGTTTCTATCTTTTAGACACCTGAATTTTCTAACAGTTTATTATAGTAACAGTTTAGCTATCCTAAAATTGTAGTAGCCTGATTTATCAGGCATTGCAATAACGAAGTTATTGCACTAAAAGAAGCCCAATGAATTGGGCAACTACATTATTTTATACCATTTCTGGCAATTTGGCCTCATTGT
>JAUWCU010000009.1 GCA_030609135.1 Candidatus Stahliibacteriota bacterium | reverse complement strand
TATGTTCACGCTTTATTGCCAGGTTACAAAAACAGGTTTCTGGCATGAAGTAGTAATTGATCTTGACTACGGTTTGAATAAACCAGTAGCGAAAGTGTTAGACAATGTTCTGCCACCTGAGAAAAAGCATACAAAACCAGTCTAAAATTAAGGCTTGAGATGTCAGAAATGGTGTCTCAAGCCTTTTTTATTTTTTTGCCCGATTGGCGGTTGAACTGTTCTACAGATACTATGTAGAACTTTGTAGAATTAGCACAATTGGACGGTATTTCACTATTGAATATAATTAGTTGTACAAATAAAAAGGCTCTTAGAATCAACGTATATGGCGTTTTCTACTCGTATAGTTTTATTGTTCTACTCGTGATTAGCAGAATGTGTAGAACTCAACACTTGAAACTCCTGTATACTCAGTAAATTTATGCCTTCCGGGACAATAGTCTTAAGAACATATGGCGTGCAGAATTTTCACTTGCCATCAGTTGCGGTGGACCCGCACGGAGGTAATAGATATACCTTTCAATTCTGTTCACCAATGCCCGTCGTTTCAGCAACTATCTTATCAACCGCGTCCTGAATATCATCTCCAGTTGGTCTTCCCTTCTGTTTTTCTTGTGCCTTGTCAATTATGGTTGTCAGGTTATCCATGAAAGCGTTCATTCCATTCACGAATTTATTAACACCGTCAACAACAGCACCAAGACCTGCTTTTGATTCTTTTGGATTATCCTTGAGATCATTTGGCGGTTCACCAAGTGCGTCTTTGATATTCAGTTTTGCCTTCTCTATTTCCACGTTCATTCTTGCCCGTGCAGTATTGGCATTTATCTGAGCTTTCGTGGTTTCGGCTGCAGATGTGATCTCAGCTGTCTTAACTGATGCAATTGAGTTCAGTAGTGCTTCGTTCAGCTCACCCCTTCCTGATTTATTGAGGTCCCTAAATAGCATAAAGATTAGTTCCTGTTCAAAAGTTTTCCTTTTGCTATCAACCAATTCTTTGACCTTTTCGTGCGGTTTGATTATCTCTTCTTTCATCAATGTAGTCTCTGTTTTTTCTGTTTCCTGGTTCACTGCCTCATTAACTTTGTGTTCAACCATACCAGCAACATCCCCTGATGTGTCCTCTGCTCCAAAGACAAACTGTTTGTTAAACAACCATTTTTTCTTCGGGTCTTTCTCGCCTCGTTTGTACAATTTCAAAAAGAATGTTCCCGGTCCAAGAGACGTCTCAAGTAGATCGCGGTCTACTGGAAACCACTCCTCCTGATGTTCAATTTTAACTGAAAACGAATTCCTTTGACCATCAATCTTTTTGAGTTCAGTGATGTACAATATTAAATCATCCTGGGTTAATGGCTCAATCTCAATTTCTGGAAACACATCACCAAAATCAGATAACTTCATCTTTACTTCCTCAGTGGATATTAAATGTTCTTCTAGTTCAGACTCTATTTCTTCTCTTGGGTCGGTCTCATCAACAAACGGCTTTGTTTTTTTCTTTGACTGAGGTCCGTCTTCTGCCTGACCCTCAGTTTTTTTCTTTTTAAATATGTCGAACACTTTCATTTTAGACCTCCTTTTGTTATTTTAGCAAATAAATCTCCATAAGGGGTCGGCAGGTTGTTGCCGACCCTTCATGGAAGTCTATCTTAACACACCGGCTAACACGAGTGTGCTTTTTTTGTGTCTTTTTTTGTCGGAAAATATGGTATCGTTCAGAAAATTTCGTAAAGGTCAGAATAGTGCGAAGCCTTGCACCTCTTTGCTTTGCCTTATTTCCGTCGAAATCATGGGAGCATGCAAAATGTGTTGTTTCGGATCCGTAGTCCGCTGCTCTATCCAATTGAGCCACGGGCGCGTCAACCCTCCAATTTCCTCTCCCTTTAGGGGAGAGGATAAAGAGCCTGCCCCGTACCTGATACGGGGTGAGGGTTCAATATTATATGTATTGATCGTTATATGTCAATAAAATTACATACGGCTTGAATATATATTGTAGTGGCGGAGCTTGCTCCGCGTTTTATTGTTTAAGTGAACAGAGTACTCATCCGCTCTACCAAATACCAATCGTACGGAATATTCAAATATCAAAGAGGTTAGTTAATAGTTACCAACTCTAACCCCTTTTCTCTCTTCTTCCCTTTGTGAAGATATGGGGTCAAATCTTTGCATTTTGCGTCACAGTTGACATGGGAACATAAATGAGTATAATGGTGTAATGGCACGACCTTTGCGGATTCAGTTTCCAAATGCTTTTTACCATATAACCTGTCGAGGTATTGAACGAAGGAAGATATATATGGATGACAAGGATCGCCACAAGTTTCTTGCCCTGCTCGAAGAATCATTGGAGACCTATCAAGTTGTACTTCATGCATATATTTTTATGACCAATCATTTTCATCTACTAATTCAGACCAGAAAGGCAAACTGTTCAGAATTTATGCGTCATTTTAACATTCGGTATACTGGTTGGTTTAATTGGCGTCATCATCGTAATGGGAATTTATATCAGGGTAGATATAAGGCATTTTTAATAGATGCGGATAATTATTTATTAGAGGTATCTCGTTATTTACATTTGAATTGTGTGCGCGTAAAGAAGTTAAGAAAATTAGGTTACCGGGAGCGATGGCAGTATGTAAGGGATTATCAATGGAGCAGTATGCCTGGTTATCTGGATGAGAAAAAGGTGGTTAAAAATGTTGATTACGGTTTGATATTATCAATGGTTAATGATCGAAGTGAGTACCGGAAGTTTGTATTAGATGGCATAAAGAAGGACACAGATAATCCGTTTAAGAAAGTAAAAAGCAGGATAATATTAGGTGACGATGATTTTGTAATGAAGGCGAAGAAATACATTAGACGAGCGTCAGTACGTGAACAACCATCGTATCGGGATATTATGATTAAAACATTAGAGCCTGAGGTGGTGTTAGGGATATTGATCAGGGAGTTTGGGATCAAAAAGGGGATAATACAGCGACGTGGGGTTAATGGTGAAATTAGAGGGATGGTAGCGGAACTATTATATAAATATAGTGATATAACCCAAGCACAGATAGGAAAACTAATAGGTGATATAGATTATGTTTCAGTACATCATTTGCGAAAACGATTTAGAGAGAAAATGAAAAAGAGTTCGAAAGTGAGAGAGATATACAAGAAAACTGAAGTAAAGTTAAGAAGTAGTGTGCAAAATGCAAAGATTTGACCCCAATTCGCAATTCGCTTAGGTAGGTGTTTGCATTTTCACCGTTACTCGGTTACTCCGATACACCGTTACTCATGGTATCTTGACATAGGTTGTGTTTCGTGTAGAATAAATGAAATGGAGAAGATTTTGCTTCTCATGGGAACCAACCTTGGCGACCTGGAAACTAACCTCATGACTGCTTTAGAAGAATTGGTAAATAATGGGATAAAGATTGTAAAAAAGTCCAGGATTTACCGAACCAAGCCATGGGGTTGGGTCGATCAACCTGATTTCTTGAATATGGGGTTAGAAATAGTGTGTGATCATGAACCCTTGGAGTTGATTCGTGTGCTCAAGCAAATTGAGGTAAAAATGGGCAGAAAACCAGGTGGCATTAGATGGGGACCAAGGATAATTGATATTGATATCGTATTCTACGGCACCCAGATTGTTAAGACCAGAGATTTAACAATACCCCATGCAAGCTTTTTTGAGCGTGCTTTTGCCATAAAGGTACTCGCTGAAATTGCGCCGGATTTTGTGCCGCCTTGTTCTGATAAAAAATTAAAGGATTATCTGAGTGGAGTTAAGCATGAAGGATCTGAGATTTATTACGGTTGAAGGCGTCATCGGTGCTGGTAAGACGTCATTAGTCAAGCTCCTCGCCAAGAGGTTTCACGCTGGTATGATCCTTGAGAAATTTGAGGATAATCCATTTCTTGAGAATTTTTATTCAGATCCTGAAAAACATGCATTCCATACTCAACTCTATTTCTTAATGTCACGGTATCGTCAGCAAAGGGAAATATCCCAGATTGACCTTTTCTCATCGCGGGTTATTGCTGACTACTTTTTTGGAAAAGACCGTATTTTCGCTGAGATAAATTTGAATGAAGAAGAATTTGCTTTATACGATAAAATATATGGATTAATCGAACGAGATGTACCAAAGCCTGATCTCGTCATCTATCTTCAGGCTCCAGCAGAATTTCTTTACAAGCGGATAAGACAACGTGACCGCAATTTTGAGAGCAATATCGACTTCGGCTATATTGAACAGTTGTGTGAGGCGTACAATGTCTTTTTCTTTCATTACAAAACTTCGCCGCTGCTTATCGTTGATATCAAGGGCTTTGACTTTACTGGAAATTCAAAGGACCTTGATTTAATTTGTGATGAGGTGAAAAACTTGAAAGAGCCGCGTAGAATTCTATCACGACAATGGTAACTGTAAAAACAATAGGTTCCATGAAACAAAAGCAGGAGAAAATCGTCTGTCTCACTGCTTATGACTATCCAACCGCGTGTATCCTTGATAAAGCAGGTATTGATGTCATCTTGGTCGGTGATTCTGCAGCCAATGTTTTTGCCGGCGAGAAAAACACGCTGCCGATTACCATGGAAGAGATGTTATATCATACGCGGATTGTGAGCCGGGCAGTGAAGAATGGTTTGGTCATTGCAGACATGCCATTTTTGTCTTATCAAACATCGATCCAGGATGCAGTATACAATGCGGGAAGGTTCTTGAAAGTTGGTGCGGCTGGTGTTAAGCTTGAAGGCGGTACACCGATCCTGGATACGATCAAGCGCCTCGTTGCGCTTGGCATCCCCGTGATGGGACATCTTGGCTTGATGCCTCAATCCATTCACAAATTTGGTGGTTACAAATTGCAGGGTCGTACTGAAGACAGTAAATCCAGACTCTTAGCCGATGCTAAATTACTTGAAGAAGCTGGTTGTTTTGCCGTGGTCCTTGAGAAGATACCAGTTAGCCTGGCAAAGGAGATCACGGCAAGTGTTTCCATACCAACTATTGGTATTGGAGCAGGACTTTTTTGTGATGGCCAAATTCTCGTTTTGCACGACATGATCGGTTTGTTTGATGACTTTTCACCGAAGTTTGTTAAGCGATATGCACATGTTGGTGAAGCGATACGTCAGGCAGTCGAGCAGTATCGGGATGAAGTAAGAAAGGGCGTTTATCCGGACAAAGCTCATTCTTTTGACTGAAGAGCTTAAGAGATCATAAGAACTTTTAGAGCGGGAAGCGCAAGAGCGTAAACGTACTGAAGATGCTTTGAGAGAATCAGGTGGATATATGTTTGAGCCTTTTCAGTCAGGGTTTTCAATTTACTAAGGAGATCATATAATAGTTTCAGTGGATTTCGTTAGCATGTTGCACTATTGTCACTCTGAATTTATTTCAGAGTCTCACTTTATCGAGATTCCGAAACAAGTAGTTGCCCAATTTACCCCGTTAGATACATGGTGGTTTTAATAGTGTGGAGTTTCGACGGAGACAGTTATCTAACGGGGTGAATTGGGCTTCTTTTACTGCAATAACTTCGTTATTGCAATGCCTGATAAATCAGGCTACTACAATTTTAGGATAGCTAAACTGTTACGAAAAGAGGATTTATCAACTCTGCAGTATTCTGGATCGTTATATTTATTATTAGCCTGTGCATTTTAATCCGGGCTTCAGCTTACTTTACCAACGCTGCTGCGAAGATTGGTTTGGCTTTTGGTATCCCGGATTTTGTCGTTGGTTTAACAATCGTTGCTATTGGAACTTCGCTGCCAGAGTTAATATCTTCAATTTTTGCGGTTCTGCACAACTCCTCAGAAATTGTGATTGGTAATGTTGTCGGGTCAAACATTACGAATATATTTCTTGTTGTTGGCGTGACTGCAATAGCCGCCAAGAAACTGAAAATCACTTATGAACTCATCCATATTGATCTGCCGCTATTAATGGGCACCGCTCTTTTTTTGACGATCACGGTGTGGGATGGCCGGTTTTCGCTTTTTGAAGCGCTCCTATGTCTAATCGGCTTGGTGGTATATTTCTTACACGCGGTAACCAGCGGGGGAAATGGGGACCGGGCAAAGAACCGCGGGATGACCCGCAAGCCGGTAAAGAAAATAAAAGTCGGTGTTAAAACATTTATTGTACTCATCATCAGCAGCTTTTTCATTTACTTAGGTGGTCGCTACACGGTTGAGGCGGTAATCGAGCTATCGCAAATCATAAACATCGGCAAGGAAATAATTGCTGCCAGTGCAGTTGCTTTTGGAACGTCTTTACCAGAATTGGTGGTGAGCATTACTGCCGTGCGTCAGGGAAAACCCGAGATTGCCATCGGTAATGTCTTAGGTTCCAATGTATTCAATGTCCTTGCCGTTATGGGGATACCGGCGTTGATTGGTTCGCTAATTATACCTCAGCACATCATCACTTTTGCTCTGCCGATGATGGTGATAGCATCGCTCCTTTTCTTTTTCATGACCCAGGATAAGGAGATTAGCCAATGGGAAGGTTGGTTGCTCCTTATATTCTACGTTTTCTATATCGGCGGGTTATTCAAAATAAACTAAAGAATGCCATCAGAAAACCCTGGTAATAGCTGTTTTTCAGCATTGACTTTCAAGCTTACCGCAGTATAATTCTCCGTGGTTAAATACACAAAACAACATGCCAGAGCAGGGTTAAAGGTTAAGTTGCCGAAATTGCAGGTGCTGCCAAATCAATTCAAAAGCTATAAGATTACAATTGCCATACCCGAATACACATCATTGTGTCCAAAAACAGGGTTGCCTGATGCCGGTATAATTACGATTGAATATGAACCAGACAAGTATTTTGTAGAATTGAAGTCATTGAAACTATATATTTTAGCCTATCGAAACCTTGGCATTTTTTATGAGAATGCAGTTAACCGTATGTTAAAGGATTTTGTTAAGGCAGTAAAACCACGTTGGGCAATTGTGCGCGGTGCATTTAATCCACGTGGCGGCATAACTTCAGTCATCGAAGCCAAATACGGCAAACCCAGAACAAATTAATCGGATTTTTGAGGGAATATATTCCAAAAAAACATGTAATACTAATAGAGAATGGCACCTAAACGTAGGTAGTCATCTGTTCTTTACATGAAAAAAAGGAGGCAAATCATGGTTAGAAAGATGGGCGTTATACTGGGCATTATGGCTATTGGGTTGTGTCTTGTTGGATGTCTCGGGATTACCGGGTCTGAAAATATCAATGATATCATAACCCTGCTCAAAGCAAAGGTTGGACAAGAGGTTATCAAGGAGCATATCGCAAACAAAGGTATGAGCTTTGATCTATCAACCCAGGACATTGTTAAACTCAAGAAAGCTGGTGCGAGCGACGATTTACTTTCATATATGATCGGAAAAGCAACTGGTGATTTTCCTTTTGAACTTGACCAGGACTTTGTTGTTCAGAGTTCTATAACCCACGAACATCTTGCTATTTATCCGGTTTTCAGAAAGACATCATTAGACATAGGAGATTACATAACTCTGGATCAAGCACAAAAGAATAAAGTTGTGATTATCTCTGAATTATCGAGTGCATCAGTACCAGCCGTATTAATAAAGAATACCGGGGTTAAATCCATCTTCATAATGGCAGGTGAGATAATCATCGGCGGCAAACAGGATAGAATGGTCTCATTTGATATCCTTATCCCAGGTGGCAAGGAAGTAAGAGTCGAGGTCAAGTGTGTGGAGCACGGCAGGTGGCATGGTAAGTCTGTTGAGTTCATGTCCGGCGGTGCCGTGGGCTCCAAAGGTGTCAGGGTTGCTCTTCAATTCAAAGAACAGACCGATGTATGGGATGAAGTAAGCAAGAAATGTGCACAGATCGATGTCGCGTCTCAGAGTGGTACATACGGTGCCATCCTCTCAAGCGAAGAAGTAGAAAAAAGGAGTAAACCTTTCTTTGATGCGATGAAGCAAGGTCTTAAAGACGACCGTATGGTCGGTGTGATTATGGCTTTAAACGGCGAAATCGTATGCGTGGATATTTTTGCCAATCCAAAGTTCTTTGCTGAAGTCAAAGATAAATTGCTAAAGGCATATGTGCTCGATGCCATAAGCACCGAAGAGACAAGCACAAAGATCCCTGGCAAACAGGAGATCCTCGCTTTCTTTGATGAGCTGAAACACGCACAGACCGCTGAACTCAAGAAGTATGATGAAAACTGCAATACTGAATTGGAATCTGACATGCTTATCGGTAATGAATCACGTGACAAAGACGGTAAGTTACAGCACCTAAACCTTTACCGGAAATAGTAAGGATTTACGATAAAATGCAGACTCGGGTCAAATCTTCAGGGCGTGTTGCCCAAATTCTTATTTGTCATTGCGAGTCCCGACCGTCTATATATATAACGGGCGGGACGTGGCAATCTCATTATTTTTCATGAGATTACGCAGCCTGTTCCGAACGCAGTGAGGAATCTCGTTTCTTCCGCCATACAAAAAGGCGGACAGGCGTAATGACATTTTAGGGTTATATGGACCTGAATTTGATTTGGGCAACACGCCTTTCACACTTGACATTATGATAAAAAAGAGTTTAATCTATATATCTAAGGAGGTATTATGGCAACTTATATCTTGGTGACAAAACTTTCCCCGGAGTTGACTAAAGACGTAAAAAAGCGCGCCGGGATTGGCCGAAAGTGGTTGGATAAAGTCAAGAAGAATTGCCCTGAGGTGAAGTTTATTGCTCACTATGCTCTTTTAGGGCCTTATGATTTTCTTGATATTTATGAGGCGCCTAATGAGGAATCAGCAGCAAGGGTTTCCATGATAAGCTTATCTGGCGGCGCGGTTGCTGCTGAATCGTGGGCCGCAATACCTTATAAGAAATTTCTTGGATTGATTAAAGACCTATAGGGGTTTTATTTTTTCTTGAACAACCCGAAGAGACCGCCGCCTTCTTTCTTATCTTCTTTTTTGTCTTCTTTCTTTTCTTCAATCTTTTCGGCTGGTTTAAGGGTCTCGGTTTTCTGAACGATCTTAAGCAGTCCTGAAGATATCAGACCATATAGGATGCGTGCGGTTTCAAATTCCGAGACATTTGTTTTTGAAGCGATATCCTTGACCGCCCGTGTCCCATCAACAAACGAAAGGATTTTCCATTCCTCAGGTTTTAGATGTATTTTTTCTACACCGGCATCAGGTACTTCAATAATATTTACAACGACATCAAATGAGGGTATGAGTTTTTGGATTTTAGTCATTTCATCAATTCGACGTGCTGCTTCAAGTATTACCTGCTGTATCGGCAGATCAACGGTGCGTTCAAGCGTTTCTTCATTGGGATTAAAGACAAATCTGCCTTTTTTCCAAGTCAAGATCGTATCGATAGCTGTTTCGCCTCGAATTGAATTTGTCTTGGCGTGAATTACTATGCCGTCCTTGAAGTAAACGATTCCAACATCATCTTCAGACTGAATGCGCAAACCACCATCTTTCTGACCGAGTTGGATCAGTTGGAAGACATCAGTCAGTTCAAAATCCTCTAAGTTACCCTGTAAAGCCATTACTCTTTATAAACCCCCATATTTTGGAATTTGCTTATCCTGAGTGGAATGAGTTTATCGATTGGTATTTTGGTTAGTTCATCGAGGTGTTTGATGAGGGCATCTTTTATATTCTTCGCAGTCTGCTCCGGGTCTAGGTGTGCGCCGCCCGTAGGTTCCGGCACTATTTCATCAATGATGTCCAGCTTTATCAGATCAGAGGCAGTTATTTTCAGCGCCTCAGCGGCTTCTTTATTCTTGGAAGAATTACGCCAGAGTATAGAAGCACATCCTTCAGGTGATATTACTGAATAGATGGAATTTTCCAGCATGAGAATTCGATCGCCGACCGCAATTGCCAATGCACCGCCAGAACCACCTTCACCGACGATTAAGACAACGATTGGTACTGGTAAGACAGCACATTCAAATAGATTCGTAGCGATCGCTTCAGCCTGACCGCGTTCTTCAGCTTCTACACCAGGATAAGCACCAGGTGTATCAACCATGTTTATTATCGGCATCGCGAATTTCGCCGCCATCTTCATTATCCGCAAAGCCTTACGATATCCTTCAGGGTGGGGCATACCGAAATTTCGTTTGATTTTTTCTTTAGTGTCTCGTCCTTTTTGCTGTGCCACGATTGCAACGTTGAACTTATCGAACTTTGCAATGCCTGATACAACTGCCCAGTCGTCGCCAAAACGCCGGTCACCGTGGAGCTCTATAAAATCTTCAGTGATTAAGGGGATGATATCCAAAGGGTAAGGGCGTCTTGGGTGACGAGCGAGTTGGACTCGCTGCCAGCGACTCAAATTCGAGTATATTTTCTTCTTTAGTCGTTTGGCTTGGGATTCCAGGCGCGTGATCTCTTCATCGACGCCTTTAAGACCCTTTAGCTCTTCGATCTTTTTCTCGAGTTCGCCAATCGGTCTTTCAAAATCCAGCCAGATGCCATTCATTAAAATTCAAAACCTATGCCGATGGAATTAATCAAACCAAGATTTTGAGGGTATAAGGCGCCGGCGTATTTGATAATTAGTTTCCCGGGTCTGATCTCCAGACCAAAGCCTGGGTAAGGAACCTCGCGGTAAAGAACTGCGCCATTGAGATTGGCTATTTTATGGACCGGTATATCTATGCCAAGTCCACCCTCAAACGCCGCGGTGTTTACTAAATAATATATATCGAAACTCGGGATGAACTTCTTTAAATCGTAGAAAGCGCCGATACTTATTCGGGCTGGCAGATTAACGTCTTCATTATTTATGGTTATCTTCGAACCGATATTAGCTGCGCCAAAACTGATTCCAGCCTTGGTGCCGACGTAGGTAAACGAGATGTCAAAAGCTAATGCGTAATCAGAATAAATAAGAATGTTTTCCGAAACGTACTTTAAATTTACACCGATTTTACCTTGAGTTGTAATCGGTACACTACCGCCTAATACTATGGTAAAATCATTCCCTGAGTAATATGTCAAAGAGTCTTCACTTGGGTAGTTTGGATGCCATTCAATGTCACCGTAATCAAAGTTCAAAAATGCGATACCCACATTAAGCGTCTTTATTTTTCTGGTCAGGGCTAGTGAAACGCTCTGCATCGATAAATAGAAGCGGTTGTACGAACACCAGATTTGGTAATTATCTTGTGCTTCAAAATTTGCCGGGTTGTAAAAGATCGCCTCGGCATCTTTCGATATTGAAAAAGGGGTGGTTATGCCAACTGGTGATGCTGGCAACAAGAGTGTATTTACCCCTGATGTTGCGATAAGAAAGAAAACGAATGCCGCCATTATTACTCCTCAATAATTTCCACATTGGCTCGTGGTAAGGCAACGACTTGTTTATCTTCCAGCTCGACCTGGAGTACTCTCACCAAAGCCTCAGTTTCTATCTTTTGTAGTTCAACAGGCAGCGCTACAACCTTACCTATTGCACCGAAATGTGGTTCTCTGATAATTCGAACCGCCATGCCAACTCCAAGACCGCTTCCAGTTGAGATATCGGCAGTTTTCTTGGACTCTCGTACTTCTTCCATTGGCACGATCACCTCGGGGCGCATGACCCCAGCTCTGATTTGGGTTGCGCCGTTTATGGACGACCTCTTGCCAGCCAAAGATTTAAGCAGCTGGAAGGTCCGGTTCGCCATACTCATTTTGCCAAACCCCTCGGTTATGACCAGGCTTAGACCGACCTGTTCAGAACCAGTAATCGCAACCCCGATATCATAACCCATAAATTGCTTGAGGTCCTGATCTTCAATACCACCAATCACAATACCTTTAACTCCAACCTTTCTGGCTTGTTCCAGGGCATTATAGGTCACGATTGAACCACCGACGATTATTTTCTCCTTGAATGATTTATCAATATCCTTTTCTGTGAGCACTTCATTAGGGTTATTCGCGACCATGGCTAATGCACCTATTGTTTCGCCGCCAATACCAAAGATACCTTGGATGAAACTCCCGTGCGTCTTGATTTTCACGCCTTCGTTCTGGATAATGTCGACTACTTCACCGTCGATATAGGCCATGACTTCAACCGGAATAGGTGGTTCTCGCATAATGATCTGGCCGGTGATTTTTGAAACACTCTCAATAACCCCATCTATTGGACTTCGAACTGATGATTTGAACAAACCGAAGAAACCTTTGTTTTGAGCAACGATTTCATCTTTTTTGATGGGGTCATTTATTTTTTTGAGCATCGCTTCTTCGACTTCATCAGGGAGTATCCCCAATAAACCATGTATGTTTAACGTTTGAACATTCCCTGGTAGTTCAGTTCTTGCGACAACCTCTTCACCACGAACCTTAGCGCCTTTGTTTACCAGAATTTTTCCTGGTAGCGGTAGCCGACGTTCTTTGGTCAAAGTAGTGTGGGCAAGCACTTTTAGTCCTGGTGTGTAAGCGTGTGCCAATTTTATCCTCCTTTAACTATCGATATGATATACATATTTTGGCAATGGTCAAGAGATACATACAACGATGCCTATTGATATTCTCCTTTCTCTTTCAAGATTTCTTTAATTGTCTTCAGATTCATCAAATCATCCTGCAGATTTTTCCTTGGGGTTTCCATGATAAATGGTTTATCTTTTAGAAGGTGGTGCTTGAGAATGTAGCCTATGCCTTTGCCGATATTGCCTTTTCCAATGTGCCAATGTCGATCACGACCCGAGCCAAGTTCTGTTTTGGAATCATTGAGGTGGACGAGCATTAATCTGTCGATACTGATAATTTCGTCAAATTCAGCCATGGTGCGTGCGACCCCGTGTTTAGTATGGAGCGGGTATCCAGCAGCAAAGGCATGTGCAGTATCTAAGACAACGCCGATTCTCCGGCTTTGTTTGACGCCGTCGATTATTTTTTTTATCTGGGTGAATGCATAACCGAGTTCATGGCCGCTTTTTGGTGTATTCTCCAATAACAAGATAATCTTATTTTTGGCGCGCTGAAGAGCTTGGTTTATCCCTTTTGTCATTAACCTTAAGCCTTTTCCTTCGTCTGGGCAAGAGCCTATATGCATTATTACAAAATGAGCATTGATTTGTGCCGTTCTTTGTAGTTCCACGACAAGCGAATCTATTGATCGTTGAAACAGAACTTTATCAGATGAAGCTAAATTGACGAGATACGGCATGTGGATGAATAACGGTGATATCTGTGTTTGTTCCATGCCTTTTTTAAAAAGTCTAATGTCTTCTTTGTCCAGAGCTCGGTATTTCCATGCTCGAGGGTTTCTGGAGAATAATTGTACTGTTTCACACTTTCGTTCGAGGGCTCGTTGGATGACATTTTGAAAACCACCGGCGATTGATATATGAAAACCGATTTTCATAAAGATCGGTTCATTCTCTTTTGAAAATGGGGTGGCTGTTTGGGGCTAATGTGTTACTTTTTTGCATGTTTCTTTTTCTTGATGAGTCCGGTACAAACTGGACAGACCTTTTTGCCTCTTTTCATAACCATACCGTGCTCGCACTGGGGACACCGATCTTTGCTCGGTGGATAAAAGGTCGAAAAGTCACATTGTTTGCACTTGTAGACATTACCGCGACGTGTTTTTATGATTATGACATCACCATGACACATAGGGCAGGGTGCATCATGTGCAAGATTTTCAGTATAACGACAATCCGGGTAACCAGAACACGCAAGGAATTTACCGAATTTTCCATGTCGGATTGTCAAATGCTTGCCGCATTCTGGACACTTGCGATCGCTCTTTTCATGTTCAAGGTTTTCCGAGTGCTTGCATTCAGGAAATCCTGAACAAGCCAGAAACTTTCCGTATCTGCCCCATTTAATAACGAGCGGGCGACCGCATTTTGGACATTTTTTTTCGACTTTTTGACTGATCGATTCTTTTATCTTATCGACTTCTTCTTTTATTTTATTCAAGTTTATTACAAAGGGATCGTAGAATTCACGGATTACATCCTGCCACAGTTTTGTACCTGCTTCGATTTGATCAAGTTCTTTTTCCATCTTGGCGGTAAATGATACCTCAAAGATATTTGAGAACCTTGGGATAATTACGTCGTATACTTGAAGACCAAGTTCAGTAGCCTGTATTTTGCTTTTTTCTTTGATAGTATAGCCACGATCAAAGAGTGTTTGCAGGATATGAGCATAGGTTGACGGTCGGCCAATGCCATTTTCTTCTAATTTCTTTATGAGGCTCGCTTCTGTGTAACGGGCTGAAGGTTCGGTCTTTTTCTCAGTGAACTCTATATCTGTCATTTCCACATCCTCACCAACTTCCATGTCAGGTACTGCCCCTCTGGCGATTGAGTCGCCGCTGACAATTTGAAAGCCTGGAAAGATTTGTTTCATTTCCTCGGCTTTAAAATCAACACCGCCGAAGCTAACTACTGTTTCTTTTTGACGGTATTTAGCCGGCGACATTTGCGAGGTAATAAAACGGTCGAAAATCAATTTGTAGATTTTGTATTGATCATCAGTCAAATGTTGTTTAATTTTATCTGATTCAAGCTCCAGCTTGGTCGGACGGATTGCTTCATGACCACCCTGGATGTTCTTGCGGTCTTTGAAAATCCGAATTGTCTTGTTTAAATATTCTTCGCCATACTTGCCAACGATATAATTCCTTAATCGTTCCAGAATTTTTGTGTTCACGCGGATTGAATCAGTACGCATATAGGTGATGAGACCGATACGTCCTTGCGGTAGCCTGATTCCCTCATAAAGGCTTTGAGCAATGTACATTGTCTTTTTAGCAGAAAACCGTACGTGTTTTGACGCTTCTTGTTGGAGCGTGGAGGTAATAAATGGTGGAGGTGGTGTTCGGCTTGGATTTGTTACCCGAAAAGATGAGACCTTGAATTTTGTGCCTTTTTTAAGAGTCGTCTTGATTCGCTCTAACTCCTTTTTATCTGCGATTTTTCTGGCTTCTCCATCTATACGCCAAAGCTTCCCGAGAAATTTCTCGTTGCGTTCCGTTATGAAATTTGCTTCGGCAACCCAATAGGGTATTGGTTTAAAAGAAGTAATTTCTTTTTCGCGTTCAGATACAAGACGTAATGCAACACTCTGAACCCGACCAGCTGACAACCCTCCTTTAATGATTTTCCAAAGTATGGGACTGGTGTAGTAGCCGACTATTCTATCGAGGACTCTTCTCGCCTTATGCGCATTGACCAGGTTTTGATTAATGATCGTTGTATTGGCGAGGGCTCTTTTTACATGTTCAGGAGTGATCTCATAAAATAAGGCTCTTTTTATTCGCGCACCGTTAGCATCTAACTCTTCGGCAAGATGCTGGGCTATTACTTCTCCTTCGCGGTCTGGGTCCGGAGCCAAAAAAATCTCCGATGAATTCTTACAGGCCTTTTTTATTTCCCGAATAATACTTGCTTTACCTCTTATTTTAATATAGCGCGGCAGGAAGTTATTTTCAACATCAACCCCGAGGGTTGATTTAGGCAAGTCTTTGATATGGCCGCGCGATGATACCAGCGTGTAGTTCGGATCAAGGAAACCTTTGATCGTTTTGCCTTTGGTCGGCGATTCCACGATGATAATTTTTTTATTTATTTTCTTTTTTTCTTTTCTTGCTTTCTTCTTCATATTTGCGGATTCATTATACACACCGTTATTTCTTGTGTCAAGAGTAACGTTTTAATTTTAGAGAATTGTGTTGTCGATAAGTCGAGTTTTGCCAAAGTATACAGCAAGCGCAATTAATGTGCCGGCGCCGAGTTTCTTAACTGGCGAAAGGGTGTTTTTATTGACCACTGCGATATAGTCGATTCTCCCGTTTTTTTTCTCAATCATCTGACGGATCATAGTCTTTGCCCTTTTGGGGTCAGAAAATCCGTGTCGAAAATCATATCTGATTCTTCTTAGTACTTGGTACAGGACAGTTGCATCTTTTCTTTGTCTGGGTGAGAGATACTTATTACGCGAGCTCATTGCCAGGCCGTCTTTTTCTCTTGTTATTTTGCCAATAATTATTTTAATATCCAGATTTAAATCTTTTGCCATGCGTTTAATGATTACCCCTTGTTGATAATCTTTTGCACCAAAAACCGCAATGTCAGGTTTGACAATATTGAACAGATTCAAGACTACGGTCGTGACTCCTTGAAAGTGGTGGGGTCTTGTAATACCGCACATGAGACGGCTGAGTTCTTTGACATAGACATAGGTTTTATAATCCGGCGGATAGATTTCATTTACTGATGGGTAAAAGATGAGATCAACCTTTTCTTTTTTGAGCAACGCAGCATCCCTTTTCATATCTCTTGGGTATTTGGTAAGGTCTTCATAAGGACTGAACTGAGTTGGGTTTACAAAAATGGAAACTATGACAAATTGCGATTTCCTGTGGGCGATGCGCACCAAAGACAAATGCCCTTTATGCAAATATCCCATAGTTGGCACAAAACCAATGGTTTTACCGTTCGCTTTCACTTTTTTAATAAGACGTTTGGTTTTGGCAATTGTCTTTATAATTCGCATAGGCTATTATAGCTAAACAAAAAGAGTTTTCAAGCGCAACTTTTAGGATGGGTTAATGGGGTCAAATCTCAACAGGCTGACCGAGAATGTCGAAATTTCTTGGAGTAGAGCCTTTAGGCTCGTTAAATGTGATTAAATTTCGACATATTTTCACGGGCGTAAACGCCCTACTCCTAATTCTCGGTCACCCTGTCAACATTCAACATTCGCAAAGAACAAAAAGCGCAGCCATAGTAATCAGCAGATAAGATCAACCACGAATGTTGAATGTTGAGATTTGACCCCAAGGAAAAACGGATAAGGACCTGTATATGGAGAGAAGAAACAATTATAAAACTCATACTCAAGATCGTAGCTATAACTAAGTCTGGTTGCCCTCGTGTAGTCAAGAAATGCACAGGCTCCAATTGAATTATTATAGGTATCTATGAAACCATCGGCAATACAAGTGTCAGTAGGTGCAATTTCACCCTGTGTTCCAGGATCAATCCAGTGTGAATCATAACCTCCATTATGGCATGCAAGCGAGTAGACAAAGATGTATTTATTAAAATTCTCCAGATTGTTCAGTCCATCGTAGGATGGCGAAGGTTGAAACGGCCAATATGCCGCGACTTTAATCGTAGCAGGGCAATCACTAAAAGTATCGCGTACTCCATGACAATAAATATTATTGAATGCATACCCCTGACTCAAATACTCAACAGCTTGCTCTGCATTAATCATCTCTACATAAAGATGTTGGAAATAATCCGGGAACACGGTGGGGGCGTCACCGATAGCCATATCTTTGTAAAGCCAAAGGGCAACTGAATCAACAAGGTTAGGAGACTTTTCATAGCCCAGTACCTTATCTACCCAATTATCGACCTCCTGAACACAGTAGGACGTAACTCTCCCTACATATACTTCGGGAAAACGGTCAGCCTCGTCGTCATCTATTTCGCCCCATAGCCGGTTATTATTTTTGTCCCACTCACCAGTTAGATCTAAGAAATACATGTCACAAGGTACGCTGAAGTTTGAATCTTCTGGTGGAACACTGTAGAGACTGTAACAATATCGGACCGGTACAAAGTAATCGTCACCGCCCAGGATAAAATATGTTCCACCAGCATGCTTGTAGCACCATTGCATGTAAAGTCGAATCTTTTCAGGATTATCACGACCTTGTGGAAAAACAGAATATATGTACTCAGGCGTGATTAGTATCGTCCTTATGCCCTGGTCGGTCATCCAGTTGGCATACCCCTGAAATGCGTCAAAGAATTCAGATGGAGTAATTATTACTCCAGGGGCGCCTGGTATTGGCGCAAGTGTTCCTATCTGGTTTTCCTCGACAAGTGTTGGTGTTTGATAATACAACGGTACCTCATAATCATTTACAACTACATTTCTGATTGCTGCATCATAAACTGCCTGTTCACATCTACCTCTGATTTGTGGACGTAGTTCAGGTATAGTATTTGAACCAAATGAAAATTCAAAGGTGATATTTCTTACAAGAAATAATCTTTTTGATTTGGGACGATATTGAAGAGGACGAACTTCTATCGTAACAATTCTTGCACCATCCATGACTCCCTGGCTAACAATCCTAACAAATTCACCAGGGAATAGTTCGTCAGAATTGTAGATTAGAGAATCAGGATCAACCCAGGGAATAGTCTCGCCAGGCTTATGAGGAGGTTGTGCAGGGTAAATTAAATAAGAGCCAGAGATTTGATTAATATTAGACTGAGATACAATAAGAGATTCTACTTTTGCATAAGGCGGAATAATGTAGTTAAGATAGACTGCAGGCAACTCGGGTGTGCCTGGTTCACCAATAAGGGCAAAATTTATTGCCTTTATTCAATCAAAGCCGTTCTCTTTATAAAAAGAGAACTCTGAAGGGGAATAATCAACCGTATACCCCCCCCATAGCGTAGTTAGCATAATGCTAACAAGGGCAACCAGTTTTACTGTGTTCGTCATTTTAACCTCCTTTTTTCTATACCCTCGCCATTCTTATATAATAATTATAACAAAAGCAATAAGGATGTCAAGGGTTCGGTGTAATTGTCAGCCCCGAAGAGATCCAAAGAGATGTTCAAGGCCTGCTAATCTGCTTGACTTTTGGGCTTTATCGGCTATAATGATGTGAGCATTAGCAAGGTTTTAAGCCATTCCAATGGTTTGTATTTTTTGCTGATTCGGTGTTGAAATTATAACAATTTACTAAGGAGAAGATATAATAGTTTCAGTGGATTTCATTAGCATGTTACACTATTGTCACTCTGAATCCTGACCTGTCCTGAACTTAATTCAGGACCAGGACAGGATTATTTCAGAGTCTCACTTTATCGAGATTCCGAAACAAGTTCGGAATGACAGGTTCCACAACATAATTGAAACTATTATATGTTCGGAGTAATAACTAATAATTTATAGCATACTCAATCAGGCTGTTGATTTAGTGGAGTAGGGGCTTTAGCCCCGTCAAAAGCAATGAAATTTCGTCAGTTTTCACGAGCATAAATGCTCTACTCCAGTGAAAAATGACTTTTTCAACAGCCTGAATAAGAAAGGAGATTCACAATGGCGTTACTTGAGATTAGATGGCATGGCAGGGGAGGCCAAGGTGCAAAGACCGCAGCTTTGCTCATAGGCGATGCCGCAGTGGAAACCGGTAAGTACATTCAGGCGTTTCCAGAATACGGGCCAGAAAGAATGGGCGCACCGGTTTTTGCATTCAATCGTATTGCTGATGAGCCAATTCTGCAACACTGTGGCATTAAGACGCCGCAGATTGTTGTGGTTCTGGATCCAACTCTCATGGAAACTGTGGATGTAACCGAAGGTTTACCCGAAGACGGGATAGTCTTAGTTAATTCACAAAAGAGCGCTGAGGAGATAAAGAAACAACTTGGTTTAACCTCACAAAAGGTTTATGTTATTGATGCCAGCAAGATTTCTGAAGAGATACTGAATCGCGATTTGCCAAATACGCCGATGCTCGGCGCTTTGATAAAAGCTTCTAAACTATTAGAGTTCGAACCGATGTTGGCTTCTGTTCAAAACCGTTTGAAAAAGAAATTCCCCAATCGGCCTGAAGTGGTCCAAGGTAATATAAAGGCAATAAAGCGAGCGTATGAGGAGGTGGGAGTATGAAGAAGGAGAAAGAGGGCTGGAAAGACCTGCCAATCGGCTTGGTTTTAGGAGCCGCGACCTGCTTGAATTTCAAGACTGGTGACTGGCGCAGCGAGAAGCCGATCTGGGATTCAGAGAAGTGTACCCACTGTCTTCTATGTTGGGTTTATTGCCCGGATTCAGCAATTATTGTCAAAGACGGTAAGGTACAAGGGATTGATTACAAGTATTGTAAAGGATGCGGTATTTGTGCTGAGGAATGTCCACCCAAGGTTAAGGCAATTACCATGGTAAGGGAGGAGAAATGATAGTCGCGAGAACAGGAAATGAGGCGATGGCTGAAGCAATGCGTCAAATTAACCCTGATGTGGTTGCTGCTTATCCGATTACCCCGGCTACGGAGATTGTTCAATTGTTTGCTAAGTTTGTCAATGATGGCTTGGTTGATACTGAGTTTGTCCCGGTTGAGAGTGAGCACTCAGCCTGCAGTGCCTGCTGTGGCGCCTCGGCTTCAGGCGCCAGGGTGATGACTTCAACTGCCTCTCAGGGACTGGCTTTGATGCACGAAATCCTCTTCATTGCTGCTGGTCTGCGTCTGCCTATTACTATCTGCTTGGTCAACCGCTCTTTGTCGAGTCCGATTAATATTCACTGTGATCACTCAGATACCATGGCTTCAAGGGATGCTGGTTGGCTTCAGATCTACACGGAAAACGCCCAGGAAGCCTATGATACAACAATCCAGCTGGTTAAGATGGCTGAACAGGCTTTACTTCCGGGTATCGTGTCAACCGATGCCTTTATTATCAGTCATGGTATGGAGCGGGTCGAACTTATTGACGATAAGGAAGTACCAAAGTTCCTCGGTGAGAGAAAAGTGAATTATTCATTGCTTGATGTTGACAATCCGATTACCCTTGGACCTCTGGATTTGCAGGACTACTTTTTTGAGCACAAGCGTTCTGAGATCGATGCTATGGATAATGTGTTACCTATTATTGAAAAAGTGCAGAAGGAGTTTGGTGATAAGTTTGGCAGGTATTACCCGATAGTTGACGAGTACAAATTAGATGATGCTGAAGTGGCGATTTTGGTAATGGGGTCGACCGGTGGTACGGCAAAGGTTGCAGTCGAGAGAATGAGAGAAAAAGGTAAGAAGGTTGGTCTTATCCGTGCCCGAGTGTACCGGCCATTTCCCAAGGATGCAATGACTAAAGCACTGAGTAAAGTAAAGGTTATCGGCGTTATGGACCGTTCTGATACCATGTCAACACTCGGTGGTCATCTTTACAATGATGCCCGTTCGATATTGTATAAATCTGATAATCAACCACTTATGAAGAATTACATCTATGGCCTTGGTGGAAGAGATATTAGTATCGAAGAGATTGAGGCGATATATGAACAGTTATTTGACATCCAGAAATCAGGGGAAGTTGATAAAGATGTCGTGTATTTTGGAGTGCGAGGTGAATAATGGCTAAACTGAAAGAACTTGCTGCACAAAAAGAGAGATTTGTTGGTGGCCACCGTGCCTGTGCCGGGTGCGGCGCGTCGATTATTGCACGCCAGGTACTTATGGCTGCAGAAAACCCAGTTGTGGTTGGTGCGTCGACCGGTTGTTTAGAGGTGTTCTCGACGATATATCCATATTCGGCGTGGAATGTTCCGTACATACACAATGCCTTTGAAAATGTTGCCGCGACTATGGCTGGTGTGGAGGCTGCCTACAGAGCATTGAAGAAAAAAGGAAAGATTAAGAAAGACCTGAGGTTCATTGCCTTTGGTGGTGATGGCGGCACATATGATATCGGTATACAGGCACTCTCTGGTATGATTGAGCGGAGGCACCGCGTACTTTATGTCTGTTATAATAATGAGGCATATATGAATACTGGTATTCAGCGTTCATCAGCAACACCGCGTGGTGCGCACACGACTACTTCGCCAGCAGGTAAGGTGATCCCTGGTAAGCTCCAGTTCAGAAAGAACCTGACCGAGATTGTCATTGCCCATGAACCTGCATATGCTGCACAGGCGACACTTGGTTATTGGAATGACCTGGTCACAAAAGTACGCAAAGCACTTGATGCTGAAGGACCTTCTTTTCTTAACATTTCCGCACCTTGTCGGCTTGGCTGGGCATACGCACCAGAAAAAACCGTGAAGGTGTCGAAGATGGCAGTGGAAAGTTGCATCTGGCCACTCTATGAATATCAGGATGGCAAATATCGCATTACGATTAAGCCCAAGGAGAAAAAACCGATTACAGAATTCCTTAAAATGCAGGGAAGGTTTGCTCACTTATTCAAATGGAAGGATGATGTACCTATTAAGGAATTTCAGGAAGAAGTGGATTTTATCTGGAATAGATTACTGAAGCGAAGCGAAGCATTATAAAGCATATCGCAGATTACGCAGAAAAACGCGGAGTACACAGAATAATTTGAATTCTATGTGCTCCGCAAAGGCTTTTGGAAATTCATTCAGTTTATGATTAAGGCAATTATTTTCGATATGGACGGCACGCTTTATGCGAATCCGGATATTAGAAAGCAGTTTGCCGCCGCGGCATATCATACCCTGGCAAAATCTGACAATATTCCAATAGACCGTGCCCAAGACCTGATTGAGGAACGGAGAGCTGAGCTCAAAGCAAAAAGCGGTTTTCCAGTTCCTTATACCTTAACTTTGAAATCATTTAATATCCCGATAAAAGTCTGGCATAAAGAAAACATCGCGTTCTTTGACCCACGTGACTTTCTGCATAAAGATGAGAAATTGAAAGCGAGCCTTGTTAAACTAAAAAAGAATCATCGCCTGGCAGTTATGACCAATAATAATAGAATACAGACTGAACGGGTTATTGAAGCCCTTGAATTGAATGGTTTATTTGATAGAGTATTCACCTTTAATAGCTTTGAGATTTTGAAACCAGACCGTGAATTTTTCAAAAAAGCCACAGCCGAGTTAGGCATTGAGCCCAAAGCCTGTTTGTACGTGGGCGATCGCTACGATGTTGATTTGCAGCCGGCTCAGGTAATAGGCATGCAGATTTTTCAGGTTAAAGGACCTGAAGACATCTATGATATGGCAAGCAAAATGCTTGGACATATGGATTTACCTACAGCTGGTGAACAAAATCTCATTTAGAACAAACATTCGAAGGGATGATACGAACATCTCCACAAAAGAATAGCATTTAGAATACGACCGCATCCGGCTCAGGCGGACGGTCACTCCAACCAAATCACTCGAAGTTATTTTCTAACATTTTACGTGCCTTAACTGCATAAATTGATGTCGGTTCACGTACGATAAGCTCTTCCAGGATTGTACGTGCCTCCTTTTTTTTATTCAGATCAAGATATACCTCGGCCTGGAGTAGGGCTGCATTGTGTATTTTGTGATCTGGGAATGATGTCGTTAAATCATCAAGAGCACTTAATGCTTGCGCAAGGTTATCCTGCTTGATAAAGGTTAGGGTAAGATAGTAGAATGCATAATCTCCTAACCTGGTTTTTACAAGATCCTTTAGGCTGTCTTTAGCCGCATTGAGTTGACCGCTCTGATAAAGAAAAATCGAGTATCCCAGGGACTTGAAGGAGGTCGTATCTAAACGGGCATTTTCAATCATATAGAGTTTTTCAAGAGCATCGTTGGCAAACACTGAACCGGGGTAACGGCTAACTAATTTCAGATATTCGTCGCGTGCTCCAAGGATATTACCAGTATATAGATAATCATCAGCTAAGTGTAGCCTAAGCGCAGCATTGTCATGAGCACCCAGCCGGTCGTAGTATTTTTTCAGTAGTTCAATGCCCAAGCTGTCCTGTCCAGTCATGAAATAACACGTATTGAGTTCAGTAATTATTGATAATTGCGGATTTTGATTTATAAGAGTTTTCAAACTGTCAATCTTACTATTTATTTCCAGGTTGAAAAGGATAAATAATAAAATCATCGGTCCTCAAGCAGTTTCCTGAAATACTCTCTTATGTACAATTCATACTCTTTGGGGTATGATTCGCGCAGGGCTTTTTGGATTAATTCCCGCAATTGGTCTTTACCGAGTTCTGCAGGTAGGGCATCAGGATTTTCTCTAACAAGGAATTCCTCACCGGGCTTGCTTTTACGCTTCTTTTCATAATCTTCTTTGCGGATCGATTTCTGTGCATCAAGGAGTCTTGATATTATTTTTTTCTGGCGTTCGATAAGCTCGCGGTCAAGTTTGTATTGGTATAAATCTTCTTCTGCCTGCTTCATTTCTTCGATTACCTGGTCAAGCATACTCTGGTGTTGGTTCGCTCCTATATCACTGCGCAGCGATTCCAGTGCTTGACGCAGGGCACGCTGTTTGCCGGCAAGCCTTTGCACCTGTGCTCTTTGATCAGGGGTCAACCCGCTAACCGGGATAGGGAAGAAGCCAGACATCGATTGACTCAGAGACATCTGTCCTTGTGATAGCTTAGAGAGCGCTTGTAAAAAATTATCCATACCAGTTGATGAGCCACTACCAGTCGCTTGTTCAAGCTTTTTGAGCATTTCAAGGCAGACAAGGTTAATTTGCTTCATTGCCTCCTGTGCATTCTGCTTATATCCCTTAGCCTGCTTGGATTTCTCCATATGCTTGATTGCTTTGGCAAGGTTCTTACCCATACTCGGCGTAATGTGAAGACTCTTGACCTGTTGGGCATAAAGACTTTCAGCCACAGCTTTAGTGGCATTGATGATTTCGTTTTGTTGCGCTATGTCAAATGTTTTATCTTGAGCCAAACGCTCTTCAGTTTTGGAGATATCGATTAGTTGATTCACGACATCGAGAAGTTTCTTTCGTAGTTGCGCTGACCGACCTTTAGTGAGTTTGTCATACAGCCTTTGTAATTCCGCAGCCATCATTTTTAAGCCTTTTTTCATTTCTCCGGGCGAGGGTACCATGTCGCCGGTCATATCCTGAGTTTGCTGGGCGAGTTCCTCTAGTTTTTGTTTTATGTCTTGCTCAAGACCTTTAGCATCAGCGAGTTCCTGGAGTTCTTCACCAAGTTCGGAAATAGCTTTCTTTAAATCGTCAATTTCTTGCTGGAGTGCTTGAATCTCTTCTTGTTTAAGCGCTTGATCTATTTCCTCGGCCTGTTCGGAAAGCTCGTCAGCCATTTGTGCAAGCTCCTTCAGTTTTTCTTCCTGTTGGAATCTTTTTAGGATTTCCAGAGTTCTCTTTAAGGCTTTTGCTATTTCTTCCTGTTTCTTTTTCAAATCTTCAAGTGCCATTTGGATATCCTGGGGTCGTTTGTTCAGCGCGGTTTGTAAATTTTCCAAAGCCTTGCGCAATTCATCGGGCGCAATTTCCTGTAGTATTCTTGCAATTTCCTGGAGATGCTCAATTGATTCCTGATCAAGGAGTACACCCTGGTTCAGTTTCTCAATGGTTTTTTCGAATTCAGTCTGCCATGCATCGATTTTCTCAAGGATCTTCTGTTCTTTGGAAATTGCGGTGCGCAATTTTTCCTGATCAGCCCAGAGGAGTTCCCGTTCCCTCATTATTTTCTCGTGCAACCTTGAAATTTCATCCATTTCATCAGCGTGTTCTACCTGGAGGTCCTCGAGTTCTCTTTGTACCAGTTCTTCTTTTCTGTCAACTTCTTCATAAATCTCTTCCATGGTAGGGAAATAGATATAGTACATCTTGCTTTTGCTCACCTTACCTGCGTTGTCGATAATTTCTGCAAAATAAGAAACTTCGTCACCGGGCAGCATGCCAAGGTCTGACATATCCCATGTGAAATATACAGTATCTTCGATTGCGCCCTGTTTTATAGGAAGCGTTTTTTCATATTTGTTTTCAAAGTTATAGTGGAACAATGCCTTTGTCAAACCATAGTCATCACTACACCTGATACTGATATCGATTTGCATATCATGGGGCAGGTGTATATTAAACCCCGGGTAGAAGATGTCGACAAGCGGTGGCAAATCAGGCACCGCATATAAGACTATCTGCTCTTTTATCTCAGTTGTCGATTTAAGGTACAGGAAAGCTGTGCCACTTTCTTTGACCTTGAACTCTGCGGCGAAGGTTTTGTCTTCACATTTCAGTTCGATTGTGTCGTTCATGACTAGACTGCCCGAAACCAGGGGTTGTGATGTTTTACCTTTCATGGTTACTCTAGTTCCTTCCGGAACGATTAGTTGCCGGCCAGTTTTGACGTCGTCTTTGAGTTTTGTGTAAACTGGATATTTGAGAAGAAAAGTTAGTTCTTTAATGTATGCTGGTTCCAGTTGTTTCAGGAAATATTGCTCACTGGTGTGTTCGAGAAAAGCAAAATGATAAGCCAGTGATTCTTGCAACTTGATATTGTCTTGGGCAAGACCATCTTGTACAGCGAGTTTTTTCTTGGTCGTTGTTTGATTTTCAGTAAGGAAGAGTGTTGTACTTTTCGGCAAATATACACCATTGAGGCATAGTTTTACCTCAACTGTAGAACCTTCAAGAAGTGTCGTAGTCCCGGGTTCCACGGTGTAGAAAATTTTATGATTCAATGAGTACCAGAAGTGTCCTGGATGTATTACCGGGTGAAGCAACGCAAAAATAATGGCGATCAACAAGAATCGCAGACCAACATACATCAATGTATACGATACGTATTTTCTGAAATCGATCTTTTTTATTTTCTCGGTCGCGTCTGAAATATAGGCGTTTATTAGTTCAGGTGAATATTTTTCTCTATTGTCTTTTTTAATCAGCGATAATTGAATACTATTTACAAGCTCACCTTTTAAGCCGATTTTTTCCTCGAGGATTTTTGCTCGTTTAATCAGGGAAACCGGACGATAAAAGAACAGCGGGATAAGACCGATAATGCCAAAAAGCGGCGACTTGAGAAAAAGCAGTGCGACTGAAATCGATATTATCGTTGTGCCTAATGTAAAGAGCAGTAAAGTGGCTGAGTCAACGAGCTGCTGACGGCGTGCGAACTTTTTTACTTTATTTAGAATTAAATTAATATCTGACACTTGTACTTAGTGGGTTAAGCTATAAACTATAATATTGATTCCCATCTTGATGGCGTCTTCCCTTTTTTCTGGTGGATCATTGTGAACATCAGGGTCTTCCCATCCATCGCCTAAATCGCATTCGTAAGTGTAAAAGACAACGAGTCGATTATCATAAAACATGCCAAACCCCTGGGCAGGTTTGGCATCGTGTTCGTGTATTTTGGGTAAACCATTGGGGAATTCATAAAAAGAATGATATATGTCATGGTCAAAGGGTAGCTCAATAAGCGGTGAATCGGGAAAGACCTTTTCTATTTCTCGGCGGAAAGTAGAATCCATGCCGTAATTGTCGTCGGCGTGGAGAAATCCGCCGGCGGCAAAATAGTTCCTTAAGATTTTAACATCTTCATCTGAAAAACGGACTTTACCATGACCAGTCATATATAAATATGGATACTGGAATAATTCAGGGTCAGTGATCTCCACGTTTTCCTCTCGGGGCGCAGCCCGGATCGTGGTTCTTTCATTTATTGCCTCGAGCAAATTCGGTAAAGAAGAGGGGTTTGAATACCAATCACCGCCGCCTGCGTATTTGAGACGGCCAATTGTGAAATCATACTGCGCAAAAAGCAGTGTTATCATCATGAGGATATGCATAATATAATTATAAGTTACTTAGATATGGATGTCAACCCCGTTAGATCAGATTTCTGAAAAAGGCTAATTCAGCGTAAGTTGTCATGCTGAACCATGAAAGTGTCATTCTGAACTTGGTTCAGAATCTCTTCAGGACAGGTTCTAATAAAATCAATGGTTTATGAGACCCTGAAATAAATTCAGGGTGACAAAGAGGACTTTTTCAGCAACCTCGTTTTGATAAGATTACAAAATAGAATAAGTAAGGTTTCTATCTAAAGAAGTATAAACGACCCTCAAAAGATGTGTCCAAGTTTCTGTTACTAAGGAGACCATTAAATAGTTTAATCAAATACTGCTCAATGTATGTCGTCATTTTCCTGGATTCCCTGGTCCCCCTGATCAAGCCTGTCCTCTGACTTGATCAGGGGATCAGAGGACAGGCAAGCCAGGGAATGACAGAAGAAACTCTGTAGCAAGCTATGGAGAACTATCAAATTAAACTATTTAATGTTCTCCGTAATAATACTGCTAAAAATCCAAAAATCTTAATTTAAATAAGATCTTATTTTGATAAAAGACGTTAATTTATAGTACCGTTTCAAATAGTTCTGCAGTTATTCATGATCCATGTAGTGGCAGAGTTCACTCTGCAAATATCTGTTGAACAAACCTCTTGCTATAACTCAAGATAGGCTCGCCCCGTGAAATAACAAACAAATGTTTCTTTGCATGTATTGTCCTTGTTATGAAATTTGTGTTTGTTTTTCGTCTTCAGTCTTGTAGTGTTTCACAGGGCTCGACCACTACGGAATTGGAAAATCGAACATTAATAATTTGAAACGGCACTAGTGCTCTGTGACATAAATTCTTGAAAACACCATGTTGTCATTGCCCGACTTGATCGGGCAATCCACAGGAAGAAATCTTCTGGATTCCCGCTTTCGCGGGAATGACACCCAGCAGAAATTAATGTTAAAGAATACTAGTTTCCGGGTCTGACCCCATATCTCCCACTTTTTTTCTCCCCACTCTCGTTTCTCTTGCAGAAAACGAGGATGCTGATTTTTACGGGTTTGCTGTAGAAACCAACTAAACAATTACATTTTTGGGACTTCGTGAAACCGCTCTTTTTGCTTTGGAAATGTGCATGTAATCATGGCTTTTTGTCTCTCTTGCCATTTACCTGTCCTTCCATTTGACCATATAGATGTCTGTCATATGGTGGACAACAACTCATTCCGACTCCCCAATACCGTTCCTTCTTTATGTCTCCTGTTTCAACATCAACCTCATATGTGTGCTTATCGTAGACAAAAGTTATGACAATGTTACCGTTTTGCCTAATTTTGAAGTTTAGGTCGGTTGTGTCGATCTCGGAACTTATTCGCGTAATTACATCATAATCGACAATATTATCCAGGGGATGTAGGGTGATTCTGTCGTGGAAATTACTTGGTGATAGGCCTATTCGTATTGTCTCAAGATCTCTGCGGTTCATGAAATATGTGAAATAGATTTTCAGTTTCAATCCACCGTGCAGCTTGTCAATCCAACTGTCTGTACGCCACCTGTATTTGAAATAACCAACGATACGAGATGCTTCGATTATCTTGTCACCACGTTTGTAATAATCGGCAAGCCTAGTCGCACCTTTTTCCTCTAAGAACATTTTCTTGTTTATATAATCTTTGGTCAGACCTGTCGCCAGCAGTTTGTTGAATACTTTCGTCTTCAAGAAGTTAGGGTTTATCGTATCAGGCTTTGAAAGCCATTTCAAATGCGCTTGAGAAACTGCATAGTTACCAACTTCTACAATGTCAAGGCTGCATTGAGAGCAGTACGCTTGCATTCGCCACGTATGTGAATGCTTAAGATACCGCAGCGAATCAAAATCCGCTAGCGCGAATCCTTTTTCTTCCGTCATTGATCGAAAAACATTAAAATGAGATAAGGCTGAAAGCCGTCCAGGCGTGTTTGATAATTTGAAGTAGGTAACTCCAGGTATATTTGCATATTTGATGGTATCTTGCTTCCCGGTAAAGAGAAAATTCCAATAGTCCTTATGGCATTCCTTAACATCCGAGCAAGCAATGACTTGTGCCAAACTGGAATCTTGTTCCATATCAGATATAGTTTTCCTGACTGTGTTATCTTTAGTTAGCGGAATATCTCCTTCAAGAAAAATTCCAGTTATAGTATCACAATTTAGATGAACAAATATCCTATAGTTGTAGACAATTCTATGTTCCGAAAGGGTATCTCGAAATGAAAAAATTATCTCTGTATATTTTCTAGTGTACAGTTTTTTCCATGTGAATTTATCTACGTTTTCATACTTAAACTCATTACTGACTAATGTACACTTGTCGAATTCTCTGAAGAGAGGATTATTGCGTACACGATACAAAAGAAATCGTGGTTTCAGGATTGGATAAAGTACCAACAAAATCAATAAAACGATAACAGCCCATACTACGATCCTTATTCCTCCTTTCATCTGTAGATTATATGTGCAGGGATTCAAAAGTCAATTATGTCTCTAGCAAAAAATAGCACAAGGTAACACAACGGATTTTAGAAAAAGTGTATTAGTGGATTTCCACACTTCCGCTGTGTTACCTTGTGACAGATTTGTACCATTTAGGCACTTTTTGGTTGTAAATAATGTGCCATGCGAAGAATGCGAGTATTGTGGTGAACAATATTTTAAAGTTGATGTCTTGAAGACAATCGAGAAAGAATTCGTGAAAATTTTATCAGCTAAGAAGAAACCAAAAAAACAACTCAAGGTTCCGGTTGAAGAATTTGCTGAACTCAAATAGATAGTAAATGACTTAAAACCCCTAATGTAAAGTGTTTAGCCTGCCCTCGTTATCTCGTTATAACGGGGATTTGACCCCATTCCATGATTTTAGAACCGCAAGAACATCCGTAGTGTTTGTGTTGCCAGTTTGTTTACTCTTCGTAATAAATCGTAATATTCCACCCGTTAAACATTCCTTCTTCACCATTCATAATCCAATCAGTAACAGTGAGCCACCAATCACCATTCACTGGTCTACCAGCCAAGATTGAACTAGTTCTTGTTTGGCTTCCGCCTGGATAGTTAAATTCCCAGTATCTGGTATAAACACTATCTGGTGCATACATATCAACGGTTAAATCACTATAACTTGTATGGTCGATATTGATTGTAAATGTAATTGAATCGACCTCTGCACCTGCAGGTGCACCTGATATAGTAATGCCGAGGGCACTGTAATATCCATCCAATATTTGAATAGAATTAGGATTGCTGCCAGATACTGAACCCACACCAGTAGCAACTTGAATGTTTTCACTATACGTATCTATATCGACACCGTCTGAAGCCTCTACTTCTATCGAATAAGTGCCTTCACTATTAGGAGCGGTCCACGTAACTGGGTTTCCTGTATTGGATGCAAAAGTTCCATTATTGGCTGACCAGGCATAAGTAAGCGGATCTCCATCTTCATCAGTAGCTGAAACAGTACAGGTCACATCACTTCCTGGACTGGGTTGATTCGGGTTGAATGCAATATCGGTGATAATCGGAGCAGTATTTCCACCACAACTTATATAGCCCATCAATATGATAAGGCCTATTAGGAGTATATATTTTTTCATCATTCCTCCTTTAATGATGAATTATATGTACCATGGCCTACTTGTCAAGCATTTTTATAGCTATAGCCTCTGGAGAACGGTTATTCACAGGATATAGTCTGCTATGCAGAAAAAGTCCATTTTATCCAAATTGGCCAGGCGAATCAGACAGCTACGTAAAATAAACAAGATGACACAAGAACAATTAGCCGAGAAAGCTGATCTACACTTCACCTATATTGGCGAAATTGAAAGAACAGAGAAAAACCCCACTATCACTTCTTTAGAAAAAATAGCCAAGGCATTCAATATTTCACTACCCGAGCTTGTTTCTTTCCCTGACGAGAGACCAGGTGTTGGATCGAATGTTGATACATTAAAAAAAGCTCTAAAGCTATTAAATTTCGCTAAAGAGCTGGGCAAAACCGAAATCGAAAAGAAGTAGTTCTGATTATTTCAATTTTTTTATCCCCGTATAAACATATTGTGAACCCGTAATATAAATCGTGTTTAACAGCTGAAATGGGGTCAAATTTTTACAGGGTGACCGAGAATTCAAAAAATGGAGTAGCGAGACTTGTCTCGCATCAAAACAGCGCAGAACAAGTTCTGCTACTCCGTTTATCTGTTTGTTCTTCGTTTATTGAAAAGCGATTTAGGAAAAACTAAACTATTACCTTATTACCCTTAAAAACGTTGTATTTCACGGGGTAAAGGTGAGGGTTTCCTAAAATGTCTATTAAACAATCTGTCCAAGTTTCTGTTAATGCTGCGAAAAATCAAAAAATCTCGATTTAATTTCGGTAAGATTTTATTTTGTCATCGGCGTAATCTTTTTATTATCACTGCCTGCCCTCGTTATCTCGTTATAACGGGGATTTGACCCCAATTACACAAATGAGCATCTTAATATTGACAAAACGAACTAATTATTGTATTCTTTAAATATGAGAAGATATCTACATTGTTTCATTGCAATGCTGCTGTTTTCCAGTTTTCTTTTTTCCGCTGAAAAGATAGAAGAATTGGAGAAAAAACTTCCAACCGTTTCAGGGAAAGAAAAAGTCGAAGTGTTAGATGAATTAGCAAGAGCATATAGAGAAATATCACCCCAAAAAACATTAGAATACAGTAAAGAAGCCCTTGAGTTGTCACAAAAATTGGGTTACAGAAAAGGGAAAGCACTTTCTTTACACAATTTTGGATCGGGATACTATTATTTGGGAAACTATGAAATGGCATTAGAATATGATTTAAAATCGTTGGAAATAAGAAAACAAATCGGGGATAAGAATGGTATCGCTGCCTCCTTCTACAATATTGGCAGGATATATGTTGATCTAGGTAATTATGATAAGGCTTTAGAATATTATCTGGAATCATTGAAAATGCGAGAAATAATTGGTAATAGAAAAGATGTTGCCTCTACTTTAAACGACATTGGTATTATTTACGATAATTTGGGCAAATATGATAAGGCTTTAGAATATTATTTACAATCATTAAAAATAAGGGAAATGATAGGGGATAAGGATGGGACTGCTGCTTCTTTAAATAATATTGGAATCGTTTATGATAATATGGATAATAGCAACAGGGCTTTAGAATATTATCTGAAATCATTGAAGATTTACGAAGAGATTGAAAATAAAAAAGGTATTGCTGCTTCTTTAAACAACATCGGATTGGTTTATAGAATTTCAGGGGATTATAAGAAAGCTTTAGAATATCAGCTGAAATCATTAAAAATTGAGAAGGAAATTGGGAATAAATATGGTCTTGCTATTTCTCTAAATAACATTGGAAGCATTTACCTAGAACTTAGAAATTATGATGAGGCATTTTCATATGTTAACCAGGGGTTGAATTTAGCTAAAGAAATTGGAGCTAAAATCTCAATACAAGATAGCTACAGACATTTATCCAAATTATATTCCAAGAAAGGTAATTACAAGAAGGCTTTTGAATATTATAGGTTGTATTCAGAAGTAAAGGATAGTATTTATACTGAAGAAGGCAGTAAGAGGATTGCCGAGATGCAAACAAAATATGAGACAGAGAAGAAAGAAAGAGAAATCGAACTGCTTAAAAAAGATAGAATAATTGAACAATCAAGAAAGAGAATGTTTATTTTCTTACTCATTATTACTCTATCTATTATCGTTTTCTTGGTTTATCTTTATCGTCTGAAGATAAAGATGAATGAAAAATTAGATCTGCTCTCAAGAACTGACCCACTTACAAAGTTACCAAACCGACGTGACATATTAGAGAAGATTAGAATGGAAAAGATTCGCTTCGAAAGGAGTAAAAAGCCTTTTGTTTTGGTGCTATGTGATATCGATGGATTCAAGAAACTCAATGATAAATATGGGCACAACGTAGGTGATTCCATACTCATTTCAATAAGCAATTTAATGCGCAAAAGTATAAGAATGCAAGATTTTATCTGCCGCTGGGGAGGTGAGGAATTTCTGTTTTTTTTACCAGAGACTAACCTGGAGGGAGGAATAATTTCGGCTGAGAAACTGAGGGAAAAGATTGCCAATAGTATATATCATTCAGGAAAACATAAACTCCTGATTCATATGACCTTTGGTGTCAGTGTATACGATAAAATTATGGACATTAATGACTGTATCAAACAAGCGGATAATGCCCTCTATGAGGGGAAAAAGAGTGGTGGGAATCAAGTAGTTGTGGCAAAAAGGGATACGAGAAAAAAATAAAGGAAGGTCTGATGGGGTCAAATATACCTTCGTTAGGGCTGATCTTTTTCTTATGCACACTAATAATCAGGGTGATTCTTCAGGATGTTAATCCTACGGGGTCATTCCCCGGCTTGACCGGGGAATCCAGTTCTTTTACTATCATCAAGCATCTATTATCCCTGGTCTCGTTATTTACGATATAACGGACTTACATCTGCCGTTATGGGGTGAGGATTTCCTAAAATGTCTATTAAACAATCTGTCCAAGTTTCTATTAATATTGCAAAAAATCCAAAAATCTCGATTTAATTTGGAACCGCAGGTGTAGTTTATAGTGCCGTTTCAAATAGTTCGTGTTTTAGTTTTGCGCGAACATCAGAAAACTGTAGTGGCAGACCTTGGTCTGCATTGTTAGCCGAGCAAGCTCGACCACTACGGAATTGGAAAATCGAACATTGATAATTTGAAACGGTATTAGTTTCCAGGTCTGACCCCACGTGGCACCTCAGCTCTCTAGCATTTTCTATATAAAGTTCAACTGCTTCTTTCAAATTTTCAAGTGCCTCTTCAATACTTGATCCACAACTAGCTACACCTAATTCAGGACATTTAGAAACATAATCTTCTTTCTCCTTCCATATGATGCTAGTAAATTTATAGGTTTTCATCGTTTATCTCCATGTTACATTTAGTGAGTCAATAGTTTTTCATTCCCCAATTATCTGGACCACAATTTTGCGCTGGCGCGGTCGGTTGTCAAACTCGGCAAGGACGACTTGTTGCCAGGTGCCCAGTAAGAGGCTACCGTTTTCAAAGGGTATGGTCAAAGATGGTCCCTGGAGCGCGGCGCGCAAATGGCTGAACCCGTTGGCGTCGCCCCATGTATCATCATGATGGTAGTGTCGGTTTGAGGGGACGAGCTTTTCGTAAAGCTCCTGCATATCCTTTATCATACCTGATTCGAATTCAAAGGTTGTGATCGCGGCGGTTGAGCCGATATTAAAGACCGTGACATTACCCTTAGTCAGTTTCGACTTTTGGAGCAATTCTGATATCTCATCAGTGATATTTACAAGGTCGCCGCTGCCCTTGGTCTTCAGGGTAATTCTCTGATTTATGATTTCCATCTTATTCTCCTTTAGGGTTCAGTAAAATGTGGGGCACATCTTTTTGTGGGTGTCTGATGACCTTAACTTCAGTTTGGTAGACTTGCTTCAATATCTTTTCAGTTATCAAATCTTTCGGACTTCCTTGCTCAAAAACCTTGCCTTGATGCATGAGAATCAAACGCGCGCAATAAAGGCTTGCTAAATTGAGATCATGGTTGACTACTATTATTGACATACCTTCTTTATTCAGTTTTTTTAAGAGTTCCATTATTGCGAATTGATGATGCAGGTCAAGGTGGCTGGTTGGTTCGTCAAGGATTAGTAT
>JAUWCU010000088.1 GCA_030609135.1 Candidatus Stahliibacteriota bacterium | reverse complement strand
ACTATGGTGCGGTTTATCAATTACGTTACCGAATGAAAAAGCGGCTTACTCAGGATAATGTATTGCAACTTCAGTATCGTAATGTTGAGCAGACAATAAAGGAAAATGTTGAATGTTGAGATTTGACCCCATTTCGAGCTTGGAAATAATTGAAGTATTCTTGAATACTTTTGCTTTGGATTATAGTTCTGTAGATTCTCACCTAAAATTTACCCAATTCTCCACGCACTGCGTGGAGAATTTAAAGGGCTAAGCTGAAGTAGTGGGGACGGTGCCCCTCAATGCAAATATTCGGGATCTTCGACATCTCGATAAACTCCCCGTCGTATTTTGAAGTTTTGAGGTTACGAGGTTCAGAACATCTGAACTTCTTAGCTTCATAAGTTCATCTCTTCCCAGTTAACTAAAGGCTCTACTCCCACAAATTTCGACATTCTCGGTCAGCCCGAGATGATTTAACCCCAATTCATTTACATTGAGGAACTTCTCGATGCCCCCGCACTTCTGCAAAAGTGCGGGGTTACTCGAAGGATAAAATATTACTGTTCCTCTCACCTTGTTCGAGACAGGCGAGCGTAGTCGAGAACATACATTTCGTGGATGATATGAGAACTATTTGATGTTCGGAGTTCATTTGATAAATTAAAAATCAAGGGACAAAGATGTGTCCAGGTTTCTGTTACGATATATTGACTTTTTGCCTGAATCGTGTATAATATTGTTCATAAATAGTCGTAATTCTTGAATTTCTATATCAATTTATATGAAAAGCTTAACAATTGGAGGCAAAATGGGGACCTTAGCAGAGAAGATTTTGTCAGTGAAAAGCGGAAAGGATTATTCTGCCAATGATATTGTTATCGCCAAAGTCGATGTTGCTGCATTCCAGGATGGAACTGGACCACTCGGGGTTCGACAACTTCAAAAGATGAACATCACTAAAGTAAAGGCGCCAACGTCAATATTTTTCCTTGATCATGCCGCGCCGTCGCCCCGTCGAGAACTATCAAACGATCACATGCTGCTCCGTGAATTCAGTAAACAAGCCGGTGCGATCCTCTCTGAGGTCGGCGATGGCGTTATTCATCAGCGGCTTGTTGAATCATTTGCCAAACCAGGTGATGTGGTTATTGGTGGTGATTCACATACTTGTACTTCTGGTGCACTCGGTGCTTTTGCAACTGGTATGGGATCAACTGATGTTGCTATTGGCATGGCAATTGGTAAGACATGGTTCAAGGTTCCTGAAACAATAAGGATTGAAGTCAATGGCAAGTTCCAGCCCGGGGTTTTTTCCAAAGACCTTATCCTCTATCTGATCGGTATGATCGGTGCTGACGGAGCGACCTATAAAGCGCTTGAATTCGGTGGTTCAACCATCGATAAAATGTCTATGGAATCTCGTTTTGTCTTATCAAACATGGCGGTGGAAGCCGGTGCAAAGGTTGGATTGATTGCTTCGGATCGAGTGACCCGGGAGTATCTGAAGGCGCGCGGTCGGCTCAAAGACTGGCGACCATTAGCACCGGATAAGGACGCAAATTATGAAAAGGTAATAAAGATCAATGCTGCTAAAATAGAACCGCAGGTAGCTTTTCCGCATACGGTTGATAATACCAGACCGATTAGTAGTGCAAAGGGCAAGAAGGTTAGCCAGGTTTTCATCGGCACCTGCACAAATGGGCGTATTGAGGATCTTAAGATCGCCGCGAAAATCCTAAGCGGAAAAAAGCGAGCTACTGATACTCGTCTGATTGTCGTACCGGCGTCACGTGATGTTTATCTTGAGGCGATGAAGCTTGGTTTATTGGCGACCTTTGTTAAAGCCGGCGCTATTATCATGGGACCAGGATGCGGACCCTGTGTCGGTGTACATCAAGGGGTCCTGGGTAATGGTGAGGTGTGTTTGTCAACTGCCAACCGTAACTTCAAAGGAAGGATGGGGAACCCGGAAGGGTTTGTTTATCTTGCATCACCGGCAACCGCGGCGTACTCAGCAATAAAAGGCAGAATCAGTGACCCGAGAGAAGTGATAAAGAAGGGTAAAAAGGGAAAAATAAGGGTTAATAAGAGTAAAAAAGGGAGAGGAAATAGATAAGGGAATTTATAGTTGTAAATGGCTCGGTTTTTATTTGTGTAGATTCGTGCCATTATTCGTGTAAATTCGTGTTAAAAAAGGAGATAAGTAATGGCTACATTGAAACAAACATTGGCAAAAAAAATCCCGGTACTCCGGGATGAAATTAAGGGTTTTGTTAAAGCAAATGCAAACACAGTTATATCTGAAGTAACTGTTGCTCAGGCTTATGGCGGTATGCGTGGCGTTAAGGCGTTGGTTTGTGATACCTCAGTCGTGCCACCAGATAAGGGTCTGATCATTCGGGGTACGCCAATCGGTGAGTTAAAGGACCAATTACCCGAGGCTGTATTCTTCCTTCTCGTCACGGGTGAGCTGCCAGATGATGCGGCAATCGAGGATCTAACAAAAGATCTGAAATCACGTGCCAAAATACCTGACTATGTCTGGAACACACTCGAAGCAATGCCCAAGGATTCTCACCCTATGGCGATGTTCAGTCTCGGTATTCTGGCAATGGAAAAAGACTCAGTGTTCAGAAAGAAATATGACGAAGGCTTGAAAAAAACCGATTTCTGGGATCCTACACTTGAAGACTGCCTTGATCTGATTGCAAAACTACCTACCCTTGCAGCAGGTATCTATCGTATGCGTTTTAATAAAGGTCCACGTATTGAACCCGACCCCAAGCTTGATTGGGCAGGTGATTATGCGCGTATGCTGGGCATTGATGATCCTTCGGGCGAATTTGCCAATCTTATGCGACTTTATTTGGTTTTGCACACTGACCACGAAGGTGGCAATGTTAGTGCCCACGCGTGTCATTGCGTTGGTTCTGCACTATCTGATCCATACTATGCAGTTTCCGCCGGTCTGAACGGGCTGGCTGGTCCACTCCACGGCTTGGCTAATCAGATGTGCCTGCGTTGGGTTATAATGGTCAAGGATAAGTTTGGCGGTGTGCCAAGCGAAGATCAGTTGCGTGAGTTTGCCTGGGATACGCTCAAGTCAGGTCAGGTCATCCCGGGTTATGGCCATGCTGTTTTGAGGGTGACTGACCCGCGGTATGCTGCGTTCCACGATTTCGGTGCCAGGGTTTGTGCTGATGACGATCTATTCCAGATTGTTGCCAAGGTGTTTAAGGTTATACCTGATGTTCTAAAAGAGCATGGCAAGGCAAAGGATCCATGGCCCAATGTTGATGCTGCTTCAGGTTGTTTGCTCTATCACTTCGGCTTGACCGAGTTCGAATACTATACCGTACTTTTTGGTGTTTCACGAGCTCTTGGTATGTGTTCGCAGCTCATTGTCAGCCGTGCATTGGGTGAGGCAATTGAGCGGCCCAAGTCAGTAACAACCGAGTGGATGAAGCAGGCGGTGAAAAGTTAGATTACGGATAGAAGATATTAGATGGGTGATGATGATAGATAAAATAGATAAAAAATCAATCATCATATATCAAATATCCAACATCTGTGTTCTAATGAGGAGGAAAGCATGATCCTAAAAGGCAAAGCATGGAAGTTTGGAGATTCTATTTCTACTGATTTGATTTGTCCAGGAAGATACTTCCATCTTCGTTCAAATCTCCCTGAATTAGCAAAACATGTTCTTGAAGATGCTGATCCGCAGTTTGCATCGAGTATGTCAAAAGACGATTTTGTCGTAGCCGGCAATAATTTTGGGCTTGGCAGCTCACGCGAACACGCGCCTACGATAATCAAGCTGGCTGGAGTTTCTGCGGTATTGGCAAAATCATTTGCGCGCATATTTTACCGTAATGCAATAAATGTTGGACTTCCCCTTGTGGAGTGTGATACTGACAAGATAGAACAAGGCGACGAACTGGAAGTGAATCTTTCTACGGGTATTATCAGAAACAAGACAAAGGATATTGAGCTTGGGGCAGAATCTCTTCCCAAGGCTATGCTCAATATACTTAATGATGGCGGCTTAGTCGCGCATATTCAGAAACACGGGGATTTCAAGTTAGATTAAGACACGAATAAACTAAAAAGGAGGTTATTAGATGGATGCTATTGATAAAGCAAAAGAGCATTTTGGAAAATTGATTGAAGACCAGTTAAAAAGGATTGAGTACATCAAAGCAGAAAAAGACTGGGTTGACTATTCCAAGTTGAAACCGATCATCATCGGCACGATTGGCGGTGATGGTATTGGACCCCATATCACTGCTGAAGCGCAACGGGTGCTTGAATATCTTCTTAAAAATGAAGTAGATGCAGGTAAAATAGAATTCCGCGTTATCGAAGGACTCACAATTGAAAAGCGCTCTGAAGTTATGAAACCAGTGCCCGATGATGTCTTGGAGCAAGTGAAGAAGTGTCACGTAACCCTGAAAGGGCCGACTACAACGCCGAAAAAAGGTGACCCCTGGCCAAATATCGAGAGTGCAAATGTTGCGATCCGCAAGGAGCTCGACCTCTTTGCTAATGTCAGACCAGTACGTGTTCCGGACCAGGGTATTGATTGGATGTTTTTCCGAGAGAATACTGAAGGTGCCTATGCACTTGGTCCATTTGGTGTTGAAATAGGCGATGACCTGACCATGGATTTCAAAGTTACTACCAAACCAGGTAGTGAGCGGATTATCAGACTTGCCTTTGAATATGCTAAAAAGAACAAGCGCGATAGAGTTACTGCAGTGACCAAGGCGAATGTTATTAAAACCTCAGACGGACTATTCTTAAAAACTTTTTATGAGATTGCCAAGGAATACCCCGATATAAATGCTGATGACTGGTTCATTGATATTATGACTGCCAAACTCGTTGATCTGAAACGACGGACCCAGTTCAAAGTACTGGTTCTGCCAAACCTGTATGGTGATATCCTGACCGATGAGGCGGCTGAGTTTCAAGGTGGGGTTGGCACCGCCGGTAGTGCAAACATTGGTAAACAATATGCCATGTTTGAAGCGATACACGGAAGTGCGCCACGTATGGTAAAAGAAGGTCGCGCAAAGTATGCTGATCCAAGTAGTGTGATAAAGGGCGGTGCAATGTTGCTCAATCATATCGGGTATCCAGAATTAGGTAAGCAGCTTGAAATGGCATTGGACATCTGCGGTCAGCTTGAAAAGAAACTGGTAATGACGGGTCGTTCGACTGGTGCGACCAGCAGAGATTTCTGCGATTACATTATGGAGACGATGGCGGATAAGGATCTTGAGAAAAAATGGCAGGGGTATCAGAAAAAGGCGCTTGAGAAATAATCTAGTAAATAACTGGGCAAGCTCCTGTTTTGCTCCAACAAGTACAGGGGTTTCGTATTAACGTAACTGTTCAATTCGCAGTGGAGAAGCGTAGTTGCGCCTGTCTGCGTGCGACGCACAGGCAGGACATTTATGGCGCCTATTTATGTGGAATATCGAGGCTTTTTGCACGATGAATCGTGCGACTACATTTTTTCACCGAGTTTTTTGCACGATGAATCGTGCGACTACATTTTTTCACCGAGTTTTGAACAATTACGTATTTGCCTTGACAATAATGCAAATCTGAATACAATTTACAATGGTTTTAGAGTCAAAGGTTGCTTTAATTACAGGTGGAGCGAGTGGTATTGGAGCTGGGATTGCTAAACGATTTGTCCAAGAAGGCGGAGTTGTTGCCATCTGTGATATTGATGCACAGACCGGTGCCAAGACAGCTTTGGAGATTGGCGGTAAAATCCATTTTTTCAAGTTGGACATAGGTGACGAAGAACAGGTAAGGAAGACAGTTGAGGATATTCAAAAACAGTTCTCAAAAATCGATATTCTCATCAATAATGCAGGGATTACCAATGATAAATTGATATTGAGAATGACCAAACAAGATTGGGAACATGTGCTCAATATCAACCTGACCGGTACATTTCTTGTGACCAGGGCAGTAATCCGATCGATGATTAAACAACGCTATGGCAGGATTGTCAATATCGCTTCAGTTATTGGTTTAATAGGTAATCCGGGACAAGCTAATTACGCGGCAAGTAAAGCGGGGATTATAGGATTTACGAAATCTGCAGCCAAAGAACTTGCCGCACGGAATATTACGGTCAATGCAATCGCACCAGGTTTTATCAACACAAAGATGACCGATATCATACCTGAAGAAATCAAACAAGCGTACCTTAAAATGATCCCCATGGGTCGTTTTGGAGAGACTGATGATGTCGCCAATCTTGCTTTGTTTTTGTCGTCAGACCAATCTTTATACATCACCGGACAAGTTTTTTGTTTAGATGGCGGGATGGTAATGTGATAGTATGGAATCAAAATGTATCTGGGTTTTGAAAAGGAGGAATAAATGGCATTATTCGATGATGTCCGAAACATAATTGTGGAGCAACTTCACGTTCCACCGGAAAAGGTAACTATAGAGGCTAAGTTTATCGAGGATCTTGGTGCTGATTCACTTGATACGGTTGAGCTGATCATGGCATTTGAAGAAAAATTCGATCTTCAGATATCTGAAGAGGAAGCGCAGAAACTGGATACGGTTGGTAAAGCAGTTTCTTATCTCGAAGGAAAAGTTAAGACATAATGAGACGCGTTGTTATTACCGGACTCGGTGCTATCACGCCGTTAGGCTATGACACCAAAGAGACCTGGGATAATCTTCTTGTTGGGAAAAGTGGCGTTGATTTGATAAAAAGTTTTGATACATCAAAATATACTGTCAAAATAGCCGGTGAAATACCGGATTTTCGACCCGAGACACGTATTGAACCTAAGTCTTTAAAACGACTGGATCGTTGTGTTCAATTATCTCTTTGGGCGACGATCGAAGCGGTCCAGGATGCCAAAATCGATTTTACGCAGTATGATAGGAGCCGTGTCGGTGTGATTATCGGCTCTGGGATCGGCGGTTTAGCCACCTGGGAACGAGAACACACAAAACTGATAGAGCGAGGGCCATCAAGGGTTTCACCCTTTTTGATCCCGATGATGATCCCGGATATGACCGCTGGATATGTGGCAATTCACTACAATTTAGGGGGTCCAAACTACAGCACGGTGTCAGCATGTGCCTCTGGTGCACATGCTATTGGTGCTGCTTTTCGGGCAATAAAATCTGGCGACGCTGAAGTAATGGTAACTGGTGGTGCTGAAGCACCAGTTACCCCTTTTGCGCTTGCCGGATTCAGCAATATGCGGGCACTGTCTCGGCGTAACGATGCGCCGCAAAAGGCATCAAGACCTTTTGATAAAGCACGTGATGGTTTTATCATGGCTGAAGGAGCCGCGACTCTGATCCTTGAAGAACTTGAATTCGCCAAGAAAAGAGGCGCCAAGATCTACGGTGAAATAGTGGGTTTTGGAGCTACTGGCGATGGATACCATATAACCGCACCAGCACCAAAGGGTGAAGGCGCGCGTCGCTCCATGGAAAGGGCAATAAACGAAGCCAGTTGTGCAAAAGAAGATATCGATTACCTGAATACGCACGGCACTTCTACTGAGCTGAACGATAGATTTGAGATGGTCGCGATAAAAGACCTCTTTGGCACACACACTAAGGATTTGGTTATCAATGCAACCAAGTCAATGATCGGTCACACTCTTGGCGCGGCTGGTGCTATTGAGGCATTTGTCGTATTATTCTCAATCCGCGATGGCATTACCCATCCGACTATCAACCTGGAGGATCCAATTGATGAAGCGGATGGCTTGGATATCGTAATTGGTGAACCGAGAAAGCTTGGCATTAAATACGCGCTCTCGAATTCGCTTGGCTTTGGCGGACATAATGCGACGCTATGTTTTAAACGCTACGCAGGTTGATTTGCGATGCGCCAGGGAGACAGGGCAGTTCTCGGAGTTGGGGGTAATATTGGATCAGGGAAAACCGTCGTCAGCAGGTTCTTTGAGGAGTTTGGTACATTCTATTTATCAGCTGATGAGATTGGATGGCAAGTGTTGAGTGAGATCGCAGACCAATTGAAGGGTAGATTCGGTGAGGTAATTATGCATGGCGAAGATGTTGATAGGAAAATGCTCCAGAGCATAGTGTTTTCGTGTGAAGAAAATCTTACCTTTTTGAACAAATTATCTCATCCTTTATTAAAAAGGAAAATCCTTAAGAGAATAAACCAAATCACATCAGGCATGATCGTCATTGATGCTGCATTGCTCTTTGATTGGCCTGATATACTCAAAGAGATTGATTACTCGATCCTTATTTGTTCATCGAGTGAGAACAAAAAAGAACGAGCAGTGAAAAACGGTATGGGCACGCACGTCTTTAATCAAATTCTACGTTTACAGCAAAGCGAAACTGAAATGGCTAAGCAAGCAACATACATCATCAATAATAACAGTACTGTTCAGGAACTCAAAGAGCAGTGCCACAGAATATTTGAGGAGATAAAGAATGATTGTTGAATGCAGCAATTGCCATGCAAAATATAATGTAGACGAGGGCAAAATACCTAACATGGGCATCAAGGTTAAATGCCACAAATGTCAGAACATTATTTTTATCCAGAAAGAAACGCCGGCACCCGAATTTGTTCAGCCAGAAGTGCCTGTACCTGAACCGGCTCAGCCCGAGACCCCTGCACCGCCATCAGAACCACCAGCAGAACCGACAACTCAAGTGCCACCTACTGAACCAGTACCCAGCCCACCGGCACCACCTGAAGAGCCGAGTTCGGCTCCAGAGCAACCTGAAGAACCTTCAGTGCCAACAGAGCCCGAAGTTCCAATCCCGGAACCTCCAGAACCTGAGGTTGCGCCACCTGAACCAGAAGTTTCCGTACCTCAAGAACAACTCGAGCAAGCTGCGCCTTTAGATGTGGTGATGCCACCTGAATCTGAAGTTGCTGCACCAACCGAACCATTATTATCCACTGCGCCAGGAGAAGCGGAGATGAGCGCGGAGGACAAGAAATTGCATGAACGAGCAAGAAGATTAGCCAAAGCCCTTGCTTCGGACCTGGTACTGTATAATCAGGATAAGGTTGAAGAGGGGTTGCGTGAGGGTACTCTTGCTAAGCTTCTTGGTTCAGAAATCAGGCGGTCGTGGGAGTATTATTGCCAGCAGATCCCAAAACATATTGTGGATGGCACCGACTATTTCAAAGACCAACTAAATAAGACAGTCGGTAAAGGCAAAGAAATCTTCAAATAAACATTGGTGGGGTCCTATCTTTTTACAATCTTACGATAGTAAATAAATAATAGGACTATCATTAGAACAACAAAGATAATAATGCCGTAATGCATTGGTATAAGCTGTTTGTTGTATTTATTGAACCAGAAGGTAGCGAGTGAGGTATAGGCAATAAAAAGTAGGATAAACGACATAATAAGGACCAGGAAATTCGGTATCGCAGGTCTACTGGTTCTTTTCCTCATAATGAAGAAGATACTGATAGTCAGCAAGAACATAATGGTTGAAGGGACTAAACCAGACAGCAAATATGAACTCTTATGACTTCATTTATCAGGGTTGCCATAGATCCGCGCCACTTTTAACTTGGCGAAATTCGGCACCCGGATATAGGCTTCTATATCGCTCATCGGTATGATGATTTGCCTGCCGACGACTTTTTCGATAATCAAGGTGGAACCCTTAAAAATAAATTTTTTTGGACTCAATAGATAACAGCAAAGTGGGATGAACATCATGAATATGGCAAATAGCCTTCCCAAGGGTACTTTTACAACAAAAAATATGGAAAGGATGGTCAAAAAAGCAGTGGTTACTATTGATACGATAGTTGCGGTTCGGTCCAGCTTCGCGACTTTGAACTCCATAGTAAAGTATAGTAACTATCTTCAGGATGTCAATTGACAATTCGTAAATTGAAAGTATAATTGTCCATGTCGTTAATATTCAGCATATCCGGACTTAGGGGTCTTGTTGGCAAAGACTTGACACCAGATATTATCTATCAATATGCCGCGGTATTTGGTAAGTACATTGGTCCTGGCAAAGTTATGGTTGGTCGGGATGCGCGAAAATCAGGTTTCGCATATACCCGGGCGGTTAGCGATGGGTTAGGTGCGGTAGGCTGTCAGGTTATTGATTTGGGTATTGTGCCGACACCAACTGTGCTCTTTATGGTCAGACAATACAGGGTAAAAGGCGGTATTGTAATTACCGCCAGTCATAATCCAATTGCATGGAATGCGCTAAAGTTCATTGCTTCAAAAGGACAATTCTTGAATCAACAGGAATTCAATGCCTTTTCTAAGAAGCTTGGGCTGGCTGATTTTCCTTGTAGACCCAGGGCAAAGCAGGTTCAAAGCAAAGCGCTGGCACATAGTGTTGATACGCATATTGATAAGATAGCAGGTATCCTAAAGCCCGTCAGTGAAAAATTAAAGGTTGGTGTTGATGCGGTGAATGGCGCTGGGTCAGTTGCTTTACCAAGGATGCTTGAGACAATGGGTTGCAGAGTGTACCGTATGAACTGCAAATTCAGTTCGAAATTCCCCCGGCAACCTGAACCAAGACCAGAGCATATCAGCGCACTATGCAATTTCGTGAAAGAAAAAAGCTTGGATTTGGGCGTCGCATGTGATCCTGATTGTGATCGTTTGTCCATTGTTGATGAAAGAGCTAAGGCAATAGGTGAGGATAAGACATTGGTGCTGGCTACTGATTTCATTTTGGCGCACAAACCAGGGTGTGTTGTAACCAACCTTTCGACTACTGCCTTAATGGATTATATCACAAAGAAATACCGGTGTCGGCTTTACCGGACCAAGGTCGGCGAAGCTAATGTCGTGTCAAAGATGTTGCAAACGGAGTCCGTGATAGGCGGCGAAGGCAATGGGGGGGTTGTTTATCCGCGTATAAATCGAACCAGAGATGCTCTGGTTGCTGCGGCGATTACAATTAAGTTAATGGTCAAACGGGGTCAACGGTTGTCTCAGATAATCGCTCAGTACCCCAAGTATTATATGAAAAAAGAAAAGCTAAAGATCTCAAGGAAAAGGTTTGAGGCGAGAAAGGGGCGGCTAGCAAAAGTTTTGAAAGGACGGGTTAACCGTGTTGACGGCATAAGAATAACGACAAAAGACTATTGGCTACACATTAGACCATCCCAGACTGAACCGTTCATTCGAATCGTTGGCGAGGCGAAAGATAAAAAACAGATTGAGGAATGCATTAAGAAAGCGAAACACATTTTAAGTTACTAAGGAGAACATATAGTAGTTTCAGTGGATTTCGTTAGCATGTTACACTATTGTCACTCTGAATTTATTTCAGAGTCTCACTTTATCGAGATTCCGAAACAAGTTCGGAATGACAGGTTCCACAACATAATTGAAACTATTATATGTTCGGAGTAATA
>JAUWCU010000117.1 GCA_030609135.1 Candidatus Stahliibacteriota bacterium | reverse complement strand
GATATTTCTTTAGCCCTTGATAATGTTGACCAGCCCCATGTATTTTTTAGATTCTCTGACTGGGTTAGTGTAGGTCAGGTAAATTTTTGCGGTATCAAGTATGCCAAAGGAACATTTGTCGGGATTGAAGAAACAAGTAGCGTGTTACCTGGCGCAAGATTTGAATTACGGCTTTATCCGAATCCGAGTCGAGGAACAGCAAACATCGCATATACTTTACTTGAACATAGTAAGATAGCATTATCAATATACGACGTAACTGGGGTAATGGTTAAACAGATTAAACAGGGGTATCTTGTTCCTGGCTATTATCAAGAGAAAATAGATACCAGAAATCTATCCAGCGGTGTCTATTTTATTGTTCTAAAGCAAGATAATGACAAGATTAGTAAGAAATTTTTAATAGTGAAATAACTCCAATATTTTAAAACAACATCGCCGGAACAATTGAATAATAAATATTACCTGCAAAGTTACTAAGAAGAACATGAAATAGTACTCATATCATCCACGATATGATGTTCTCGACAAGGCTCGCCTGTCTCGAACAAGGTGAGAGGAACAGTAACTCTTTATTCTTCGAGTAAGTCCCACAGAAGGGGGGCGCATCGAGAAGTTCCTTTATGATGTAGCCGCCTGCCCGCTCTCGGAGAGCGAGGCTCTTCGGAGATTTATCAGGCTTTGTCCAATGAATTGGACAACTACAATTATTGATGCCCGATTCCTACAGTTCCTATATCCATTACCCAAAATGAGAACTATTTCATGTTCTCCGTAATAATGAATCTGTAGAGTATTGACTACTAACATATTTACTGTATAATGATTCCATGAAGAATATTGCGGTGCTTGGTGCAACCGGGTTGGTTGGTGAAGAAGTCATCAAAATTTTAGAGCAGAGGAATTTTCCAATCAGGGAATTGCTTCTCTTTGCATCTGAACGCAGTGAGGGTCAGATAATATCTTTTAAGGACCGCGAACTCGAGGTGCTGACCGATTACAATGAATTGGTTGGTCAGGCAGAAATAGTCTTTGGATGTTTGGATTCACCGCTGGCAAAGGAAATCGTGCCCAAGTTTGCTGAGCAATCAGTTGTTATCGACAATTCAAACGCCTTTCGTATGGATCCCGAAGTGCCGCTTATTATCCCCGAAATAAACCCTGAGAAAGTAAATGAGCACAAGGGTATCATTGCCAACCCTAATTGTTCGACTATCCAGATGCTCGTTGCCCTGTATCCACTCCATAAAAAGGCTAAGGTGAAAAGGATTTTTGTTGCGACGTATCAATCAGTAAGCGGTGCTGGCAAAGATGCTTTAGATGAGTTGAGATACGAATTCGAATACTTATCTATGGGGCATGATATTGAGAAGGCAGAAGATGCAGTTTTTAACCATCCGATCGGTAATAATATCATCCCGCAGATTGGTGGTTTTGGTGATCAAGGTTATACATCTGAAGAAATCAAAATGCTCAATGAAACAAGGAAGATATTTGATGATGAATCAATACAAGTAACTTCAACATGCGTAAGGATTCCTGTTTATGTCGGGCACAGTGAGGCGCTGTCAGTTGAGTTTGAAAAGCCCATTTCACCGGCTGAGGCGATTGAGATACTACAAGAAGCTCCAGGTATTAAGGTCTTTGACAAAAATGAGATTTATCCAATACCGATAAGCGCAGTTGGAAAGGACGCCGTGTTTGTGGGAAGGATTAGAAAAGACCTTGCCTTTGAAAACGGTTTAGCCATGTGGATCGTTGCGGATAATCTACGCAAAGGTGCTGCATTAAACGCCGTGCAGATCGCCGAGTTGCTGCTGTAGTGTATAGAAATCTTATGGATTTCTATACAAATTCCAAATTCGAAACATTCACCCCGTTAGATATGTGCCTAATTTATTTTATAAACATTTGTAGGATTGAGAAGATACTTTAGTGTGTATTTCTCTAAAAATTGATTTTATCTAACGGGGCAGGCAAATTCTAAATCATAATTCTTCAAATTCAAAACACCTACTTACATGAACTGCGATCTTTTGTGGAAAAACAAACCCCACTTTCCTCCCCCTTTTAGGGGGAGGACAAAGGAGGGGGTATGATCTTCACCTGGTTTGGTTTCATAATTTCCCTTGGTGTTATATTAATCGTTGCGCGCAAAAACCTTCCCCTGGCATTATTTTGCGGCGCGCTTGTCCTGGGCGTTTTTACGATACCATTTATATCAATCCCGTATAAGATTTTCTATACCCTGACAGATCCTTCAATTGTTCTATTGGCACTTGCCATGGGTGTTATCCCGATGATCGGTGGTGCTATGAAACAGAGCGGTCAGATGGATGACTTGGTGAATAACCTGCGTATTGGAAGGAAAGGTCTCATGGCTCTGTCTCCGGCGATCATGGGGTTACTGCCAATGCCCGGTGGTGCCTTGCTCTCGGCACCGATTTTGGAAAAAGGTGGAGAGGGTGTGCCAGCTGATCTGAAAGTAGCTATCAATGATTGGTTCCGTCATCTATTTGTTATGATTTATCCTTTGAGTTCGGCACTCATTGCCGCGGCAAAGATATCAAGTCTCAGTGTTTACACTGCGCTATTGTCTCTTTTACCAACATTTGCTTTTGCTCTGGTTTTGGGGTATGTCTTCTTTGTGCGGGGAGTACGTGGGACCATTGATTACTCAAGTTCATTTTCCTTGAAAAAACTGCTCATCCCACTGGGGATTATTCTTATTGCCCCGCTCCTTGATTTTGTGTTGAAGAAAACATTTACTCTGCCTGTAAAAGAAATAGCTACAATTCTCGCGGTGTGCACAGCTTTCGCTTTTTCCTTGGTTGTCAGTAAAAACAAGCTGAACCTCTGGGCTATTGCCAAAAAGATGAAACCGTGGAATTTCACCCTGATAATCTTAGGTATGTTTGTTTTCTTGCACATTTTTCAGGCTTCTAATATTGCCGATTTGATTGCGGCAATCCCTTTGCCGACCGCGACCCTGTGTGTCGTCGCCGGTTTTATCCTTGGTTTTGCAACCGGCAGGGTTCTTTTACCAGCTTCGATAATATATCCTGTCTATTTGACAAGCGGTGCGATAACACCGTTTGCCTTTGCGGTTATTTACACAAGCATTTTTTTCGGCTATGTTATTTCACCGGTTCACCCTTGTGTTTGCGTGTCCATCGAATACTTCAATGTGTCGATGAAAAAATTCTTCAAAATAATGGCTTTGCCAACCATTATCATTTTTACGGCAACCTTATTGACCTCAATTATATTTTTCTAAAATCTGATAATGTATTCCTGACCTGACTCCTCTCCACTCTTTGTAAAGCCTTGTCAATATTGCTCTTTTACAGCATCCGGGTTCTTGTCATTGCGAGCGAATCCTGCCAGTGAGCAGGATGAGCGTGGCAATCTCAGCGTAGCTTAAAAAGATAAGATCATGTTTTTTCAACGCTTTACTTTATTTGGGAGATTGCGCAGCTTGTTCCGAACGCAGTGAGGAATCCCGTTCCTCGCCCCGTTAAATAAACTTACAGGAAAACATTTAGCTATTTCTGGAATCGCTATTTAACGGGGCGAGCAATGACAAATCAAGGTTCTAAAAAAGTGGAGAGGACTTAGATTCTTGACATACTGCTTCAAGAGTCTATAATAATTCAAGGTTAGAAAAGGATATATGATTAACTTATTGATTGTGTTACTATTCAATTATTATTACCCGGATGGTTATTTTCTTAACCCCCAGGGATTAGACAATTTAATAATCGTAACTGACAATCACTGTTCAGCAATATATGAAATACACAATACCGATATTACCAGATTAATTGCTGGACCGGGTTGCGGCAGGTATTTTTCTCTATCGCCGGATGGTAATTTCATTGGTCTGAAGATAATACAGGAAAACGGTCTTCAGATACCAGCCCTGTACAATCGCTCATCTGACCAACTTATTATGTTGCATGAACCTCAGTATCAGGTTGGTCAGGTCAGTTTTTCAAATGACGGCACAGTTGCGTTCACCATAGGTGCTGAATTACTTGTAAGAAAAAGCACGGGGTTGAAAAGGTATGAACTTGGAACATATGCAAACCTGGCGCCGATTTCGCCGGATAATGAATACACAGTGTATAATGACGACCAGGACCAGCTGTGGTTATTGGAATTTACGACTGGACAAAAGACATGCATTACCCGGAAAGGAAAAACAGGCTATTTTTATCCTGAGTGGTCGCCCAATAGTGAGCATATCGTATATTCAAGCCTTGATGGTGAACTCAGTGTGTTCGACTTATCAAGCGGGCTGACCTATCATATTGGTGCCGGTGTAAATCCTTGCTGGTCAGCTGATGCACAGTATGTGATTTTTCATCAAATCAAAACCAATGGACATACCATAACTGGCGCTGACCTTTATCTTTCTAAATATGACGCGAGTGAACAAGTACGATTAACTTCTACAAAATCAGTATTTGAGATGGACCCAGAATTTTTTGATCATGACCGTATGGTTATTTATCATACGTATGACCGTGGAGAGATTTGTCTTGCCGAGTTTAAGGACAATATTTTAAAAAACCACAAAACAGTGTATACTCTTACCAAGTCGATTGAGACAATTGATTTTGTACACGAGGCTTATCCAAAAGCCAGAGATTCTATTGATGTACCCTATCTTCACCAGGTCTATGATACCCCAGATTGGTTTAATGGACACTGGGCATGTGCACCCACAACTGCAATGATGGCTATTGCCTATTATGATAAGCTACCAAAGTGGGATTGCTGGTGCTCTGCGCCATATGGACATACCAGTCATTTTGGCAGATACATGTGCGAGGTTTATCACTATCGAGAAATTGACTATACCTGGCAGGCACAAGATCCAAGCGGTAACTGGGCAAGCGGTGGATACGGTTATATGTGGTCTGGGATTAATCGTCCTTATACGCATATGGCGTCGTATTTGACTAATCATAATATAACTTCGTGGCGCGATGATTCACCGACTTTTGCTGAAACAATAGCTGAAGTAAATGCTGGTTATCCATATGGTATGTGTGTAGGTCTAACCGGAGCAGGTCATTTGGTTTTGGCAATCGGCCAAGTATTGGATTGGCATACGCTCATTTTTAATGATCCATATGGTGATAAGAATACGGCTGGCTATCCAAGTTATGACGGCAAATACGCGCGTTATGACTGGCCAGGTTATAATCATGGTTATGAAAACCTTAATACTGTTTACTGGTGTGTTGGCGCGCAAGGTGATTGGGAACCGGCGACTGATACTATTGTAGACGATCTTCAGTTTACCGACGGTTTTTATCTGCACACTGATCCACCGTCCTCAATGGTGTATTGGCGAGACGCCTTAAGCGGTTATAATGGCCATATGTGGTGGACCTATACTACCGCCGCAACTAATCAAGATACGTGTTATGCGGTCTGGACACCGGTCCTTACTGAGCTCGGTGATTATTATTTGTATGCATATATTCCAGATAGCCACGCTAATGCAACAGAGGCGAGATACCATATTAATACTGTAGCTGGAAGTACCATGGTTACAATCGACCAATCCAGCTACTCAGATGAATGGGCACTACTCGGCATGTTTGGATTTATTCAAGGCAGTGCATATGTGCGTCTTGGCGATGCCACTGGTACCCAGGGTCAACATATTGCTTTTGACGCGCTGAAGTGGGAATATTTAGGACCAGGTATTGATGAATCCGATGCATCGATTGAACCGGCGCTGGTCACCCTGGTCAGTAACCCGGTCAAGAAATGTATTGAACTCAATATCAAAGGCACTGATGGTTCAAGACTCTGTATCGCATTATATGACATAACCGGGCGTTGCGTAGTTAATGATGAAAAGAACATCTCTTCTGGTCATGCACAGAAGATATTGATCGATGTTTCGTATCTACCATCAGGTGTGTACATTCTGAAGACTTCAATTAGCGGTCGAGAGATTATCAACAAGTGCGTTATCCTCAAGTGAAATAGATTTCGCTGATTTTATTTTCCACAGACTGTCCTCTAATGCTTTCAGCTATCATTTTGTCATTTTGTTAATTGACAAAATGAGGGTTTGGATGAAAAAGACTGTTTAGATAAAAAACGGGGCCGACGAGAGTTGTCCCGATTCTTCATTGATCCTTTTGTATAAATGAATCGGGATCCCGTTTCCTTGAGATTTTTTTAAAATGATGGAAACGGGAAACTCGCGACCGAGCTTGATTAGAAGAGTGATTCGATATACTAAGGAGAACATATAATAGTTTCAGTGGATTTCGTTAGCATGTTGCACTATTGTCACTCTGGATTTATTTCAGAGTCTCACTTTATCGAGATTCCGAAACAAGTTCGGAATGACAGGTTCCACAACATAATTGAAACTATTATATGTTCGGAGTAATAAGAGCGGCTTTTATAGGATTTTATTTCACGTTCTCGTTTGATGGCTTTTTTTCGAGATGCGAACGATTCGCAATGGACTAATTGCCAAGGGCGATATCCTTTGGTTGATTTGATTCTACCATAATTGTGCATTTTGATTCTTAGTGTAAGGTTGGCATTTTGTCCGACGTAGAACCGATTATTCTTTTTGCTTTTTAAGATATACACGTAGTAAGGCATCTCGGAAAAACGGGGCCGACGAGAGTTGAACTCGCGACCTCCTGCGTGACAGGCAGGCGTTCTAACCAATCTGAACTACGACCCCCATTTTACTTTTCAGCCGTGATCCATACAGGTCACGTATCAAGGCGGGCGTTCTAATGCCGTTTCGATTTATCGAAACGAGCATCCTCGTCAACTTCATGAAAGTGAAACTTTCAGAAGTTACGGGACCAATCTGAACTACGACCCCAAAAAATCCATCAAACGAGGCTGTTGAAGATCCCGCGAAGCGGAAAACTACGACCCCCATATAGCTTAAATATCTAAATCCGCCTCGGCGAACCAAAATGCCTAAAATAATTTTCAGGCTAATTTTAGCAATTAATAATAACAATTTATTATAGCGTAAAAAAAAGAGAAGTCAATATCTTAATTAACTTAGTAAATGTCAATATAAGTGTGGAAATACTAATTGATGACCACATAACAGCGATCCATCCATTTTTTATTATATTTGGTGAATAAGGCATAAGTGATTCGATCACAGCTTGCTTCATTGGTAAATAGCGACATCGGACGTGTTCGCTTACGCAGCTCTTTGAATAATCGCTCAATCATGTTCGTCTTACGAATTTTTTTGTTATTTATGGACATTTGTGCTCGAGTCCATAACAAAGACCTCGATATTTCAGGCGATTCATGGAAAAGGTGACAGATCTTGACATTAGACAATTGTTATAGGTAAATGTTTAGTTTTTCGTAAGGCTATCTTTCTTTTATTCATTTGACGTTTAATACTTACCTTTAAGAATTCAAAATAATTGTTATTTTCTACTTGACAAATATCTATTTATGTATATAATATTATATGTTGATAGACATATAATATATGGGAGATAATCATGAGAAAACAGAGGCAAAGTAGAGATCTTGTAGTCCTTACTAAAAAGCGGAGGTCTTTGCGTAAGTCATTGGTAAAGATCTATCCAATACTGCGCGGTTCAGTGGTAACTCTTGGGGTAAAATGTGGCAATCCAAACTGTAAATGTGCTAAGGGTAAGACTCATCCTTCGGTCTATTTCTCGATTAGCAAAAAGGG
>JAUWCU010000065.1 GCA_030609135.1 Candidatus Stahliibacteriota bacterium | reverse complement strand
TCTATGACATTAATTTCTGCTGGGTGTCATTGCCGCCCCGTATCAAGTACGGGGTAAACTCCAGCGGGAATCCAGAAGATTTCTTGAGGATGGTTGGATAATGACACGTTGTCATTGCCCGACTTGATCGGGCAATCCAGGAATAAAATCTTGCCTTTTCTCTGGATCATCCGGTCAAGCCGGATGATGACACGAACATCAAGCCGGATAATGACAACATGGTGTTTTCAATAATTTATATCACAGAGCACTAGTCATCAAGTTTGATACAACTATCATACTTTCAAAAACATATCAGATACTTCGCCCTTATTGCACCGATGCGATTTTGGAGTTGTAATCGGTCTTATTCTTGTAATCGCTAGTCGTTAAAGGCAAATGCTTCACTACTGCAATGAAACCCACTGGTTTTTGCTATAAAATCCGAGCGCAATCTTTCATATGCATTCCTGATCAAATCCTTTCTACCCAGATTATTCTTGACTTTTCATTCTTTGGGCATAGAATTATCAATGAATTCTGTAAAAAGCAGTGAGCGAACAAAATATTTTTTCCTGCTTGCATCATTTTTCCTGATAATTTTCTGTGCTCATAAGGCGCCACCCCTGGTCAAAGACCGTATGAAGCCAAAACTCCAAAATGTTGTTGCCTTGAACAACCGACAAATACAATTCACGTTTTCAGAAAACATCGATACCCTGAACCTTAAACCGGACCATTTTAACATAACGCTCGGTGACGACACGCTCCAAATAGATGGACTTTATCCTTCTCTATCAGGCGCCGAGATTGTTGCCATAACCGACCTGCAGATCGATTCAGTATACCAGGTAACCGGGTATGTTTTCGATACGGCTCAGAATAAAGGTGCTTTTGAAGTACAATTCACTGGCACTTCAATGCCCGATACTATTCGTCCCTGGATTATCAAATTCTCTGAAGGTGCCGGACAAAAAGAATTCTTTTTCCACTTCTCTGAAGCCATGGACACAACCTTTTTCAACTATTCAATGATCCCCAAAAAGAAACTCGTTTCTGAATGGCGCAACCGGCGCGTCTGTTTTCTCGTACCGGCAGATACTGCCGATGCATTAGCCTTTGATACAACCTATTATGTCTATATCAACCAGGGCTGCCGCGATTTAAGCGGCAATCTGTTTGGGACTCTGGTGACCAGCATCACGCCGGACACTGGGTACAAGCCGTTTATCCTGAAGGGCAGTGCCCAAATCAATGACAGTTTAATGATCACTGGTATTGCTCTACTCAAAAGAGAAACCGCTTTAGGCATTGCTCTTATCAAGGCTGGTGATTTTCAGTTCGAAGTAAGAGATTCTTTGCCGTATACGGTCGAAGTCTTCAGTGGTAAGTACTGGGGCAGTGCAACAGTATTAATCGACAGTGCAAATATAATTTATCTCAAACTGGAAGACAGGGATATTGATAATCTTTTTAATTAGTCTTGGCGCAATAGGACTAACCATTTTTCTGTACTACAAGACTTTAGCCCTGGCGCCATTACGTATCATAGCAATAATCCTGCTTTATGTATTGATAACTGGTTTTGTCTTATCTTACCAAGTTAAAAGGAAAAAAAATCCCCCTGCCGTACTAATTGACTACTCAACAAGTATGGCAAAATACCTCAATGACATTGAGCACGCAACAAATAAGATAGCTTTCACACATACGCAATTCTATTTTGGTGAAACCCTTTTTACCACGGTGCCGGAAAAGTCTCTGGTGTCGAGCCGTTTTACCAACATTGCTCAGGCGCTTATGAAACTTGGTCAGGCACAACCTGCACTTATTGTCTTAATCTCTGATGGCAATCATAATTATGGCGATTTCCCGTTTTCCGAAATAAAAGACCTGAATATACCTGTTTATTGTTGTGGTGTTGGTTCTGAAAGACCGCGCGACATAGCGATTGTCGATGTAATGTATCCGGCATACACTTTTGTCGACGATTCAATAAAAATCGAGGTAGTTATCGAATCGCAAGGTTTTGCCGGGGGTAGAGCGCAAGTTGTTCTGCGGTGTAACGAAAAGAAGCAGGAAAAATCATTCTTGCTTAATGCCACAAAGGCAAAAACCGACCTTGAGTTCTGGGTAAATATACACCAACCCGAACAAGTGAAAGTCTTGATTGATGTTGCGCGACAACCTGAAGAACTGAGCTATGAGAATAATAGACTTGAATTCCCTTTGCGTGTATTACAGAAAAAAACCAAAGTCATTTATTATACGGACCACTTATCATTCAATACAAAGTTCATGCTGAGAACCCTGACCAAAGATGACTATATAGATCTAATCCCATTAGCTAAAATAGACAAAAGTGCGGTTTTGAATTTGATGACCAACGTGAAGCTAACAAGCCTACCCGGTCTCGATGAGCTCGATGTCATCATATTAGATAACGTTAACCTCGGCAAACTACCGTGGACAAATGTTGAAGAATCGTTAAAAAAAGGGATGGGCGTGCTGTGTATCGGATCCATGCAAGGGCACACTGCGCTATGGAATGATATGTTACCCATTAACACCACTGAAGTAGTTGTCAAAGGTGATTTCCCCTTGAGAATAAATGAATCCTTTTCCTGTTTTGTGCCAGGTGATGATTACCCACCGCTCTCGGCAATCAACCGTGTGCTTGGGGTCAAAGACAAGGCGATAATCATTGCTCAGGCAAACAATGTACCGGTTATTGCGTATCATAATTATGGCACGGGCACGGTCTTCCAAATCAATAGCATTGATATCGGTACCTGGCAATTTCTCCAACTCGGCATGAAACAGAAAAACCTTTTTGCGCATTTGGTCAGCGACGTAATCAGATTCTTGTCACCGATTGGTAAGAACAAACGACTCTTTTTAAGCACCTTACGCAGAATCTATAATGTTGGCGAGACCATTACATTAAAACTCCAGAGTTATGATCAAAACTACCGGCTTACAAGCGGCGGCGATTTCCTTTTTGAATTCAATAATACGAAAATCCCTTTTTTCGAAACCAGCAAAGGTACTTACCAGGCTTGCTTTATCCCCAAAAAAGCTGGTGATATTATTTTGAAAGCATCAGGCAAGCTCAAAGATGAAGACCTCACCAGTAATACTTTAGAACTCACCGTGTCCGGAGCAACAACCGAGATCGATCAGGGACTTAACAAGGATTTTCTGAAAACCCTTGCTTCCGGAACCGGGGGTGAGTATTTTAGCTTTAATGAACTCGCTGGCTTTGAGATCCCCCAGCCTGAGAATGTCCATCGCCAAAAGAAAATAGATTTTGATTCACCAATAACTTATATTTTAATCTTCGTACTCCTTGCTCTTGATTGGATAATAAGAAGAAGGAAAGGCATTATATGACACCCCAGGACCTGGTCAGCAGAGGTATGAGTCCGGAACTCGCCGTCTTTATAACCTCAATGTTACCGATCATTGAATTAAGAGGCGCTTTACCAATGGCCATTAACCTCTTCAAAATACCGTGGCTCAAAGCATTCCTGATTTCATATATTGGCAACCTGGTTCCCGTACCCTTTATACTCTGGTTGTTAAAACCCATCGTAGGAATTCTTTCCAGGGTGAAATTCCTCGACACATTTTTTAAATGGCTCTTTGAAAGAACCCGACGTAAAGGCAATAAGGTAATTGAAAAATACGAGGAGATCGGACTCTTGGCTTTTGTTGCAATCCCTTTACCAGGCACAGGAGCCTGGACTGGTGCGCTCATCGCATTTTTATTCGGGCTCGAATTCAAGAAATCATTTCTCGTAATCAGCCTGGGTGTGTTGATTGCCGGAGTAATTGTTACATGTTTGTGCCTTTTGGGATGGCTCGGCGCAATAATCGCCGGTGCCGCGCTTATTCTTCTTACTATTTTAGGGTTCTGGAAATTATAAAGGGGACACGCCATGGCGTGTCCCTACTCATTAAAATTGTCTTAGATGATAATGTAGTAGCCTCTGCCTGAGGCAGACAAATGATTTATCCCGCTTCGTATTATAACTCTACAAATAGGATTGCGGGATTTATCGGGCAGCCCGATGAGGTACTCCCTGTGTCATCATCCGGTTTAACCGGATGATCCAGAGAAAAGGTATGACGAGTTGATTTCTGGATTGCCCGATCGAGTCGGGCAATGACAAGTGGGGATCGGGCAATGACCCCGTACAACTTCGGTTTACCCGTTGTTTGTCACTATTCCATTACCTACGTAACGAGGACAGGCGGGGCAGACAGAGGGAGGTGAGTCGAACAGTTATCATAGAAAAAAAATCTTAGATCTGAAATCTGCAATCTTAAATGTAGCCGCCTGTCCCCTTTACAGACCCCCTGGTTTGGTTAAAACAACTTCAAAACAATGTAGTGGTCGAGCTTGCTCGACGTTTTACAATTAAGCAGACCAAGGTCTGCCACTACAATTATTATAAAACTCAGGCGCCCCCTAATCTACTCAGCGGTACGTTTTCTTTGCAGAGCGGACATTCTACCGGCTCAAAATTCTCGACAACTTTTCGGTAGGTGGCAAAATATTCAAACGGTAACTCTAAGCTACAGCGATCAATAAGAACTGCGATACCCACAATCGCGCCGCCCTTTTCATTGATGGCATCAATCGTTTCTTTAACTGATTTACCAGTCGTCATTACATCATCAACAATCAGGACGTTTTTATCTTTGATATTGAACCCTCGACCAACGACTCTCTTGCCTTCCCGTACCTCAGCAAACCCTGCAAGTTTACCCATTTGGCGGGCAACCTCAAAGGCAATTATAATCCCTCCAGTAGTCGGTCCGATCACCCAATCGATCTTTTTGTCTTTGAATTTGTCGACAATCATACTGCATAATTTAACGGCTGCATCAGGGTTTTCAAGGATACGGAATTTCTCGAAATAAAATTGGCTGTGTAACCCTGAATTCAACACAAAATGCCCTTCCTGTAAAACTCTTAAGGCTTTAAGCAATTTCTCTAAGTCCATCTTCAATCTCCTTGATAATACTTTCTGCTGCCTGTCTGGGCTGAGCAGCTTTGACTATGGGCCGACCAATAACCATGTAATCAACGCCGGCAATGATGGCATCCTTTGGGGACATGGTGCGCGCCTGGTCATCATCACTTATTGTCTCGCCTCGGGGTCTGATACCAGGCGTTACAATAAGCAAATCATTACCGCATTCTTTTCGTATAAGCTTTATTTCTTTGGGCGATGCAACAACACCATCCATGCCTGCGCTGCGCGCTAACTGGGCAAGAAAAACTACCTGTTCATCAAGACTTCGCTTCAAATCACCAAATAAATCTTTGAAATATGCCTCATCAATGGACGTCAAAACAGTAATCCCCAAGAGTTTTGGTTTCTCTATTTTCTTAAGCTCTGAAGCGATGAGTGTTGCTTTTGCTGCCTCCTCAAGCATGGAAAACCCACCGCTCGTGTGGATCGTTATGAAATCAACCTCCATTTGTACAGCGCCTTCACACGCCCGGGCAACAGTGTTGGGTATATCATGATATTTGAGGTCTAGCATAACCTTGAATCCTGCGTCCTTCAGGAACTTGACGAGGTCCAAACCAAAATAGGTAAAGGGGATCGAACCGATCTTGTAAAAACCAACCAAGTCTTTTAATTGATTTACTATATTTTTTATTTTCTCAAAATCATTCAAGTCAAGTGAAACGATTAAATGTTCTTTCATTTGTACTCCTTTTTCTCCCCCTCCTTAATCCTCCCCCTCTCAGAGGGGGAGGAAGGTGGGGGTGGATATTTCTTAAGCTCTTTGATTATCTGAAGCGGTGCGTAAGGGTCGCGTAAAATCGCGGAACCAATTGCCACGGCTGATGCACCAGCCAAAAGAAATTCATAGGCATCCTGTCCAGTCATAATACCACCCATACCAATAATCGGTACGCCAAGCCCGCGCAGCCGATTCACGCAATAGAGAGCAAAAGGTTTTATCGCTGGCCCTGATAGCCCTCCGGTAATCAGAGGTTTTTTCCTCTCAATATCATAAACCATCCCATACAATGTATTTATCAACGATATACCGTCAGCACCAGCTCCAATACACACTTTGGCAATTCTCAAAGGATCGCAAAAGTTCGGGGTCAACTTAACAATGAGCGGCAGTTTGGTTTTTGTCCGAGCACGCGCGACCACTGATGCCGCGATTTTCGGGTCCTGACCAAATGCCACACCACCTTTTTTAACATTAGGACAGGAAATATTCAATTCAAAACCATCTACTTGTCCACCAATCCTCTCAACGATACGCTCATAATCTATTACTTCAGAACCAGCTACATTGACGAAAATCCTTGTGCGTAGTTTCTTCATCTTGGGTAGGATATCTTTGCAGAATTTTTCAACGCCAGGGTTTTCTAAACCAACCCAATTTATAAGACCACTCGCTGTTTCAAAAACTCTCGGCGGCGCATTACCTTTTCTCGGTTCGAGTGTAATACCCTTTGTGAAAATGGCGCCAACTCGGTTGGAAACCTTTTTGTATTTGAGACCAAAACCAAATACGCCCGAGGCAATGAAAACCCTGTTCTTGAATGTAATGCCAAACAGCTTCATCATCTAAACAAACTCATAAAACTCCAAGAGCCAAGTTCCAAGAACCAAGAATAGAAAAAATAATCTGTGTTTGGAATTTGGAACTTGGAATTTACTCATCAAAGCTAATCCCCTTGAGTTCAAACACCGGTCCGTCCTCACAAATCCGTTTGTACTCACCTTTGTACATTATTGCACAACCAAGGCATAAACCACAACCGCAGCCAAGGAAATCCTCGCAAAAAGCATAAACTGGTATTGGCAAATTCAGCTTCTGTAATTCAATAAGCATTGTCTTGGGACCACATGCATAGGCAATATCATATGATTCAACATCAAGCATATCGAGTGCACCAAGTACTGTCATCTTGCCTCTATCCTGTTCAGTTACGAATATTGCGTGCTTGGCGATCTGTAATATATGGCTTTTCTTAATCAAATCCTTTTCTCTTTTTGCACCATAGACGAAATCGAACTCTATCCGTTTACCATGCATTTTCTGGGCAAGAAAAAGCAGCGGCGCAACCCCAATACCACCGGCGATGAGGAGACTCTTCTTCTTTTTTACTCTCAAACCTTTACCAAAAGGTCCGAGCACCCGCAAATCTTCACCTGCTTCTTTCTGACTGAGTATTTTCGTACCACGCCCAAGGACCCTGATTATCATGAGCATTGTTCCGCCTTTATATGAAGCAACACTTATTGGTCGATTGAGAAAAGGATCGTAAGTCGTACTCACCCTAACCTGAAAGAACTGACCAGGCTGCGGATCAATATCTGGCAGATAGATTTCTAAGCCAAAAATATCATCGGTGAACCATTCTTTCTTTTTAATGGTTACTCTTCTAACCACCCCTTGTCATCCTCACTCTGTGGCAAGAAAATGCTGGCACTCCGGGCGTATTCTGAATTTGGATATCTTTCCAGCAAATCTCTTGCCAATGATTGCGCCAGGCTGTCATTCTTAAAAAAATCCTTGGCTATCCAAAATTGAGCGTACATTGCTTTGGGCGCCCATTCACTTTGCGGAAAATCCGTATATACCTTGACATATTCGGTCACGGCTCGTTCTGGGTCTTCGAAGTCAACAAAGTATATCTCGGCGAGAAGAAACTGTGCGTGGTCAATATTCTCGGTTTCCTTTGAGAATATGTCGACCTTGCTCAAGATATCCGCCATCTTTTTTGATTTGATGCCATAGTCACTCATTGGTGCTCGATTCACTGAAGAATCATAGTATGTTATTGCTTGTTCAAGACTGTCGTCGGTCTTATATAGTTCGGCCAATTTATAAAACATCTCCGATGAAAAATCAAAGTTGCTGTTGATCGCAATATCAAAATATAACTCCTTGGCTTCAGCAATGTTGCCGAGTTTTACATTGAGGTCAGCGAGTATGCTCTTGAACTCAACGTCTGCCTGACCTCCAAGGAATTCCTGACACCTATCATACTCACCCATCTCAAGGTAGGTTTCAGCAATCTTGAGTGTTATCTCGCGCTTGTCTTCTTTGACCCGGGTTATGGAAAATAGCTCCTGGAAAGTCACGAGGGCATCTTCATAAAACTCTTGCTTGAACTGAGCCTCGCCAAGCAAATCCAGTACCCATCGTTGCTCTTTCTTGTCAATGCCTTCTTCGAGTAAGTTTGTAGCCACCTCGGTAAGGGCTAAGTAGTTGTGGTCATTGAAGTAAACATAGCACAGGGCTATCATTGCCTTAACCCGATACTGGTTTGACTCTTTTGCTTGTTTAAAGGCGATGATTGCCTGAGCAAATTTCTCTTGTTTGTAATGTGCTAACCCTTTGTAATACAGAGCATCATCGTGGAATTTGGAATCCGTGTAATTCAGGAGCACAAAATCAAGTTTTTCCAATGCCCTACGGTAATCACCCTTGTAATAGTATGACGCGCCCATCATAAACAGTGCATCATCGACATATCGAGAATCTGGGTATTTGATTATGACTGCGGTGGTTTTTTCAATCGTTTTGTCGAAGGGCTCTGCACTAATAACTTTGAGGGTATCATGGACGACCAGTTTCTTGCCCTGCCGATAATATTTCTGCGCATTGTAAAAGGTGTTGAAGTAAGCACAATTGACAACCAGCAAGCACCAAATTCCAAGAACCAAGATCCAAATAAAAGGATCTTTCTTGGAATTTGTTACTTGAAACTTGGTTCTTGGATCTTGGTTCTTGGAATTTGTCATGTTATTCGACTATTCCTATCTGCATATTTCTGAAGCGTGCGGGTACTGTACCGTGCCCAACAAAAGCAGTTTGACCAGGTTCTCCTTTGCCACAATTCGGCACGCCAAAAAGTTCCCAGGTTTTCTTATTGCCCAAGGCATCACAGCTACGCCAAAACTGTGGTGTTATACCGGCATAGATCGGATTTTTGTATACTTCAGTAAGCTTACCCTTTTCTATTTTTCGAGCCAGTTCACAGGCAAACTGGAAATTCAATCTTTTGTCATCGATTGACCATGATTTGTTTGTTGTCATAAACACACCTTTGTTTGTATCACTGATCATGTCTTCAAATCGCCACTTGCCCGGAACCAAGTTGATATTGGTCATACGGATTAAAGGAATCCTGTTCCAACCATCAGCCCTCATCGCACCGCTTGATTTGTTATTGACAACCGGGGCGGTTTCGCGTGAAGTAAGATAACCAACAAATATACCATTTTTAACGAGATAGATTCTTTGTGCTGGAATCCCTTCATCATCCCAGCCAAAAGTACCTAACCCACCTGGCGTTGTCGCATCGGCAACGATACTCACTATCTCTGAACCGTACTGTAATTTGCTCAGTTTGTCCGGCGTCATGAAACTCGTACCCGCATAGGATGCTTCAGTACCCAAGACCCTGTCCAGCTCAGTCGGATGGCCACAAGATTCATGGGTCTGAAGAACCATTTGTTCAGCGTCGAGGATTAGTGTCGTCTTCAGCTGGGGGCATGGTTTAGCACTGAGTAGCATCACTGCTTCATCGCGCACGCGCGCCGCGTTATCACAAAACTTCAGTGACTCAATGAATTCATAACCCGCTTGATTGTAGTTCCCGTAGGAACGCGACTGAACCTCACTTTTATCCATAGCAAAAGCTCGGAGACTGCCACCAGAGAAAAGCATTTCCTGGGTGGTCAGCGAGCCATCGGTTGAGGCAAAATGAGTTTTGACCTTATGGAATATGAGACGTGCCATTCGAGCTTTTACTTTCTTGTTTTTGCTAAGGATCTTATCGCACGACAATAACAACTCAATCTTTTTATCGAGTGAGACCTTCATTGGATCAATCTTGAACTTCGTAACATACGTTCCTTTTTGCGGCACCAAAGCAGACAGCGTTATTGCTGAAGATTTAACCATTGCTGACGCCCGAGCCGTACTCAAGGCATCCCGGGTTATTTTGTCGGCTTCACTCTTCTGCAGCAGATTAGATGAAGAAAAACCCCACGCTGAATTCTTAAGAACCCTCACGCCAAAACCAATATCTGTAGTGCGGGTCAAGGCTTCGATGACGCCGTTTTTCAAGACGATCATTTCCATTTCTCGCTCGACAACCCGAACATCTCCATAGTCTACTTTTCTGCCCTTTAAATTACTTGTAATTCTTTTCATAAATTGCTTCATAAATACCTCTTGTTTTTAACTATAGCCGTTTTTTTTAAAAAATCAAGCTTGGCTTCATTACTGAAGAGAACATAAAATAGTTCTCATATCATCCACGATATGATGTAGTCGCCTGATTTATCAGGCTTTGTCCAATTCACCCCGTTAGATAACTGTCTCCGTCGAAACTCCGCACTATTAAAACCACCATGTATCTAATGGGGTAAATTGGACAACTACAATTATTAATGCCCGATTCCTGCAGTTTCTATATCCATTACCCAAAATGAGAACTATTTCATGTTCTCCGTAATATCTATGCTCTTATCGGGAACTTCAGGGTGAACTCTGTGCCCTCGCCCTTTTTGCTCTCAACACTTATTCTGCCATTGTGTATCTCGATAACCTTGTTCACATACGCAAGACCTAAACCCATACCTTTATCAGTCTCTGAGTAAAAAGGTTTGAATATTTTATCCATGGCTGATTCATCCATACCTTGACCATTGTCGCGGACCTTAATGAACACAAAATCATCCTCTTTGCCAGATTCAATCTCAATGAAACCCTTACGTGCAATTGCCGTCACGCTATTCTGTACTAAGTTTGAAAGAACAACGGAAAGCAATTCGTGATCACCCATTAGTTCAGGGACTTCGTCACTCAATTTCAACTTGACCTTAATCCTTGCCGGTATTTTGGTTCTTGTAATCGCTTCGTTAATTAGCTGGCTTATCTGGACCGGCGTCAGTATTGCTTTTAATGGCTGAGCGTATTCTAAGAGCCGTTTGATGAGATTCTCCATGAGCCGACATTCAACGACAATATCAGCGGCTGGTTTTTTTCCCTTTTCAACCAGACGTGCCAGACCGATAATCGCGCCGATCGAGTTCCTGAATTCATGAGCGACATAAGAAGAAAATTCAATGAGCGTTTCTTCCTTTGCTTTCATCTTTTTGTATATCTGGTTAAATGTTGCCGGCACAAAATCCTCTTTCTTCATCTCGACACCCATATCACGAGCGAGTCTGGCTACATAGCGCATCGGTAAAAAGAGGTTACGTATCAAAAAGATACCAAGAAAGCCAAGAAAGAAAAGTGAAATTGTTATATAAAAAATATACCACTTGAAAAACCTATCAAAAATAGAGGTATATGAAAATGATAGTACAGTATATAGATAAAAAGGAGGGTCTGAGTTCAGGAAAATAAATCTGTCATTCTCCTGGATGAGTTGATCAAACAATGGTAGTTTTTTAAAATCCCTCCTGAGGTCGATTTTCTTCACACCCAGGTCGAATTCAAAAGGCAGTGTCCTGGAATCATATAGCTTATTACCCAGCGTATCGATGATAATCATGTGACCCAAACTGAACGCATCGTTGACTTCTTTTAGAGCATAACGAAGCGTTACCGGATCATGATATTGATTCATATATCCAGCACATAGATGTGCCACGGAAATCACTTTTTCTCTATCGTAATTAATGAATTCACTTCTTAGTTGGATGCTAACGTAGAAGTTGACTATCGCCAGGAATAATATAAGGCAAATAAAAACCGTGGCGATAATACTTATATTTCTTGGATAGGAGCCTTTCATGTAATCCTTATACTACTGCTCTGTGACATAAATTCTTGAAAACACCATGTTGTCATTGCCCGACTTGATCCTCCGGTCAAGCCGGAGGACGCAATCCACAGGAAGAAATCTTCTGGATTCCCGCTTTCGCGGGAATGACACCCAGCAGAAATTAATGTTACAGAGCACTATTAATACTAACCCTCACCTGATAATGGTCAGTCGACCTTTATTCCTTTCGACCTTTTCCCCGTAGGTTTCAATCACGTACAAATACATACCGCTAACAATATCTTTTCCCTTATCATTCTTTAAATCCCAGAAAGCCTGTCTGGTAAAACGGTTAATCTCGCGCGGTTCGGCATCAAGGACTCTAATTCGTTCTCCTGCAATATTATAGAGGGTAACTTTGAATTGAGGGTGTTGATTCCCTAATTCAACCGTATCTGACGGCACATAGGTAATTATAACTTTTGTACCCCAGGATGGCTCATTATCAGCGCGGTATGGATTAGGGTACGAATATACTCTACCCAGGAAAACCGGGGTGACCCAGAACGATGCGATCATTGTTAAACCTGCTTCACCAATATCATATACCCGTACACCGGTAGGATTTCCGTCATAGTCAAGACTGGCTGGCTTTGAAGTATCTCCAAAACCATAGGTCGCATTCTTCCACAGGTCTTCACCCACACCCCAGTCAGGTAAGAGAAAATCACCATCTCCATCACCCTGCATAATCCCGACCAATGGATGTTCCTCATTATCATTATGGGTCCGGGAATCATCACAGTGCAGGATGAGTAAACCGTCGCCTGGAAGACTTTTATCAAACCCAGTACGAAACCTGTTTTCCACAAGAAAATACTCACCCGTGCCTCCAGACCAATTCCAGTCTGGACCATTCGGGTCATCCATGAGACAGTACGCGTCGTCATTATTAGCTGCATTAGCAATCAATTCGTGTTCAAGTTTGGAAATACCATGTCTACCTATTTCAACCGGTGATATAAAACCAAGCTGATATTTGGACCACACGCAAAAGTGGGTTGGATACTCTCCAGGCATACCCTGGCCATTCGCATCACCCCAGGAACCAGCTGCCATTATGCCAAACCATCCAATCCCGTATGTAGAATGGTCACGGTCATAAAGGTCTGGCAAACCCAAGACATGACCGAATTCATGGGCAAAAACACCGACTGTTATCCGACCAGTCACGGTCTCGAACCGCTCTGGTTCCATTGAATATTGGTCAATATCAACACCATCGTCTGTATGATATGGACCTGGACAACCGCTGCCAGTGTTTGACAACTGCCACTGGTGGGACCACACATAATGAATATCACCGGTTTCTTCAGCTCCGGGTCCCGCGTGGACAATGAAAATGGCATCGACAATGCCATCTGCATCCTGGTCGTACTGAGAAAAGTCAATAAAAGGATCAACCAGACTGCAAGCCGCAATAACAATACCCTGCACATTATTTGGATAATTACCCGGGTAAATACCAAAGGAATCGCCAATATAGTATGAATAATCATTTGGCGCTCTGACCCACTGCGAAATATCGCTGTCTTTACTGATCGTGAATTTCCCATAAGAAACCTCAGTATAGTAATCCCGCAGCGAATTCTGATTTTCACCATAAATCAAGGAATCGAATTCATTTGCTTCATAAGTATGGGGATTGTCATTAAAATCAATCAATAATATCAGGGCTTTTCTCTCACCGACAGGTTGCTCAACCCGCTTCATCGGTGCATTCATCAATGCCGGGAATTTCGGTCGCCTGACTGGATGGTCAATGTCTGTATAGGGATTAGGCGGCATAGAAAACAGGACAGCAATAAACAGCAGCATATGGTTATTATATTTAGCTGAATTACTATGTCAATGCACAATATCAGAAAC
>JAUWCU010000091.1 GCA_030609135.1 Candidatus Stahliibacteriota bacterium | reverse complement strand
GTGAAAATCTAATCACCCCCACCCCTCCCTCCCCCTCTTTGAAGGGGAGGAATAAGGAGGGGGTGTCGAAAGTTCAGATTTATGTAGTGGCAGAGTTCACTCTGCGCATATTTGTCGAGCAAGCTCGACCACTACTTTATTATCTCATCGTAGAATAACCAAAGACCGTGATCCTCTACAATCAGGCGTTTCTACTACAAGGAAATACGTTCCCTGACTTAAATCGCGTGTACTTAAAGGAATAACATGCTTGCCCGCCGGTTTGACTCCCTCGTGTATTTTCTTTACCAATTGACCTGCTGCATTATACAATCTCACTGAAATCAAACCAGACTGCAAAGTTGTGAATGCAATATGCGCATTTCGGGAAGTCGGATTCGGAGCAAGTGTGAGGTTTGTCTCATAAAATTCGCGAGCTGTTTCCTCTTCGACGTACAAAAACCAATTCATATCATATTGCCACTGTGCCCAATGGTCATTAATAACCAAGCAAGTTTCTGCAGAAGGTGAGGCATCTGCCCCAAAATCAGCCAGTACGACCGCGAATACAAAAGTAAGGGCAGAATCTATTTCAAGATCAAAAGGACCACTTGACATAAGAAACCTTTGATCATCAGGAAGCGGGATTATTGTGTCATAAGGCTCATATTGCCCGTTCTGAAAATTATAGCCGGCAAGGGTCATGTACCGTTCCGCATCGATATTTGGCTCGAAATTCAGCGAAAAGATCTTGAATGCGGTCATACCAAGTTGAGGATTTTCTGATGCATCGCGCCAATCAGGAACACCATCATTATCAATATCCCATCTTTGCATCGGTACATTATTCCAGTAATAGCTGCTGTCTCTTTCATACTGGTCAGGGATACCATCATGGTCTTTATCCTGACCTATTTCCAGATCAAATGGAGTCTGCAGAAGATCAACACCAATCGCACCAACACTTGACCACCCTGGTTCATAATCATCGCCATCCCATTGATAAGCGAAATTGTCTATCACATACACATTGCCATCGATAAAGTATGGCTGTTCAAGGATTATCGTGCACTGATCATCGGCACCTGGTCCTGCTTCATTACCCACATCATTATCCATGCAAATGCCGATATAGCAGTCCTCCAGGTTATGACCTGAAACATTCTTTATCTCATAGGTCATGAATATAACATCCTTAATTAAACCATCATCCCATGGGTACCCGGTCTGATACATCTCAAGACCGATCGGTCTTGTGTCACCGGGGATGTGAGCATTAGTATCGAGATCATTCATGCAGCACCAGGAGTCCTGATGAGATACAGTATCTTGCGGTGCCATGGGCAGAGCAGTATCAGGCGGTGGCCAATTTTCAGGATACATAAAGATAATCGCATCCGGATGGGTCGGTGGCATACCATCAAGTCCAGGAACGAATTCAGCTTCTCCACCATGAGGACCATAACCGATCGTCACGAGTGTATCACCGGTTGCCGAATCAACCGTGCCAAACCATATACCAGCACCAAATATATAGTTATGATTACTCCCTACAGGCCACCAACAACCAGCATCACCAGTCGCAGTCTGCCCAAATTTACCAAAGTTGGAGATGCACATTTCGACCTGGTTGATATTGTGTATCTTAATCTCGAACGATCTACCCCCTCCCTCATTATACCTGGCATTTCCTGCCAAGAACATCGTTGATAATAGTAGTACAATAGATACTCTCATAGTTCCTCCTCTGTTCTTATTATCATTGACTTATTTTAACTGCAAAGTGTGAAAAAAGTGTGAAAAGAGGGGAAGGAATAAGGAGGGGGTGTAAATTCTCAGCGTATCAAAGATTCATATAAACGCACTGTTTTTCTGTGTGGTTCACTATTTAGTTCTTTCTTTAATACCTTTTTCAGTCGCTCAAAATCCTTGATAATGTTTTTATATTGACCACTCTTGCCATAAGCTATCATTATTTTGCAGTAATATTCTTCATTGAAAATATCTAATAAAATCAGTTTCTTATACCAAACAACAGCATCTTTATATCTTCTTTTTTTCATATGGTAATCAGCCAGCATAAGAAGACAGTCTTCATACAGACCCTGGTAATAAACACGTCGGTCTTCAACCCATGAATCATACCATCCAGGAGCAAAACCATCTTTGTATATTGCTATTGCTTCACGCAGCACATGCTCATATTCCCTGCCAGTTGTTGCTGCGCCTTTTGCCTTTTTTACAAGGCTTTCAAATTCCTCAGTGTCAAGCTTGATCAAAACCTCAGGTGATATCTGATAAAACCCTTTGCTTGATACAATCAAATCACCCTTCCCACTCTTAACAGACTTGGACATCTGCCTGATATGTTGTAAAGCTTTGCGTAAACTGTCACTGCCGCTCTTATGCGATGCTTTATGCCACAGCGCATCAATGAGCACATCATGATTAACCCTTTCATCCTTGTGAAGTAAAACGTAGAAAAATAGTTTCTTTGATTTCGTGGTAGTCCACGAAGCCTCGAGTATCTCTTTATCATCGACTACGACTTTTGGAATTCCGAAAAGACACGCATCAACCCAATGTACATCAAGCTCATATTTATCGATGATAGACAGGATATATTTAAGCTCATAGCTTTCCTTACGCAGTTCCTGCAACATCCATTTATTATCTCGAAATGCATTTGCTAATAAGTAATCATAACCTTTAGCGCGGCCTATTTTTATCGACTTTTTTAATGCAGAGTACATTTCGGAATTTCTTTTTTGCGTATAAAAAACCTTACTTAAAAGAATATAAATTTGAAATAAATTGTAACTTTGCTTGAAAGGTTTTGCTATACTAAGTGCATTAAGCAGAACCTGTTCTGCATCTGCTAACCGATTTTGCGCATTCCGGAGTTCTGCCTCATTTAATAGAAAGGGCACTGCATCAGCATCTTTTCGTTCACCCTTCAATACCCAAATTCTCGCCAAATTGCGCTCAGCCTCAACAAAATCCCCTTCTTTTATATTTATCGAACAAAGATCCGTAAGCGTCCTCACTATTAAGTTGACAATACCAAATTTCTCATTAATAACTAGTGCTTTATTAATCAATTGCTTTGCCTTTTTATATTCACCAGTCCTTTCATATAGCACCGCATAGCCTTCCCATATTCGAGCCATTGACCATAAATCATGAAAACTACTGCATAATTTATTACCCGAATCTAATATAGAACGTGCTTTATTCTCATATCCAAGCAACATACTCACATTTGCTGCATTGTAAAAACCAGCACCACAGCCCGGGGAAAATTCTGTTTCAAGCAACTCAACTATCTTGGCTAATTTTGGATATGCATCAACAAGATTTCCCAATTTGAACTCAATCATTGCCCAGTTATTGAGAACAGCTGCCTGAAGTTGCTTAAACCCATTATGCTGTGCTATTTTAAGAGCTTTTTGGAAGTAGCTCTTACCCTTTGACAAATATCTTCCCGCCATTGCAGTATACGTTGAGCCAATAGCATTGATAATTGAAGCACGAATAAGTTTTCCACTCCTCGGACATACTGCAAGAGCTTTAATAAATCGTCTCTCTGCTAATCTAAACTTACCCTGATTAAGATAAATCATACCTAAATTATAGAGAGCATCCGCGTATTTCCTGCGTGCTTTTGATTTTTTACGAAGTAGTGTAATAGCACGCTGGCAATGTTTTATTGCCTCATCAGCACGATCACCATAGATAAGGGCCCGTGCATATTCCATTAAGAGTACAGGGCGCTGCATCCTTATGGGTTTTGGAATATCCTCAATGTATGAAGTAAGGATATTCCCCTTGCCTTTACCTATTAGCCCCGGACCAATATGTTCAATTATCATAGCAACTTTATCGTATTCTTCAGCCTGCAGATAGAACTTAACAGCCTCTTCAACCCTTTTCTCTTGAGCATAAAAATCTCCGGCACGGCGATATAATCTCTTCTCTCTTTTTTTATCAGTCAGTTTGCTGCGCAAGAAATCCCTGAACAAATTATGGAAACGAAAGCCAATACCAAGTAAACCGAATAGGAACGCATTTCTCGTTGTAAGATCTGCCAGCAGGACTTCAGAATTATTTCTTTTTGCCACGGCGTCACACAACTCAGGTGTGAGCCATTCCAAAACTGAACAGTCAACCAGAAATTGCCTCATATTCTTTGGTTCCTGGTTATATATTTCTTGTGCAAAATAATTGAACAAATTGCTTTGCGATTGGTAATAACTATCCAGGATGCGTTTGATATACCGTGATGATTTTTCCTTTTCAAAGTAATTAGATGATTGCAGCATCAGGCGCAGACTCGTTGGCCATCCCTCCAGGTGCTCCTCAATCCATTCAAGTTCAGATTCAGATAGCGATATCGAATACACGGACACAAACAGATCTTTTGTTTCTTCTTTATTGAATTTCAACTCCTGGCTACCAATCTCAAAAATCTCATCTCGAGCCTGGAGTTGAGATACTGATAGCGGTGGTCGTACGCGTGAAGAGATTATAAAATGCACCTGTTGAGGAAGGTGACTGAGCAAGTAGTTGAGGATTTTATCGATGTGCTCGGCAGGATAGATCGTGTGGTAATCCTCCAGTATAATGTATATATCATCTTTAATAGTCTCGATTATTTCATTAATAAACGTGCCCAGGATAAGCTCTAAATACCGCTGTGGGTAATTAAAAAAATGACTCAATGCTTCAGTCTTTTTGCCAAATTCCGGTCTCAGTTTCCGGATACCCGCAATCAGATATGAAAAGAATACTGCCGGCTCCGCATCACCTTTCTCCAGATGATAGTAGACATAGGGGATCTTCTTATGCGATAGAAGCTGTGATAGTAAGGTAGTCTTCCCGTACCCAGCACCCGCACATACAAGTATCACTTTCTTATTGAGATTGGAAACGAGTGCGTCGACCAAACGGTCACGATACAGTACTTTGGTGCGTATCTGCGGTGCCTGTAATTTACTGAGGAGTATTATGCTTTGCTTTTCATCGATCATAGTGAACTATAACCACTCTAATATTGGTGTCAAGTATGGACAGGCTGATACGTGGTTTTTCGTCTTCAGTAGGGACACGCCATGGCGTGTCCCTACTACTACGGAATTGGAAAATCGACCATTAATAATTTGAAACCTCATATCTTCTTAAGTTCATTTTTTCCCAATTAGCTCTGTGGTTTCAGCGTCTTAAAATCGGAATCTCGTTTTTATCGCCTGGTTTGGGCAAACTTCTATACAGCAGTAGCATTTGATGCATTTCTTGTAATCAATATGTCGGCGTTTAATGCACTGTGCAGGACAAACATCTTCACACAAGCGACAATCCGTGCATTTGTATCCATCAATAATTGGCGTCCGGGCAAGCCAGATCCGATAAAGCACTTGAGCAACCGACTGGATTATCGAAGATCTGAAAGGAAAGCGAAATGGCACTGCATACCCTTTTATCACTTGGAGCCGACCCTGGATTTCTATGTCTTTCGGGTCGAACAACCCCTGCTCGCGCGCCAACTTGAGGGTAGGGATTCTATCCGGGTTTATCCCTGCTATCTGAGCGCAGATATAGTCCACCGAGTGTCCGTCCACGCCAAAAATGAGTTTACCGGGTGAGAATTTTCTGCCGCGCGCATCCACAACATTGATGCAGTCCACAATAATGAGATCCGGTGGGCAAAGGTCATATATCTCCAACAAAACCTTGCTAAAGTCATCTATCCCGGGAAATTTCGAATGTATATACGGTTTTAAACCACCCGGGATAATACCAAATTGGTTCTTTACAGCAAGGGTCATGGTGGTCAAGTCATGGGTACGGAATTTAGGTAAGGATATAAGAATATCGCAATCAGCAATCTCTTTTGAAATGTAGATTTCCTTGAGTTTACTCTGTGGTCGTCTGATGTGTTTTGAATATTTCCCGATACTTTTGAATTTACCCTGGGCAGCCTCAAGAAAACCGCATCGCTCCGCAATATCAAGTTCAGTACAGGCTCTGTTTGGAACCGGATTGTCACCGACTGTAACATCAGCGCCTGCCCTCACAAGAAAAGACACGACATGAGCTATCACCTCAGGGTTAGTCACAACTGCATCTTCAGGTTCTGCTGATCTTAGCATATTGGGTTTAACAAAAACCTTTTTTCTTGCCAAATGAGTAAGTCCTGAGCTATCGAATATTTCGACGAGCGACTCATCGATGTCAACGATGTCTTTTATATACACCCGATGTTTAGGCATTTACTCTACAACTTGCAGTACACAGTATAATAATCGTGTAAGGTTAAATCACCTGGCCGTTTCTGTAACAGGACGCTATCAAGACCCTGAGGAACGTTATGAAGATAATTCATCAACGCATTCTTCATATACTTTCTGCGGTAACAAAATATACCCTTAATCATCTCAAAAAACGCCTTTTCATCCTTTGGATAAAAAGGCTTTGCTCTCCCCGTCAATCTGATAACCAGGGAACTAACCTTAGGTTGTGGTGAGAAGAAACGTGCAGGGATTGCGAATTTTTTCTTCACTTGAAAATGATAGTCTGTGAAAAGGGTTATTGAACCATATTTAGCAGAACCAGTTTTAGCAAGTAGCCGCGCGCCGTATTCTTTTTGGACTGTCAACACTGCCCTTTTGAAAGCTCTTTTCTGCTGCGCAAGTTTCTCGATAATCTGGGTGGTTATCGAATATGGGATATTACCGACAATTACCGGCTTCCCAAAATCTCTCAGATCGAGTCGCAGAAAATCTTTATTTACTACTTTGACATTACTCAAGTCAAGGCCTTCTAAAGTGCTGATGAGTTCCCGGTCAAGTTCAACCGCATAAACCATTTTGGCATGCGCACTTATGAGTTTTGTTAAAGTGCCCTTTCCTGCACCGATCTCAATGACTGTTTCATTATCAATATCAGCACAATCAACTATTTTCTTGACGATCCCTTTTCCTTTCAGGAAATTCTGACTGAAGCGTTTTTTTGCATGAAAATGTTTCATAATAAATGGTGTTCACCCCAAGAAGAGAAAAGCCTTGCTACATTAGCATCCAAAATCTCTTCCAGCTGTTCAGGTAGCATCTCCAAGGTTCCCGCCGCGAAATTCAGGGTCTCAAGAATATAAGCAGGTTCGTTGCGTTGTCCTCGATGGCCGGCTGGAGATAAAAATGGTGCATCGGTCTCCAGGAGGATTCTATCGGTTGGCAAATTCTTAAAGACATCGCGTGTCCGTTTGGAAAACGTAAGGACTCCACCGAAGCCGAGAAAATAACCCATATCAAGTATCGTCTTTGCCTGTTCGTACGTACCGCTGTAACAATGAAAAACACCCTGATGAAAATCTTCTTCCTTTAGTATAGCAATCGCATCATCAACTGAATTCCGGGTGTGGATGAGCAAAGGAAGGTCCTTACTACATGCGAGGATGATATGTTTGCGAAATAGTTCTTGCTGCGCTTCTTTGGGTGAAAAATCCCGGTAGTAATCAAGACCGGTCTCACCAACCGCACAAACCTTGTTGCTCTGTGCAATATCAATGATCTTGCTCATCTCGGTAAGCGACTGTTCAGCTGCTTCATTAGGGTGAATTCCTACTGCCGGCATCAACCATTCATAACGCTGCGCCTGGCGGACTGCATCTTGGCTTGTTTTAACATCATACCCTGCATTCACTATTTTCTTGACGCCGGCTTTTTGAGCACGCTGTAAAACATCATCCAAATCTTTATTGAATTGTGGATCTATTAAGTGACAGTGGGTATCGACCATATCAGGGTATCAAAGTACCCTTTTAATTCTTCACCTCACGATTTCTCCGGAGGCTACTGGTTTATCCGTAGTCAGAAGCACAATGCCTTCTTTGGTGTCGGCGGCGAGAAGCATGCCGTTGGATAATACACCCCGGACATTTGCTGGTTTCAAATTCTCAACCACGATAACGCTTTTCCCAATCAACTCTTGTGCTTTATATTCTTTTCCAATACCAGCCACGATCTGGCGCTGCGTGTCACCGATCTCAACGGTGCACTTTATGAGATTGTCGCTGCCTTCGACTATTTCAGCTTCCAATATCTTACCAGTCTTCAAAACTACCTTGCCGAATTCCTCGATTGATATTTCTCTTTTCTTTAGCTTGCTGACCTGAAGATCGATGACCTTGTCATCGATCTTCTGAAAGAGAATCTCAGTATCACCGATTATCGGCGCAACATCTGGTGCGCTGATAGCATCCCATTGCTGCGGAATAAAATTAATCATTTTCTTTATCTTGGCTGCGGTAAAGGGCAGGAACGGTTCTATAAGGACCGAGAGCGAGGTAACAATCTTCATACATACATACATGGTCCGCTCGCAGATTAAAGGATTGGTCTTACGTGTTACCCAGGGTTCCTCGTGGTTAAAATAGCGATTTGCTTCCTGGGTCATTTTCATAATTTCACGAAGTCCATTTTTGAACTCAAACTGCTCAAGTTTCTCACCAATGCCGGCCGGTGCCTTATGCAGAATATCAAGCATCCTGTTGTCATTCTCAGCAAACGTCGAAGCGGTCGGCACTGATGATCCATAATACTTCTTAATGAAAGTCAGGCTGCGATTAACAAAGTTCCCGAGGTTATCCGCCAGTTCATTGTTGTGCCATGCCTGGAAATCCCGCCATGTAAAATCAGTGTCGCGCGCTTCTGGAGCATTGCGCGTAAGCGCATATCTCAAGGAATCTGCTTTGAAATCTCTCAAATAATCAGGTAACCATATTGCATAATTTTTTGACGTTGAAAATTTGTCACCCTCAAGGTTGAGAAATTGATTTGCCGGTATATCTGAAGGTAACACATAATCCCCGTACGCCATAAGCATAGCTGGCCAAATCAAAGCGTGGAAAACAATGTTATCCTTGCCAATAAAATGTATCATCTTGGTATCTTTGCTAAGCCAATACTCTTTCCAGAGATCCGGGTCACCTTTTCTTTCTGCCCACTCTATGGTTGAAGAAATATACCCAATGGGCGCATCAAACCAGACATACAGAACCTTGCCATTGGCTTGATCAAGCGGTACTGGAACACCCCATGACATATCTCTTGTTATGGGACGATCTTGCAGCCCTTCCCTGAGCCAACCTTTCACAAAACTAAGGACATGTTCTTTCCAGTCAGTCTTCGCGTCAATCCACTCATTTAATTTATCACCGAATGCAGAAAGTTTGAAGTACCAATGCTTGGTTCTCCTCTTTTGTGGAATTTCACCGCAAATCAGGCATTTTGGTTCAACGAGTTCAAAGGGCTCAAGCCAACGACTGCAGCTGTCGCATTGATCTCCTTTAGCGCCGTCTGCCCCGCAACGCGGACATTTCCCTATGATGTAGCGGTCCGGAAGAAAACGATTACATCTTGGACAATAGAACTGCTCTGTTTCCTTGGGGTATATATAGCCTTTATTGAATATCTTTGAGAAAAAATCCTGAGCCATATGGTGATGGATCGGTAGTGTTGTGCGTGAGAAATTATCAAAGGTCATTCCAAAATCTTCAAACGAGCTTTTTATTGATCTGTAATAATGATCAACAATCTCCTTTGGTGTTTTGTTTTGCTGCTCAGCACTAATTGTCACTGGCACACCGTGCTCATCAGTACCACAAATATAAATCACATCCCGGTTCTTTAGTCGTTGATAGCGGACATAGATATCCGCCGGCAGATATGCACCGGCAATATGGCCGAGATGAATATTTCCATTAGCATATGGTAAAGCACTCGTTACCAATATTTTCATGGGGTATTATAAATGAATGCGAATAAATGTCAACCCCGTTAGAAATACAAAGATAGATTTCACTAAATCCCACCAGCATAAATAAAAATATTTCAGCATTATATACTATGAGTCCTTTAGAGGGTATTTCTAACGGGGTCAAGCCTACAAGATGGAAGATAGGTTTGGGTTTACCTGCTCTCGAAGAACGAGGTTCTTCGGAGGATGCTGGATTGTCTAATGAATTTATTAAGCTTTTGGGGTCAAATCTCGACATTGGACATAGATACATGCAGAAAATCAGCTGTGGCAATCCACAAAAAAGGTTAAAGGGAATGTCCAATGTCGAGATTTGACCCCATTCTGCAGGTAGTTTAATTTTATAGTTCTCCATAGCTTGCTGTAGTCCTGAGTTATATGTCGAAGGAACCAGGGAATCCAGGAAAATGACGACATACATTGAGCAGTATTTGATTAAACTATTTAATGGTCTCCTTAGTATATCTTTTGTTCCCGCTTCCTAACCCAATAACTACTTACCATTCCTGTGCGGGGTCAACCCCGTTTGCAGAATATCGGGGAAACGGAGACGGGGAGAAAAGGAGACAATACAACCGTTATCGCGACTGGAAAGTCGCTCCCACCTTACATTGGGATTATTACTGCAGGGGAGGTTTCGAAACCTCGATTGAAATACGCCTGCGGCGTGGGTGAAATATAATACTCCCTCTCCCTTTTCAAGAGAGAGGGTTCACCCTGTGAAATAATACTGATTGAAACTTGATAAATCCATTACTATGTTCGCTACTGAACTTTCAGTCTTATTACCGTCAAAAAAGTTGTATTTCACGGGGTAAAGGTGAGGGTGAAGAAGAGCATAAGCATATTTGAAGTTCAGTATCTAACGGGGTTAAGGACGCGGTTTTCTAAATCCTCTCCACTTTTTGTAAAGCATTGTCAATATTGCTTTTCTATAACTTCATGGTTCTTGTCATTGCGAGCGAATCCCGCCAATGGGCGGGATGAGCGTGGCAATCTCAATATACCTCGAATGAACAACATCATGTTTTTTCAACGCTTTACTTTACTTGGGAGATCGCGCAGCTTGTTCCGAACGCAGTGAGGAATCTCGTTCCTCGCCCCGTTAAATAAACTTACAGGAGAATATTTAGCCATTTCTGGAATCGCTATTTAACGGGGCGAGCAATGACAAATTAGTATTTCAAAAAAGTGGAGAGGAGTCAG
>JAUWCU010000042.1 GCA_030609135.1 Candidatus Stahliibacteriota bacterium | reverse complement strand
GAGAAGCAGGTTATTAAGTTACTGAGTTATTTGGGATTTGGTTCTTGGAGCTTGGTTCCTGGTCATTGCCCGACAAGCCCCTTATGCCTGCCCCGTAAAACGAAGTTGTACGGGGTCATTCTCTGGCTTGACCAGGGAATCCAGTCTTTTCGCCTAATTCATGCCGTTGCTGAAGATATCAGGTTACTCGACTACCTGTCATTGGGGGACACAGGAAGTACGCTAAGAAGAGCTGCCCAGGGGAGAAGTTCGATTTGGTTCAGTTGTGTTGTTTGCTTTAATGGTTTCTTTACTGGAATTTATAAAAGACCACTTGATCCATCTTTTTTTTGTTATCTCCAAGCCATAAGTATATGTCAATAAAAAAGATGAATCAGCTAGATCTGAATATATTGACACAACGTGAAGATAGTGACGTTGATTTGATAAGGCAGTAAATAATGAATCATTATTATTGATACCTTTAATACTAATATAACCACTGTGAAGTTTTTCTGTAGATGAAGGGCAAAGATAGGAACGACTCCGATTTAGCATTCTGCCAACAACATCCCATTCATCTTTTGCATATTTGATTGTATCCGCTGGGCTCATCGGTAAATTCGCAGAAGGATAAGGAGAAGCAATGGTTGTGTCTATTGAAAACATATTAAACCAAATATTAGCTGACGTGGAACCATAATTGCCTACTTCAAACTCAAAATTAATCTTACCATTGTCTATACCTATTATTTTTTTGAAATCCAAATCAATTTTGGGGCTAATCTGTGCATAGAGATATTTCATTTGTTCTTGATTATAATCATACTGACGTTGATTTGATTGTTTTTGCTGATAGAAAGTTCGTGCGAGAAACAACAAGATACCGATTTGTGAAATAGTCAAAATATAATCCATCCAATGTTTTCGTGCATTCATCAGAGAAATCTTTATGGAGTTCATATAAGCTTATTTCAGCAGTTTCTTTCTAGCATCGGCATGACCAACAAGAAGCACAACATCACTGCTCCTTGGTGGTTCTGTTTCTTCACCCAGATATTGATTAATGATATCCATCATAAATTTAGTGGATCCAGGTGAAAAATAGATGGTCTTTCCTTGGGTTGCTGGTTTCAGATCATCGAACATTGCGGCATCTTCTGGTCCCTTCAGTTCTGACCATAGGCCCTCAAATTCATCTTGGATCCTCCGCACAACACTTTTCTGTACCTGTTGGAACGTCAAATGTATCTTAAACCAACTCATGAAACCTCCTTCATTTGGGTGATTTTTATTTTCCAGTATACTCCCACCACCTGGGGTGTCAAGGTGATGATAGCGCCTGATGGACTATTGTATTCTTAAATAGCAGTTTTTCTACGCAGAGATTTTAAATAAGTATCGCGCTGATTACTGTCGAATATCGATATACGTTTTTCACAACTCAATATGCGCATTAGCGATTTCCTCAACCAATCCTCAGTCTCATATTGTATCTCTAGTTGTTCTCTACGCTCTACTCTTATCAATTCCGACAATGATTTTCCGTGGACGATTAAACACCGCCATTTATAATATTTCACCGCTTGTTCAGAAAACTTACTGATGTCTGATTTATTATCTCCAAGAAAACAAGCGAGATTTTTGGTTAATTTATAGGTGATTGATTTGCGATCCTTTGGAGCAAAGAGTGATTCTAATGCCATCCATAGCAGCAAGTATCTTTTATCCCATTCTTTATGTATTAATGCCCAGAATAGTGTGGAAGCACATCTCTTTAATGTACCATCAGAATAGTTTAGCAGAACATGAAGGCGCGAAAATAGCATCGCTGCAGTCTCCAGTTCTGCTTCCGTCAATGAATTATTTGTATAATGCAAATTTGGGACTAATCTAGCGATTCTTCGGCCGCGTCCCATTATATTCCATTTGTCATTTTTAAATTTAAAATCAAAAAGAAAACAAAACCCAATGCAAGAGGGTTTAGCTAACCATAAGGCCAAATTGGCATACATGAGTCTTGCATCTGCCATTTGTCCTTTTCCCTTTTTCGCTAATTCACCTCTTTCTTTTTTCCCCTTCCATTTAGGATCAGCTTCGTTCCTGCTTGTAGCCTCGTATTCAATGCGTATTGTATAATTGGCAGAATCAATTTCACCCTTTTCATCAATACACAATTGCCCGCATCGTGAGAATTCTTTAAACCATGCTGGAGATGTTGATAGAATCACACCCTCGCCAAGATCTTTTGGTATGTCAAAACAATGATTAACATCGTAGTAGTCTGAATTGATGGGTGCTATAGTGCACCATTTATACACAATGATAGATTATACCACAGAACCCCATCCTGTCAATCCCTTGACATTCATCAGCTTATTGCTACAATATCCCGTGGGGATAACGCGAATTGTCCGAAGTGTAAAGCCGAATGCGTACTGCAAACCTCCGAGAATACGTGGTGCGATTTCTACCTCTGCGAGAAGAGTCAGCTGGTCTACACCGTGATGCACAAGTGCAAGCTGTGCGGGGAAGATCATGTGCGGGCGCACCGATTTGAGGGAAGATGAGAGCGTTGAGGAGGGGTATTTCGTCATAGATGTGTATTAAAAGTCATACGTAGTACCTAATAAGAAGGAGGTATGAACCGTGGGTAAGAAGAAGTTGAAAGACCGCAAAAAAACCGCTATTAGTTCAATCTATGCAATGGCCGGTAATTGTTTTGGTGTCAGAAGCTACCGTGGGTTTGCTCCTTTGTCAGTGTTGTCACAAATGTCAATGGCGGATGAATTCAATCAAAGAAGTAATCCAGATGGTACACAGAGAGGTTTGAAAAAGAGACATGCGAAAGAAGCATATGAATATGCAAGAGATCATATAAATGATAAAGATGCATTATGGCCTGAGATTATACTAAATATCCGTGAGCCAGATGTTGTAAAAATAAAAAAACAAGCGCGAACAAAGGGACCAAAAGATGCTGAAATAGATATGGTAAAAATACAAATATTTTGGGATAAAATAAAAAGTTATAAGAATGCAAAAAAGACTGCTATTTCAAGAGTAGATGGGAATCACCGTTTATATTATGCAGGTGGTGAGATAGATAGTAAAAGATATCCTGCCTTACAAAATGTATATTCACCGTTTTGCATAATTAAAGGTACAACAGTAGATGACGAGAGATGGATATTTATGACCATAAATTATGAACAGAAGAAATTAAATGTTTCACATCTACTGAGAATCAAGCAACAGCTATCAAGTGATAATGAAATGTGGCGATCAGATAAAGGATTGTGGATAGTTACGAGACTCGGCACAGATCAGATAAGCCCATTTTACAATGAGATATTTAAGGGTGGCAGAAAAGTAAAGGGAGAAAAATATCTAATAAGGCAGAAAAGTCTCCTTGATGGAGTAAACCAAACGCTGCAGAACTTTGTATATCATACGAAGATAAATGATCGTGAAAAATTGCTGACCATCATTATAAATTTCTATATGGCAGTTGAGGATCTTTGGCCTCATGAATGGCGAGATAAGAAGAAGTACATGTTGATGACAAGTACAGGTCTGCAAGCGCTTGGTATTGTCGGCGGCAAGTTGATGACTTTATTATATCCATTGGGTTTGCTGAAAAAAGATGATTTTAAGAATAAGCTGATTCAATTAAAGCAGTCTGTCGATGATTGCTGGGAGAGCAAGAGTGAATTCATGGTAGGTAAGAGAGGACGTCCAGGAGCACAGCAAATTGCAGAGGATATCATGAATGAAATTGGTACGATAGATGAGAATGATTTGGAGATTTGAACTGGAGGCATTGATTGAAAGGCTGAAGGATTTAATTTGTGTCCAAGAACGTAGTAATATTGTAGATATTTCCAACTACCTAAAGAACCTAATTGAAATAGAGGAACTGAAATTTATTTGCTCTTACTATATGCTTAGCGATTATCACGAATTTCAAGATGAAATACTGAAATTGAATAAGAAATATAGAATCACTTTAGATCCAATCTATCTAAGCAAACGTTGGGAAAAGTTCTATTCTCGCAAGGAAAATATAAAATTCGATAACCGGATAAAGGAATATGTTATTAATCGAGATGGTGAAAAGTGCTCCTACTGTGGTTATTCGAAAGAAATACAAATACACCATGTAGTTCCTCGAGAACGGAAAGGTTCGAATAGCAAGTATAATTTGGTTACAGCTTGTAGAAAATGTAATATTTCTATCGGCACAAATGTCAAAATACCTCTGAACTGGTGGAATTTACATCCGGATTCACAAAATAGATAAACATATTACCAATCTTGACATCCCCTTCTTTTCTCACTACAATATTCCGGGACGATATGAGAAGGCGCGGTTTTGGGTGAGTTAGGTGTAGCGCTTTGAATAGAGAGGAGGAAGAGATGAGTAAAACGAATCAAATAGACAATTCTTACATTGGTAAATGGCCAGATCCAATATCTTTTTTGAAGGACTATATAAATTTTGCGATTAATGCGAGATCTCGAGTGATAACAATGTTAAATAAAACTTACACAGAAAGCAAAGATATCTATGACAAAAAGATGATTTGGTTATTGAGCTTCGAGCAATACCTCTTCCATGTTGAGACTCTTCTTGCATTTTTGAATATAGCAATACATAAGAGCCCAGTCGATCTCGCCATGTGGACTCTGTGGTTCAATGTGGAAAAGCGAGGTAAAAAAAGAAGAAAAACATTCTCATTTGGAGAACTCTATAAAGAAATTGGAAAAATAAGCGAAAGACATATATATCAGATTTATGAAAAGGAATTCCCTTCTTATAAAGATGAAGAAATAGACATAGTCGTGCAGTCAATAATAGGAATAAAAAATTGGCTAACAGCTTCCAAAATAAAAGAAACGATTGTACCTTTTAATAATGCTCTTAACAGATTGAAACATAAGTTTTTAGCTTATAGATTTAAAAATGGCGTTGCTCTACTCTTAGCACCGGATATCGAAAAAAAATCCCAGAAATTGAGTGTAGGTTACGGTGAGAATGAAGATAGAGACCTTAGCTATATGGTTAACTTTGTGAATGATGTAAGTATACGTATTGATACACTCATTCGGATAATTATTAAAAGGTTAGAAAAGAAAAATGCCAACAAATGGCTTTCTGGACCAGGCAAAAATGCTCCTTTGTTCACTTTGTGCTTTCCAAAATCACCCTGATCTCCGATCACCCTACCCCCAGTCATTTCAGGTTGCTCTTGAGCTTCACTTCGATTGCACCCAAACCAACAATCAACTTCCGTACCTTCTTGGCTGATGGCGCAGACCAAGGTCTGCTACTCCATTTTTTGAATTCTCGATCAGCCTGTAAAAAACAGAAGGAACAGAAGTGGGGTCAAATCTCAACATTCAACATTGACGTGTGAAGAAAAGGATGATCGATGAGACTGGATTGCCCGATCCAGTCGGGCAATGACAAGAGGACTTAGACTGGATTCCCTGGTTCCTTCGATATCCTCAGGATTGAACAGGGTGACCGAGAATTAGGAGTAGGGCGTTTACGCCCGTTTTTTGGGAGTGCAATGTCTCCTGACATTGCATGCAACGAGGGGACTCGTTGCACTCCATATTTAACGAGGCCCGTCATATTTTGAAGTTTTGAGGTTACGAGGTTCAGAACATCTGAACTTCTTAGCTTCATAAGTTCATTAGGGTTGATATTATGTAGAGTGTGTCAGATTTGCGTCAGATTCATGTTTATTGGCGCAGACCGAGGTCTGCTACCCTGCCTGTGCGAGCACGCAGACAGGTCCATTTTTTGAATTCTCGGTTAGCCTGCAGCAGAAGTGGGGTCGAATCCCTTCGACATATTTTCACGGGCGTAAACGCCCTACTCCAAATTCAAGGATGATCGATGTGATGCAATGGCATAGAGAAACAAACAAGTATTGACATCTACGAATATCCAAATACAATTTGATAAGGAGGTTACGATGAAAGCCATCTATTATATATCAGGTATTGTCGCAGTCGTCAGTTTCATCATAGCTGTTGCGACACGGCTTTTCTTGTTCAATAAGTGTTTTTGGGGGATAAGTGCATTGGCATACCTGCGAGTTACTAATACAATGCTGCTTTTTACGATTGTGTTTATAGTATTTGAATATGTGAGGAGCAAGAAAAAAGAATAACCGGTTTAGACAGAATCCGCTAATTCCTTCATGTATTTCAAGAGCTCATCATACTTTTGCTTGAGTTCGAAATACATCTTTTCATAATTCTTTTCCGGCTTTTTTGTTTTTGGCTTACCTACATTAACCTTTGCTTCTGGTTTCCTTATCTTTGTCTTGTCCGGTATTTCTAAAAATCCTTCTTCTTCAATCCATTTGCGTATATCGACGAGGTCATCAGGTTTTCTTTCTTCTAACCAAATCTCTCTTGCCTTTTCAATATCGGCGTGCACCTCAGGATATACTTCCTTCATTATTTCGATATATTGCTCCGGAAAACTACAGTCTTTTTCATTATATTTAAGAAATTTATATCCGGTGTTGTTCTCTGCAAATTCCTCTTTGATCTTCTCGTCACCATTTTTATAGATTCCTATAATAGGTGGTGCGTCAATATGTAATTTCCCACATAATTTGAAGACTACTCTTTTCGATGTGATTTCACGGAGCTGATGAATATCGGCTACTATAACATTTAGGTTATTCCTGAATTTACATATCATTTCAAGGGTTTGCTGCATTGAGTCAGTACCAATAATTCTTTCTTTGCTGAGCAAATCGCTGAGTTTTTTTCGTACGGCTATATCTGGTTCAATCAAAAGAATCATTTTTTCACTCTCTCTTTAATACATTATACGAAGAGTATAATAGTTTGTCAAGGCTTAAGTGTCATTATATCTTTTTTCGCCAAGCGCCGATATTCAGGACGTTAATAAACGCATCTACCACGATTGGATCGAACTGCGAGCCTGAACACTTCTTGAGTTCTTCTACGGCTTGCTCTTTTGTTCTTGCTTCTCTGTAAGGTCTTTTTGAAGTCATCGCATCATAGGCGTCTGCAACGGCGATGATCCTACCAATCAAGGGGATATTTTTTTTCATGAGTCCTTCTGGATAACCCCGGCCATCAAACCGCTCATGATGAGTTCTCACACCATCCAAAGCGTCCTCGAATTCAGCAAAGCCAGCCAATATATAATACCCCTTTATGGCGTGTTGTTGTATTTCAGTCTTTTCTCGGTCGGTTAATGATGAAGGTTTTATGAGAATTTTTTCATCAATACATATTTTACCGAAGTCGTGAAGCAAAGCTGCGGTTTCAAGGATGACCATCTCTTTTTCATTTAACTCGAGTTGCTTCCCGAGCTGCAATGAGTATCTGCTTACCCTCTGGTTGTGACCATCACGATACGGGACCTGACTATCGACTCTTGCGCTGATTTCTCTCAACTCCCTCAGTGCTTCTTTGGGTTTGTCATGCAGTATTTCTGCTATCTTGCTCAGACAATCAATGATTTCATCAAGATTAATGTCTTCCATAAAATACGCCCCTTAATATGACAAATTTGGTTATTGATACTTCTGCCGCTATTAACGAATGACACCGCTGGACCAATATTTCTAAGATGAACTTAAAAATTCGATTTTATTGCTGTGCTGTATAACTTCTAATTTATTATATGCAGACAGAACTTGATGTCAAGTAAGTATGTTTGAATCCCAAGGGGATTGGAAGAGAGAATGTATCAAATACCTAAACACCTAAATTCCTAAAAATGTATAAACATTGTGTGGGATGGAAAGGAGCTGACGCTGGAAGGGAGCTGCGCCCCGTACAACTTCGTTTAACGGGGCAAGCCGTTGCATGCAGTAGCCCCGATAGAACGGGATTTTCGTTACACTCCAACAAGCTACTGCACTCCGTAGCAAAAGTGCGTGCTGGAATTGAATATGAAACGGAGCATGGGAGAAACGGTGAAACGGAGGACATGCTCTAATTACTCAATAACTGAACATCATATGTTCGCCTTTACAGCTGTAGTTGTTTGATTTATCCCGCTTCGTATTATAATTCTATAAATAGGATTGCGGGATTTATCAGACATTGCCCGATGAATCGGGCGACTACAAGGGAGACATTGCCCGATGAATCTCCGCAATGCGTGAGCAGGCAGGCGACTACAAGGGAGCAAAGCGTAAAGCGTATTTTAGTATCGGAGAAACGGTGAAACGGAGAACACACTCTGTTGAAGACACTGGATTCCCTGGTCCCCCTGATTCCTTCGACATATAACTCAGGACTACAGCAAGTCAGAGGACAGGCAAGCCAGAGAATGACTCAATTACCTATCGAAGATATCGTCGAAGATATCGAGGGTAGCGAGATGAATGTAAACGTCGTAACTTCCCAACTTCATTCATTAATCCTCTTCTATGCTTAGCATCATTCCTCTCTGCCCGTTATGCCCAACTCTTGACATTTAAGCAGAATTTTGTAGTATATTGGTATATGAATCGAAATCTAAAGGATCTTGTAATTAACCGAATTAAAGCGCCGCTGGAGGAATATAATACTTCTTTTGGGGATCTTTTAAAAACCAGTCAGCAAATTGAAAACCGGCTTGTCAAAGACACCGAGCTTCTTTCTGAAATAAGGAAGAAATTCGATGTTCTGTCTGCGTCCGTTGAACTTGAGTTTGAGGGGATATCAGTTTTCGACCAGGAAATAAAAAAGACCAAAGAGATTCTTGAACAGAGTATTGTCAAGGTAAATGAATCTTTGGTCGTATCGAATCAGATTTCAAGGGATCTTGACGATATCTCGCAATTCTTTGACAAAATCCACACCGATGCCTCACAACTTGATGACATTGTTAAAAATATCGCGATGGTGTCGGATTCCATAGAAGTAGCTTCGCGTAACGCAGGTATAACTGCTTTTCACGCTGGTGAACAGGGAAGAGGGTTTGAAGTGATTTCCCGGGAAATGACTTTGCTTGTGAGAAGCGTACAAGAACCAACAAAACTTATCCCTGAAGTTTCTGACGAAGTCGTTAAAGGAACCGTAGACTTGGGGCATGATCTACTGAGAATAAGTAGTATAATGCATGATTTGAAGGAGACAAACGAACGGTTTTCCAATATTACGGATGAACTTCTTGCATTGATCCCCAATATTGAGACCGGCATTAAAAGTCTTGCCGCGAGTGTGGTTTCGCAAAAGGATTTGCACCAGCTTTTGATGACTGAAAATGAACGTTCAGCACAATGGTTAAGCAGCATTTACAACACAGCCCGTTCTTCAGCAATTCTGGAAATATATTTAGAGGCTATGTTCCGTAGGGTCAGTAATATTCGCGAGAGCCTTATGAGGGTTGAAGACAACACGTCTTTTGCATGGATATTCAATACTCTAAAGGTAGCCTTGATCCATGCTTCAAAGAGCTATGCTAAGGGCATGGAGGAGCTATCTATCAAAGAGATTGGTCGAGGCGGTATACAGTCGTCAGAACGTTCGATTCTCCAACTGGTCAGCGAAGCTAATCAACTCTCTGGAGTTATCAGCAGCATTGTTGCAGAGATTAAGAACTGGTTAAAGACAAATGGTGTAGCTTGTGAAGTTCTCACTAAAGGGATTACTTTTTATCAGGATATCGTTAGCATCCTTGCGACATTGAATAAAAAACTCCACTCGATACGGATAAGAGCAGAGCAGATAGAAAACCCGCTTTTTGATCTGAAGAAGATCACTGAGCGTTCACGGATACTTGGTCTGTATGCAAGTATTGAAAGTGCAAGGGGCGGTCAGTATGCACAGTCGCTTGGTGTTGTAACCAAAGAGATAAAGGATCTATCAGGCAAGACTACTTTATTTGTCACTGATATTGATGAAGTCGCCTCCAGTATGACTAAGAGTTTTGATGAACTATCCACATTCCTGATTAGGAGTATGAGTGATGTTGAACAGGGTGTTGGATCGTTGAGTGCCGCGATAGTTATTCTTGAAAAAACCAAAGGATTGCTACAAAGCCTTGATAATCTTGGACAGGAAATGATCGGTTCAACCGATAAGATAAAAACACAATGTAATGACCTGAGTGCGTATGTAAAAGAACTCAACCTCGACTATGAAAACATAGAGCATGGTTTTAACAGCTACTCAGAGACAATCAATGCATGCGGTAAGACCACTGAACAGTTATTGAATAGTGTTCGCTCCTATGATAAAGAATTTGCGGTCTTAACCCGGGAACGTAAGACTATTGTTTTTCATCAGCCAGTGGAACCGATACTACTTGATCCAGCAAATAAAACTGATGCCCGCAGTCATGAAGTGATTGCACAGATATTCATCGGTTTATTGACCTTTGATTCAGCCAACCACATGGTTCCAGGTATGGTTGATACGTTTTCAGTATCAAAGGATGGGTTGGTTTGGGACTTCAAGATAAAGCGGGGTGTTAAATTTCATAATGACGATGTGGTTACCACGCAAGATATTGCCAATTCCATAGCGCGTGTGAAAGCCGGTCCTAATGTTAGCTTCATTGATTATATCGATGATGTGGCGGTCCTGGATGGTCTTAACATCAGGTTTAGTCTTAAGTTTCCTTATCTTCCTTTTCTCGCTAATCTGGCATGTGGTACGTGTGATATTACGCACCGTGATTTCTCGGTCGAAAACCCAATTGGCGCCGGCCCCTATAGATTTATACATTGGGAAAAGGAAAAGGAACTCATTCTTGAGGCCTTCGAGGATTTTTTTGACGGTCGACCACCGGTTGATAAAGTTATCATCAAGTTTATTCAGGATAGCAAAGAGGCGGTGCAGCGTTTCAGAGATGGTGAAATCTCGATTATGGCTGTTACCCCAGAGATCGTTAAGGAATTCTCACCCGATGAAATCCTTTCCGGTCCCGGTTTATCTACTCAATATGTTGGGATTAATGTTTCACTAGATACTCCTTTCAAAAACAAAAAAGTCCGTCAGGCGATGAACTATGCCATTGATAGGGAACACTTCAGCAATACTATAATGGAGGGGCAAGCCATACCAGCCGGTGGTGTTTTCCCGCCTGGTATGGATGTCTATAACAAGGACTTGTCGGGTTACCGATGTGATTTGGATACAGCGAGACAGTTGATGCGTGAAGCAGGTTATGGTAGTGGTTTTGATAGTGCTTACCCTTTTGATATCCGAGATAACGCAGCTGCTATCAAAAGAGCTGAGTACATAATCAAAAGTCTTGAAAAAATTGGCGTAAAGCTTATACTTAATCCCCTATCATGGAATGATTTCTTAGAGCGGGGCTATCGTGGTGATAGTATTTTATGTATGAAGAGTTGGGTTTCGGATAACGGTGATCCTGATAATTTCCTTTATCCGTTGTTCCACTCAAAGAGTTGTGGACGTGCTGGCAATACTTCGTTCTACAGCAATCGCAAGGTGGACGCAGTGATTGAGTCCGCAAGATCTGAGCGGAGCAGTAAGAAGCGCCAGCAGATATATCAGGATGTCGAGCAGATGATAGTGGGTGACGCACCGTGGATATTTCTTTCTCATGCGGTTGATTCCTATGCGGTCAGTAAGGATATTGGCGGTTTTAAAGTCGATCCGTTTGGTATTATTAGATTTCGGTATTTGTGGAGCAGATGATGGAAGCGATGATTGTTTTTCGGATTGGCGATGAACACATTGGTATAGACATAAGCCAGGTTCGTGAAGTCACAGAAGCACAAGCTCCAGTTCCAGTACCGCGATCTCCTGCATTCTTGGTCGGTTTGGTGAATATAAAGGGAGAAGTAATACCGGTTATTTCCCTGAAGAGACGTTTAGGGTTTAGTGGTGAAGAAGCTGGTAACCTCTTGATTATTGTGGAAAACAAGGGAAGGCTTGCAGGTATCAAAGTGGATGAATTGTTTGGTACAAAGAAGGTTATTGATGCGCACATTAACCGTCGTGCCGAGCTTCTTTCAACAAGAGAAGAAAAGGATTTTTTCGATGGCGTTTACGAAACGGAAGGTAAACCAATACTTATTTTGAACTTGGGGAAAGTATTATCAAAGGAGGATAAATGAGGGTTTTGGTTGTGGACGACGCAATGTTCATGCGTCGTATGCTCAGCGACATTTTAGAAAAAGGTGGGCATCTTATCTGTGGTGAGGCAGCGACTGGTAAAGAGGCAGTAGACCGCTACAAGGAATTGAAACCTGACCTTGTCACAATGGATATCATCATGCCTGATATGAGTGGTATTGAGGCGGTTAAGGAAATAAAGAAAATGGATAGCGAAGCAAAGATATTGATGGTATCAGCCATGGGGCAGCAGGCACTTGTTCTCGAAGCAGTCCAGGCTGGTGCGCTTGACTATGTTGTTAAGCCTTTTCAACCATCAAGGGTTTTGGAATCTATTGATCGGATTGTCGAAAAGTGATATGGAGAGTTATTTAGAGCTGTTCATTAGCGAATTAGAAGAGTACATCAAGCAATTGAATAAACAATTGCTAAACTTGGAATCGAATAACCGAGATACTTCATCAATAATTGAGGTTTTTCGTATTTTCCACACGATCAAAGGCATGGCACAGACCATGGGGCTTGATGGATTATCTGAGGTTAGCCATTCGATTGAGGACTTGTTGGATGAGGTAAAAGAAAAGGGCGAAGTAAGTCCGAGCCTTGTTAATTTCCTCTTTATTGCTGCTGATTTGCTTTCCAGATCTGCCGTGGCTTTAAGAAATAAGAAAGAGCTGCCGCCAGTTCGTGACATCCTTGACTCGATGGCGAAAATCAAGAATGGTGAAGTCTTGGAATACTACAAGGAGGAGCCAGGTACCAGGGGTATTGGTGAGATACGCATCAAGATGGAGAAACTCGATACACTATTCAATCTGGCAAATGAATTGACTATTGCGCGATTCAGGCTGCTGAAATTAAGTCAGACCCTAAAAGATACCAGCTTACAGAACCTTGTCGATACTGCTTCAAGGCTCATCTCTTCGTTACAGGATGAGGTTATGCACTTAAGGATGTTACCTCTGACAACAGTATTCGAGTTTTTTGCAAGGTGGTTTCGAGATGAAGCTAAACAACAAGGGAAAGAAGTTAGTCTTGAGATTGTCGGTGGTGAAATCGAGGTCGATCGTTCAATTGTTGATGTTCTCAAAGAACCGCTCATGCACCTAATACGAAATGCCCTTGATCATGGGATTGAAGCGCCTGCGGTCCAGTGTGAAAAAGGTAAGGTTGTGCTCAAGGCAGTGCGTGAGAAGGAGAGAATAAGGATTTCGGTTATTGATAATGGCAAGGGCATCGATTTAGAAAAAGTCCGCCATAAAGCGATAAAAAACGGGTTGCTCAGCGAAACCGAAGCTCAGCACTTGGGCCAAGAAGAATTGTTCCGACTTCTAACCCACCCTACTTTTTCCATGAAAGATGAGGTTACTTCAATATCTGGGCGAGGTATTGGATTGGACATTGCAAATTCCGCGGTCGTCAAACTTGGCGGTAAGCTTCTTATTTCCTCGCAACTTGGAGAGGGTTCTTGTTTCACGCTTGAATTACCGCTGAGTCTTGCAATTATCCGTGCAATGATTTTCAAGTTAGACGGGCAGAGATTTGCACTGCCTTTAAACTATATACAGGAGACATTTTATGCGCATGAAGATATGTTTCAGAGTGTATATCACCGTGAGCTCTTTGTCCTGCGTGATGAGATACTGCCGTTGGTGAGGTTGAGCGACAGATTGGGCTGGATGGGAAAAAGAGGTAGAAAATCAGTGATTGTTGTTCAAACCCAAGCAAAGCGGCGCGGGTTTGTAATCGATGAAATCATTGATGAGGAGGAGGTTGTTGTTAAAAAATTGGATCCGTTGCTTACATCTCCTTTCTACTCAGGTTGTTCGATCTATGCAGATGGTTCGCCAGTATTGATATTAGACCCAAGGGGGTTTGGATGATTGATGCAAAGCGTTTGTCGCCAGAACAACTCGACGCCTTGAAAGAGGTGGCAAATATAGGGAGTGGTCACGCGGCAACTTCTTTATCCCAGTTGATGAACAAGAAAGTAATGGTCCGTGTTCCCAAGATCCTTACCGGGTCATTAGAAGACGTTATACTGAAGATTGCCGACCCCAATGATGTGGTGGTTTCTGTTTTATTGTACTTTCTTGGTGATTTGACAGGACGGACTTTGTTAATTTATCCTTTTGAAGATGCTCAAGAGATCACATCGCTCTTGATGCCTACGGTGCAGGATAACTCAGCAGAGGTTCAGGAATCGCTACTAAAGGAGGTATCGAATATCCTTTCATGTTCCTACATGAATGCGTTAGGAGAACTCCTCGGGCTTTTGATTCTGCCGTCGGTACCTGGTATGATTGTAGATATGGTTGGTGCGGTGCTTTCTAGTGTTGTACTTGAATTCGGAGGCGAAAAGGATTACATTTTCTGTGTTGAGACAGAATTCGATTTCGGGGATACGGAAAAACCGCTCAGTACATTTTTCCTTCTTTTGCCGGACCCCGCGAGTTTGGAATTGATATTGAAGAAACTGGATTTAGCAAAATGATAACACAAGAAGAATTCAAGATACTAAGGAGTTTTGCGGAACGAATACCAGCTGATGATTCAGGCGCACACAATAATTTGGCAATTGTTTACTATAATAAAGGTTTGTATGATGAAGCAATAGAAGAACTCGAGAGCGCTCTTGAAATCGACCCCCAATTTGTGCTTGCCCGCAATAACCTTGATATCATATTGAGAAAAGCCGGACGGTTGGAGAAAAAGATTGAACAGCTTGTGAGGATTATAGATAGGGAACCATACGATGAAATGAGGACCCTGGAGCTTGCTGATACTTACAGAAAACTCAACAGATTTTCGCAGGCTATTATTTTCTATAGGAAGGTGCTTGATTTCAACCCTGGATCCTTTGAGGCACATTGTGGTTTAGGTATCACGTTAAAGTTGTTGGGTAAGTACGATGATGCTTTGGAGGAAATAAAAACGGCCCTTGAGATCAAAATCTCGCCGGATGTCTACAGAATCTTGGGTGAGATATATTTCAACAAAGGGGTAATAGATTTAGCGATTAGCAACTTCCGTGAGTCGATCACCCTTGATCCTTCGCTGGCGGAAGGACATTTCTTGCTCGGTTTTGCGCTTGGTGAGAAAGGCAGTATAGATGAGAGTCTCGAGCAAGTTAAAAAGGCGATTGCCCTAAACCCCGCGCTTGCCCAATTTGAACCCAATCTTCCAATTGACATCAAGGAACACAAAGGTCATTGGGAGTTTCTAAAAGAACAACTTGGTACACCAAGGATATCTGAGAATGAGTATCAGGTTCATTTTAGCCTTGGTATGACCTATCGCAACAAAGGGTTGTTCAGCGAGGCAAGGCGGGAATTCGAAGAGTGTTTGAAGTTCCAACCAGATAACCCTGATCTTCAGCTTGTTCTTGGTGAGGTAGACCTGTTTCTCGGTAAATTCGACAGTGCCCTAAAATTTATTCAGAAGGCTTACGAATTCGATTTTGATTCACCAATATGTGTCAATACATGGGGCGCTGTTTGTTGTCTGAAAGGTAATCTTGCTGAAGCCGCTAAACTATTTGACAAAGCGCTTGCACTCCAGAATAATCATACCGCGGCTCTAAACAATCTGGCGGTGGTTGAGAGTAATTTAAATAATTCAGCAAAGGCTTTGGATTACTACAAAAAGGCGATTGATTGTGGTTGTGCCGAGGCAAGATATAACCTCGGTATGCATTATTTGCGACTTGGGGAGCATGAGAATGCATTGGAGTCTTTCTCTGGTGACTCAGCCGATGAAGAATTTGGTAAAGGTTTAGTTTATTATGAGTTGGGTAAGGATGAAGATGCTATTGATGCGTTCAAGAAGACTTTATCAGCAGTCCCGAATCATGCGGGAGCATACTACAATTTGGGTTTTATCTATACTAAACGGGGTGAGTTTAAGATCGGACTTGATTATATAAGAAACGGCATGGAAATTGAGCCCAACTACGATAAAGACAAATACCTTATAGCTTTGGAGCCGGAACTTTCAGGATATAGGTTATACTATTCACCGAGCGCTGGCGATGCGGAGAAAGTGAAACCGGCTGAAAAAGAGCTTCCGGTTCTTGAAATCCCGAGTGCTGAGAATTACTTTACAAATGCCGAAGTTTATTTTAGGAACAACGAATTCGACAATGCCTTGAGTATGGTGGATCAGGCTTTGGAATTTGAGTCTGTGTGGAGTAAGGCAGTTATCCTGAAAGCAAATATTCTTTTAGAGATGGCGCGAACAGATGATGCTTTCAGTTTTCTAAGGAAATATATCGAAGATCACCCGCAAGACGCCGAAGTGAAGGTAACCTTGGGGGATTTGATGCAGCAGCATGGACTTTTGGAAGAAGCCAGGAGGATATTCTTGGAGCTGCTCGATGTTGATAAAAGTAATGTGGAATGGCTTACACGGGAAGCCGAGGTTTTATACGAGATGGGTAAGCTGGATGATGCCCTTTTGTACTACAACCAAATATACGGAATAAACAAGGAGAACATCTCAGCAAATCTGGGTTTTTTAAAGATTTACATAAGTAAAAAGGACTATGCAAAGGCTAAGCCCTTTTTGGATTTTCTTAAAGGAGAACATTCAAACATTTATGATCTTAACGTACTTGCCGGTTTGTATTACTATGAGAATAATGAACATGATGAAGCAATACATCATTTCGAAAAAGCCGTAGACATTGATTCTTCACAGGCACTTCCTTACTACCAACTCGGCCTTTTGTTGGTGCAAAAGGGAGATTTTGAACAGGCATGTGATAATTGGAAGAAAGCCTTACTTCTGAGTCCCGATGAAGAGTTAGCAAAAAAGATAAGACATTGTCTGAAGATTACGATTGAATTGTCTGAATTTTTAAAACAACAAGCATGAAAAGGGGGTAGAGGAATGTCTGATGATTTGACCATGGATTCTGGAGCGCTGATTTTCGCGACCTTAGCGGATGTTTATTTATCGTCCGGGATGATCGATGAGGCGATTTCGATATTGCAGGATGGTCTGTCACGGAACCCGACATATAGTCTGGCAAAGGTAATACTTGGGCGGGCGTATTACATAAAAGGTGATATCGAAGAATCATTAAAAGTTTTAGAAGGTAACTATGAGGAACTCAAAGATAGCGAAAACACTAATCTTTACATTGGACACTGTTATAAAAAGCTTGGTGAGTTTGAAAAAGCGGTTGAATATTACAACATTACCCTCAAGATAAACCCTGAGAACAAAGATGCCAATCAGGAGCTTAAGGTACTAGTACGTGAACCTAAGCAGGTTGTTACTGAAAAAATCGAAGAGGTTGCCGAGCCAGTTGCTAAAGACGAGGAAGAAGTTGTTGAAGAGTCAGCTGTGACAGCTACTGTGGACCAAGCTGCAGTTGAAATAGCGCCACCATTAGGAACTCAGGAGGTAGTTGAAGTGCAGTCTGAACTCTTGGTTGAGGAGTTGGAAAAAGTAGCGGCGGAACCTAAATCCCCACCGGCAAAAGAGATACCTGAACCAGGTGCGGAGGAGAAGTTTGAACCAACGTCTGAACCGGTTGCAAAGGAGGAAGTTCAGAAAGCACCTGAGCCGGCCGAGGCTGTGCAAGAAATAGAACAACCGGTTGTTCAAGAAAAGAAGGAAGAAGAGGTAATATCCGAACCACCTGCGGTAAAGGAAGCGGTTGCCCAGGAGCGAGAAAAAGTTGGGGTCGAAGAACCTCCGGTCGATACATTTCCTTTAGAGACTTTGGAACAACCTATAAAAAGGCTGTTGAACATGAAAGCAGTGAAAGGCGCTTTCATATGTTCGAAAGACGGTCTTCTCATCCGAAACTATTATGAAGAATGTCGTGATATAGAATTGATTAGCGCCATGATTGCGGCTATTCACAATGAAGCTGAAGACTCATTCAAGTTCTTGAAAGATGGGAGCATAGAGAAATTCATCATCGATAAGATAGAATACCCGATTTGTGTCATTACTGCGGGTGAATCACTTCTGGCTGTGGTGACACAACCTGAAGCAAAACCAGGTTTGGTCTTTGTCTATGCAAGAAAGATAATAGAGGAAATAAGGGAGATCTTAGGATGAATCCCGTTACTCTATCAGAAGGGAATAACATAACGGGAAAATGCACTCTATTACCGTTTCAAATTGCAAATGTTCTATTTGCCAATTCCGTAGTGGTCGAGCTTGCTCGACTAACAATGCAGACCAAGGTCTGCCACTACAGTTTTTCAATGTTAGAAAAAAATGAAACACGAACTATTTGAAACGGCACTAGGATATGATATCATCTTTGTAATCTGTTTTTTAAGAGGAGGAACGGGATGAAAGTGGCAGAACTGACTAGAATGCCAAAGGTTTTAGGCGCTGGCCTTGGTACGGATGATGGTTTCATAATCGACAGCCAGTTTACAGTTGGCTACGATGCTGAAAAATCTGCAGCAATGGCGGCGCGTGTGGTGAATAGAATTAAAACCAGCCTGGGTGTGGAAAAGGCTTCAGCTATTCTTTACACGCAAAATAATGTCTTTTTCATAAGAGAAACTGACGCTGGCATTTACTTTGTCATCTGTCAAAAAGACGCAAACCTTGGGCTTGTAAAAATTAAAATCGATAAACTCACTTAGTCAACAGGCAAGATATTCCCTTATTTTTTGTCAGACAATTTCTGATTAAGCGGCGGTAGGTTGTTAAACTGTTGTTTATATTCCTCCATGAGCCCGGCATACTCCTGTTTGAAATCCTGGCTTGCATGGAATCGGAAAAAGGAAACAGTGGCAAATACCGGTTCCTTCTTCTCAAATGTCTCCTGGAGGGTTTGAGCAAGACTTTCTGTTTTACCGATGAAAAGATGCTCTTGAAGGATGTCAGCGAATTCATAGACACCGGGGAAGTCTGGTGCATTTTTTATCTGTTCAGGGATTAACTTACGCCAGTAATCGTCTATAGGCATACCTTAATATAAAGAAAAATAGACTGAAGTCAAGAAGTAAGAGGCAAGAAGTAAGAAGCAAGAAGCAAGAAGTAAGAAGCAAGACACAAAAAAACCAAATTCCAAGGGCCAAGCTAAATGCCTAAAGACAAAGGGAAACGGCACTGCGTGCGGGAACGGTGCTTTCAGCACGGTAATGAGCCCTTCCTTTCAAAAAAGATCGAGACCATCGGCGGGCGGTTATGAGTTCTTCGAACGGGAACAAACAGAAACGGAGAATGGGTGAATTGGTTAATTAAAGCGGCAGAAAAACCGCATAAAATGCCATAACCGTTCATGAAATGAACCATAACCGTTGCGAAGTAACCAATACCGCTCTATTAGAGCCATGATTTGATGCTCTATACGGAATGATATTCCCGGAGTGGTTTAGTTGTTAGTGAGGCAGTTTTGGCAAATCGAATAGCTTCTATTTCTGCACTGGCTGAGCTCAGGGCAGTTATGAATGGGATATTGAGTTCCACTGCAAGACGCCTCATGGCATAACCATCGCGCTTGGCTCGGAAGGTAAGGGTTGGTGTATTGACAATCAAATGGATTTTCTGTTGGCGCATTAGGTCAAGGGCATTCGGTGACTTATGTTCGCTAATTCGATAGACTGTTTTCACCCGGATACCCAAGTCTCTCAGAAAATCTGCGGTTCCGCGTGTGGCAACGATACTGAAACCAAGACTGATGAAGTCTTTTGCTAACCGGACAATCTTTGGTTTATCTTCATCCCTTATTGTCATATAAACCGTACCGTGGTCGCTGAATTTGTTGTCGCTGAGAATAGCTTTGTAGTACGCGGCTCCAAAACTTTGGTCAATAGCCATTATTTCACCGGTTGATTTCATTTCGGGTCCAAGTATTGGGTCAACCCCAGGCAATTTCAAAAATGGAAAGGTCGGACCTTTGATCGAAACGAACTTGCTCTTGGGTGGTGTACGCTGTTTTGTCTTAAGAAGATTTTCCAGTTTTTCTCCGATGATGATTTTCGTTGCCAATGTGGCAAGCGGCACATTGATTGTCTTTGAAACATAAGGGATGGTTCTTGATGCTCGCGGGTTTGCTTCCAACACAAATATTGCGCCTTTTTTTATCGCGAATTGCATATTGATAAATCCTGTTGTATTCAAAGCAAACGCAAGCTTTCGAGTAATTGATTTTATTCTACTGACCGTGCGCGGCGTGAGAGTATAGGGAGGCATCACACAGTATGAATCACCCGAGTGAACCCCGGCTTGTTCAATGTGTTCCATTATGCCGGCAACATATACATCGCGACCATCACAAAGCGCATC
>JAUWCU010000130.1 GCA_030609135.1 Candidatus Stahliibacteriota bacterium | reverse complement strand
CACATTGTTTTTAAAAGCGGGGCGATCCACCCCGTTAGAAACTCCAACAAGAATCAGAAGTCTTATAGCCTATCCTGTTAGATATTTACTTAGCATCTAAAATTTATTGTCCTATTTGAGTTTTCTAACGGGGTACAGTGCTGAACGGTTATGGCACTCTGTGCGGTTGTTTACCATTTAAATCGTTTTTGTCGTTGTTTTCTTACGAATACGAAAAACGAAGTACGAGTACGGCTTTTCTATTTCAATAAGTGGAGTGTAATGAAAATCCCGTTCTGTTGGGGTTATTGTGTAGTTGAGCGTCAGCAAGCTGACGCACTCCAGGAGATGGATCGCAACTTCTTGTTTAGGGTATTTCAATCATTGTAGTTGCCTCTGCTTGAGGCCGACAGGTGATTTATCAGGCAATGTCCAATGAATTGGGCAACTACGAAGGTATGTGGCGATTAAGAGAGTGACACCACTTGTGGTGCGCAAAAATGCAAGTAACCGAACGAAGTAAGGTTATCTTGATAATTTCTATCGCAGACCGAGGTCTGCTACTCCATAATATGTTCGTTACCTGAGCTCACTGTTTCAATACCATCAAAAACCCCGTATTTCATGGGGTAAAGGAGAGGAGAAAAACAACAGGGCATCCAGTGTCCGAGGGTAGCACTGGACGCCCTACATTATGTTTAGGCGGGTTATGCGTAATTGTTTCTCCAATATTATCAATTTCTATCTCAGCAACACCAGCTTTCGGGTTTGTGATAAACCATCTGTTTCTAAGCGACAGAAATAAACACCAGCAGGTATTTCGCGTCCTGCATTATCAACTCCGCGCCAGTTGACAGAGTATTGACCTGGTTCTGAAGGTTTATTGTCTACCAAAGTTATAATGATTCTTCCTTCAACATCATAGATTTTCAAGCAGACGTTGGTTTTCGTGACAATTTGATACTCTATTAAGGTGTTCCGATAGAATGGATTCGGCATATTTTGCGCCAATTTAACCGCGGAAGATATTTTTCTCTCAGCGTTTTCATTGACCCCGATTACACCCCAATTAGCAAGCTTCATATAAATATCTGGACCCTTATGTCTTCGAATATCAGACCATACAAATGCTAATTTACCTGAATTATTGCTGGTCAGACCGGATCGCCACGTGAATTGGTGACAATACGAAAAAGAATCTGGCTCGTTTACCATTATGTTTTCGCCTACTGGGCTGTTGCCCACATAGAACTGCGCCATTAGTTCAGGATCACCATCATTATAGAACGACATCCAAGAGACAACCGCTGTGTCACCACGAGTCAAGGCTACACACGGATACCAATTTTCAGCTCCTGCCAAGTTATCATTAACTTTGAAATTACTTCCCTGTGGATTGCCATTAGCATCATATCTCTGAGCATAGATATCCCAAACACCATTCCTTCGATCCTGCCATGTAACGAGAAAAGCCCCTGATTCATTCATAAATACTGAAGGATAATCCTGAGAGCCTGTGCCATTATCAACTTTGAAACTACTTCCTTGAGGATTACCTAACGAATCATATCTCCGGGCATAAATATCTTCATTTGCTTGCCACACGACAATGAAATTTCCTGTACTATTCATTCTTATACTCGGGTAGTCTGTGGATATATGTGGCGATGATACCTGAAAACATGGACCAAGCGGATTACCCAATGGGTCAAATCTGCGTCCCCAAATAGCCCAGGTGCCTCCTCGATAATCGCACCAGGTGACTGTAAAATTACTCGAATTACTCATTGCTACACATGGCGATCTTTGATGTTGTCCTATTAGATCAGTAACTATGAAGGGAGTATCAACAGGAACTCCTGATGCATTATACACCCGGGCACAGATGTTGCCCGAGTAATATTCGTCATTCCAAACAACAACAAAGTTACCTTGAGTACCAATTGCTACTGATGGATAATCCTCATCAAAATTTATAGATCTCTCGGTTACTCTGAAGTTATCTCCAAGATGGTTACCCAGTGAATCAAACCGTTGTACGTAAACCTTCCTTGGTAAAAACCCAAAACCACCCGTACTTTCACTCACCCGCATGTCCATCCAGGTAACTACGGTGTTCCCGGCGTCATTCATAGCAATAGCAGGAAATTGTTGCGGTGTTCCGCCTTTTGCATAATCAACGCCAAAATTACTGCCTTGAGGATTGCCTGAAGCGTCAAATCTTTGTCCGTAGATTCGCCAATCAGCCCTTATGTCTCGCCATACAGTCACAAACTTTCCTGAACTATGCTCTGCCAATGCAGGCCATTCTTGATAATAGCCTACTATGTCGTCATTACATCTAAAATTACTTCCTTGAGGATTTCCATTAACATCATACCTCTGTGCATAGATATCACCCATGTCGCCATTTCGCTTATCTCTAAAGGAAATAGAAAAATTGCCATCTGCATCCATGCCTGCCGAAGGAAATCTTGAATCGGAAACCACATCATTTACTTTGAAAGTACCACCTTGAGGGTTGCCATTAGCATCATATCTCCGCGCATAAATCTCGTAAGCGCCAGAACCGCTGCTCATCCATGTTATCACGAAGTCTCCCGAATCACACGTACATACCGACGCAAAGGTATTAAACCCTCCTGTTGTATTAACTCTAAAATTGCTGCCCTGGGGGATACCGAATGAATCATATCTCTGAGCATAAATATCCCATGCTGGACTATTTCTTTCATCAGTCCAGGTCACAATGAAATTCCCCGTGTTATTCATGGTTATTTCTGGATACCTCTGCCAATCATTTGAGTTGTCATTAACTATGAAGCTGTTTCCAATTGGATTACCAGCTGCGTCAAATCTTCTCGCATAAACTTCCCACGTATTAGCTGCATTTTCAAACCACTGATATACAATAACAAAGTTACCTGCGCTATCTGCGGATACGGCTGGGTGCTCCTGAGTGCTAACAGGATTCTCATTAATCCTGAAATTACTTCCTATCGGGTTGCCGTGTAGATCATATATCTGAGCATACACATTGAAGTTTTGAAATTCGTCTCTCTCATCCTGCCACACAATTATGATATTATTCCCACCAATAGCCACCGAAGGATACCTTTGAGAAAATATGGTGCAGTCGTCATTAACCCGAAAGCTCTTACCAATAGCGGCACCAGAAGAATCGAATCTCTGGGCATAGATATCACAATCCCAGATAGAAGCGTGGGTGTCATAATCGATTATATCAGCGAAATTATGCCTATCATCTCTCCACACAACAATAAAATCCCCTGATTTATCGAATGCTATTGAAGGCTCATCCTGCCCAGTACTCCATGTGGTGTCATGGTTTACTAAAATTTCATCGCCCCATTGGAAACCATGGCCCACTAATATATTTCTTTTATTGACTGAATTCGGTTCGCCTAACGCAGCAGTGTTACTAATGATGGTAGAACACGTTATTAATATTAACCAATATCTATTCATATTTACCTCCTTTTTAAAAAAATTATATTTAAAATCATGTACAATAACAATGAATTGCACGCTGGCAGTTCCTTTCAGCAACCTACTTCCACGACATGAATTGTGGTTCTTGACAGAGGTATATATTTTTGTATAATTTTTCCATATAATTGTTATGGACAGAACTTTTGTGCTTAGAAAAAGAGCAGTTAAAGACTTTCTTATTTCAAAAAATCTAAAAGAGGTTTCAGCTATTTATGCAGTTCATCCACTTACCCTAAAACGTTGGATAAACCGCTACCAAGAAGGTGGGTTTAAGAATCTAAAAAGGCGTTTGACAGAAAAAAGGCACTGGAAAAGGTTACCCGAAAAGATAGAAAAGAGGGTAATTCTTATAAAAGAAGAAAATCCCTCGCTGACACTTTATCATGCTCAAAAAAAACTTGAAAGTGAAGGTGTCAAATTGTCTATAAAGGGTATATGGTCAATTTGGAAGAGATGCGGGCTCGCAGGTTTTATTAAAGACAAACAGTCTTCTACTTTTTCTGAATTAGTTCATCAATCTCATGAGGCAGATTTACTCATTGAGAAAGCCGACAAATCATTAAAGCAAGGCAAGATAAGAAAGGCAGCTGATTTTCTTAACCAACTACCAATCTGTACCAATAAGGCAATTCTTAGAAAAATAGATAACAAATATCTCTCACTGAAAAGACAAGCAGAAAAACTTGAAGCTGTCTTTGGTGAAATTCCATTCCCAAAATACTATAAGTGGGCAAAATCAGTAAGGAAACATTTAGAACAAGCAAGACTTTATTATTCCTCGTTGAAGGCTGGATTAGCAGAACTATTTGCTTTAGGTTGGATGGGGAAAACGGATGAACAAATTTCTCTTCTTCGTCATTTGGAAAAGAAGATGCCAAAACGAACAGACGTACTTCTTCGGTTGCATTTGCTTGTTTCGCAAGGTGTTGCCTGGGCAAAAATCCTTGAGACCAAAAGGGCTCTTAGCTGTGTTCAGAGAGGTAAAATCATCTTGAAGAAATTCCCTTTCACATTCTTTATGGAAGGAATTGCAATGGTCTATTTTGCAATTGGGCGATATCGTGAAGCAAAGATTATAATAGAAAAAGCATTAGTGTTGAGTGAGAAACAGAGTATAAAAGAGGGCGTTGAACGTCTTAAAATACACCTCTCTTCTCTGCTCAGCTATGAGGGTGATCATAAGTTATCCTTAAAAATACTCAGAGAAGTCGAAGAAATCGAGAAACCTGTATTCAAAACAAAGGCTTTTTTGATTCATGCACGATGCCTTTTTCTAAAAGGAGAAATCCAAAAAGCAGGTGAATTTGCTTGCAAAGCACTCGAGACAGCCAAAAAGGAAGAACTTGGAAATTCTCTTCACTCAAGTTCTTTCATCCTTGCCAGTGTATATGCTTCACTAGGTGAGAAAAAAAGGGCACTGGAAATTATTCAAGGCGTGAATTCTATCTTGGAAGATTTGCAGATGAAACGAGATCTCCTCTGTAGAAGGATTATTGTTGAAGATTTTACTCAATCTATATTTAGGAATCTGAAAGCAGCAAAAAATGCTCGGTTAATGCCACATATTCAATTAGCTATTTATATTTTAAACGCCAAGAAAACTTTAAGAATAAAAGACTACAGAAAAGCATTTGTCTATGCAACCTCACACGGTTACGCTGGTTTATTTAGATTGCTAATTAACTTCTTCCCCGAAACGGTAATAAATCTTTTAAATAAAGGTAAGTCTCCGGGTCTTCCAAAAGCTATGCTTAGATTGCCCGTATTCCAAAGCGCAATACCTACATATCATATCGAGTTCTTAGGTCCATTAAAGGTTTATAAAAATGAAGAACCTTTTCAGGTAAAATTGTTCCCAAAAGATACCTCACTTTTGATCCATTTGGCACTTTGTAAAAGAAAAAAAATTGCTTTAAGCGAAATATATCACAATTTCTGGCCCAGAAGTATAAAACCATCAAAGAATCTTTCCCATGTGCTCACTCGAGTAAAGAAAATAATTGCTCTATCATCTCACCTTCTTTATGGGCAACTTGGTTTTTTGCAATGGGATTGTTTTTTCACAACAGATTGGGATTATTTTTTAGAGAGGTTAACTCAGGCAAGGGCGTTAATACGCGGTGAAAAATGGGGTTTTGCAAAGAAAGAGTTTTTGCGCGCATTCAGCTTGTTCCGTGGTGAGCCATTTAAAAAGATGTACGACCCCTGGTCTGAGCATATGCGGCGGGTGGTCTTGAATACGCTGGAAACTGAGGGGCTGCATTTTGCAAAGAGTTGCTTAGAACATAAAAATAAGGCGGATGCAAAGAAAGTACTGGAAAAGGTCTTAAAGATAATACCACAGTCAGAAGAGATAGAAAAGATGGTGGGGGAGTATGGGGGTAGAAGCGGGAATGATTTATGAAACGGTGAATGGGAGAAACGGAGAAACGGAGATTTTGTATTGGAGTGCAATAGCTCGCTATTGCGTAATTGAGCGTCAGCAAGCTGACGCACTCCAGGCGGATCGTAACGAGTTACGAGTACGGCTTTTCTATTTCAATAGTATCACCTTTTCAATTGCCTTAAACTCATCCGAATCAAACCGTACAAAATACACACCGGAAGGAACTTTTCGATTGAAATCATCTTTTCCGTCCCAGGAGACAGCAGAAGCAGGAAGCAAGAGGCAAGAAGTTAGATCAAATGATTTAACCATTCGACCGCTCACATCATAGATTCGCAATACTGGGTATTGTAAGTCATTGGTCACTGGTAATTGGTCATTAATGACTAATGACGAATAACTAATGACTGTAGATTTGCTGAACGGATTCGGACAAATGTGGCATAATCCGCTTGCCACTGGTAATTGTGTTGTCTTTTCGGTTTCTTCAATCCCGACAATTTCTGTTATCAGGCAAACAGGTTCAGGATAGGGGTTTTCATCAGGGTCATTAGAATATATCCAGAGTGTGTCCCAGTATGTTCCAGACGCTAGACCACTCGTATCTACATAGACCTTAACAACGGTTGATTCTCCAGGTCCAACAGCATAGGAGGCAGGGATCGCTTCTGTTATCCAATCTGCCTGCCATGAAAGTTCATCGAATTCCAGGTTCCCGTTT
>JAUWCU010000075.1 GCA_030609135.1 Candidatus Stahliibacteriota bacterium | reverse complement strand
CTTCCCTCTCCCATCAAGGGAGAGGGAGAGAGGGAGTATTATTTGCAGAGTAAACTCTGCCACTACATTTCCATGGTTATACAAGAATAAAACACGCAACATTCTAATAACTCAATAACTTAGTGAGGCTGTTGATTTAGTCGTTATAAAAGGGTATTGACATCTGTTGAGTAGTTGCGCCATTTATGCCTGTCCTGCCTGTCCCGAGTATATCGAGGGGAATGAATTGAGGGAGCGCGTACGACAACACATTAGCAAGCTAATGAACTCCTAAATTTTGCACGATAAATCGTGCGACTACATTAGTCCACTGAGTTTTTATCAATGACTCAAATTTCAGCCGTTGACAGATTGGGAATTCTGACTATGATTAATTAGATGATAACTTTTGATAATGTTACAAAAGTCTATCAAAAAGACTGGGTGGCATTACAAGACATTTCATTCTTCATTGACAAAGGCGAATTTGTCTTTGTCAACGGTACAACCGGTGCTGGTAAAAGTACGCTTTTAAAACTGATCTACAAAGACGAAGAACCAACCAAGGGCACAATAAAGGTATTAGACCAGAACCTCCGGCTGTTGAAAAAAAAGAATCTCCCTAAATTACGCAGGAAAATCGGAGTAATATTCCAGGACTTCAAATTGCTTCAAGACCGCACCCTCGAGGAAAATATCGCCTTTGCCCTCGATGTAACTGATACGCCAGCGCGTGATATGAGAAAACAAATGCTGGAAATACTGACCTATTTGCGACTCAGCCACAAAAAATTCTCATTTCCTTACCAATTGTCAGGTGGTGAACAACAAAAGGTAGCTATTGCCCGAGCCCTGGTTAGAGACCCTTATGTCCTCCTTGCTGACGAACCAACTGGTAACCTCGATGAAAAAAGCTCCCAGGAAATAATTGATGTATTGCTCGATATTAATTATAAAGGAACAACCGTTCTCATGGCAACTCACAACCTGAAGTTGATAAAAAAAGTTAAGAAAAGGATGCTCCGCATCGAAGACGGTAAACTCGCATCCGACCAATAGAAATGTCACTGAGAATAGGCATACGGGAAGGATTTCGAACCATAACAAGAAACGCTTCTCTTTTCTTGCTGTCCCTGCTCGTTACCTCAATAGCACTTTTTCTCTTGTCTTTGTTTGCCTTTGTAACTGTCAACTTATATCATTTCCTCAATATCCTCGATGAGAAAATTGAGATAATAGCCTTTCTTGAGGAAAACGCTGATTATGAAGCGCTCAAGTCTAATATTTTGAAGATTAACGGTGTACGTGATGTTATCTATGTTTCTTCTGAGCAAGCCCTTAAGGATTTGCAGGCTGAATTACAGGAAACAGAAGAAGTTCTCAGCGTCTTTGAAAGCAACCCTCTACCCGCATCCCTGCGCATCAAACTGCTTGCAAAATTCCGAAATGCCCGGGGTCTTGAAGAAATTAGCGGTAAAGTAATGCTCCTTCGGGGTATTATGGAAACGATCTACGGTGGAGAACTCGTTGACCAGTTGAAAAAAATAACGAGTGTGATAACCGGTTTTGATATCGGGTTGCTGTTAATCATAATTTTTTCCGTGGTTTTCGTAATTTTCCAAACTATAAAGCTGACAATATTTGCACGCGCCACAGAAATCGACATTATGAAACTTGTTGGCGCGTCCAACTCTTTTATTGCTCTCCCGTTCACCTTTGAAGGCATTGTACAGGGTATCCTGGGTGGTTTTATTGCATTTATTTTAACCGTTGTCACCAAGCGGGTTGCTGTTTCATTCTTAAGCAATATCTATTTTCCACAGGGGTACTTTTTTGTTGGCTCTTTGCTGTGCGGTCTCATATTTGGCATCATCGGTTCAAGCCTTGCCTTACGTAAATTCTTGAAATGAAGCTCATAGTAATCCTTTTATGTCTGGTCACGCAGATTTCTGAGAAACAGAAAGAATTAGACGGGTTAAAGACAAGGCTTACCACCGTCAGAAAAGAAATAAGGCAACTGGAAAAACAGAAAATCGGGACCCTTGCTCACATCGAAAAAATCGATGAAGGCGTTAATTTAACGATAGAATATATCGATGAATTAACCTCTCAAGAAAGTCGAGAAAGACAGAATGTCTACGAGTTGTCAAAAGGGATTGCGAAACTGGAATCCAAGATGAAACTGCGCATAGATGATCTGCGCCAACGCCTCATCCGACTCTATAAGTGGACACCGTTCTATAAATTAGAAATCCTCTTCTCCTCAAAATCATTACCCCAAATCCTCTCTTCATCTTATTATCTCCAGATTCTTGCCAAGAATGACCAGCAGGCTTTCTTTGAATTCAAAGCTGATTGGGAACGCTATCTTACTGACAAAAAGATGAGAGAAGGTCTAATAGATATTCTTGAGCAAAGGAAAGTGGAGAAAGAAAGTGAATTATCGCTCCTCGGTGCTGAGAGAAAGAGGAAAAAAGATATCCTGAATCAAGTAGGAAAGGAAGAAAAGAATAAAAAACAACTCGAAAAAGAACTGAAAAGTGCCCAGCGCAAACTCGAAGAATTGATCGTGGCGCTCGAAAAGCAAAGGGCTAAAGCAAAAAGTTTACAAAAAAACGTTGAGAAGAGAATGGGCACCTTACCCTGGCCATGCCGGGGCAGTGTTGTAACGAAATTCGGTAAAATAATCCACCCTAAATACAACACAAAAACCAAAAACAATGGTATCGACATTAGCGCCACTTACGGTGACAAAGTCCACGCTGTAGCACCCGGTAAAGTAGTGTATGCGGATCGCTTTATGGGGTATGGTAATCTGGTGCTCATCGACCATTTAGATGGCTATTATTCGTTGTACGGACATCTTGCTGAGATGCTCGTTGAAGTTGGTCAGGAGATTTCTGAAGGCAGGATTCTCGGTCGGATCGGCGAAAGCGGTTCGCTATCTGGACCAATGTTACATTTTGAATTGCGTAAAAACGGTAAGCCCGTAGACCCACTGGCATACCTTAAGTAAAACAGCAGTAATTGGTCATTGGGTAATTAAGTCATTGGTAATTTAGTTATTGGAAGAGAGCACATTAAACCTTTGGTTTGGAAGGGATCCACGCACTTTTGCCAAAAGCGCGTGCTGGAAAGGAACTGACGTTGGAAGGGAGCTGCGCTGGAATGATGTTTCGATCTTTTTTCACTTCCATAATTATCATCATCTTCATAACTTCCTATCTTCACAACTTCATTCATTAATCGTCTCCCGTTCTCCGGTTCACGTTATGCTCTGCTTACTGCTTAGTCCTGACTGCCTACTATTATCTTCTGTGCTCTCACAAGGTACGCGGTGTGTGTAATGCCACGTTCTCTGGGTCGAACACCCTGCTGGCGTACGAGAATTTCACGTTCGAGTACTTCGCTCACGCGTATGCGTATGAACTGACTTTCTCTTAGAACATCGACGGTCCTTTTCACTTGTTCCACATTGGGACTCCAGGAAACAAGATGATGACCACCTTTCAATACATCAGTTGCCTTAGGTACAATCGCCCATGGTTCAGGTACATCAAGGAAAACTGCATCAATAGCCTGCTCAGTAAAACCTTTTATGGCGACATCACGACAATAAAATTTGACATTTTGCAGGTAGCCGGCTCGTTCAATATTGCGTTTGGCATTCTCAATGAATTCTTCGCGGCGCTCGTATGAAAAGACCATCCCATCAGGTGCGACAAGCTTAGCCAGTACCATAGCTAATGCACCGCTGCCAGTACCCACATCAATAACCCTGGACCCAGGGCCGATTGCGGTTTCAATAAGAAGGTAACCAAGATCCTTGGGGTAGACAATCGTTGTCTTCCTCTTTACTTTAAACATAAGATCAGCAGTTGAAGGTCTAAGACAGTAGTATTTTTTACCGAGATGGGTCTCTCCTGCATAGCCAAATGGTTTACCAATAATCTCACTCAGATTCATATTACCGAGGTCAGAAGAAAGATTCAATTTCTCTGCCGCCTGGACCAGATACTGACGCTTTGTATCCAGATAGATAAGGATAAGATCGCCCGGTGTGATTAAATTATCTTCATTCGGCGGGCAAATCATGGTTTCAATCTCGTGTTATCTACTGCTGGCTAATTATACCCAGTTCCTGACCAACCAACTCAAACTTCTCGAGACAGTAATCAATGTCTTCCTTGCTGTGCTCAACTGAGAGGTTCAATCTAATGCGTTCTTTATTTTGGGCAACTATAATCTGCTCAAAGAATAATTTCTTAGTAAATTCACCGGCTTCTTCATTATTGCTCAATATTACAACAACCATTGGTGTATCGCTGTCCGTAGTAAAACCCAGCTGTTTCAAGCGGGTAATTAGATAACGGCTATGCTTCCACAATGCCCGTATTTTGCTTTTCTTGCCCTCACCTGATTTGATCAATTCAAGACCTGCGATATCGACCGATAACATAAACCGAGGCAGGGGTTTTAGTATCTCGGTTATGTTCTCTCTGATTTTATTGATTAAATATCTCTTGGCTCCGACATAATAGCCAAAGCCACCGAGAAATCTGCTATAACTTCCGACATCGATATTGATTGTCTCGTAGAGATTAAAAAGATCTATGAAACCGCGACCTTCACGTCCGAGAAGCCCGAAAGAGTTCATCTCATTGCCGATAATCATACATTCATTAAGTGCGGCAATCTTCGTCAGTTCGTTTACCGGTGCTACCCTGCCAAGCCATTCATATACACCATCAACGACAATCACCTTTTCGCTCTTGGTACTTAGAAGCTTGTCCAGTTGCTCAAGGTTCTTATGGTCATAGTATTCAAGATTGCGATACTGCAACACTGCGGTAATATCCGGTGAAGTCTCGTAATCAACAAAAAAAGTTGCTTTATCTCCGAAAATAGAAAACAGTGCAAGAAGTGCAGCTGTTTCATCGGGGAAAACGAGTAAGGCGTCAAGCTTCTTTATCTCCAGCATCTTCTTTTGTAATTCATCCATCGTCTTGCTTCGTTCGCCTGCCGCAACAATACCACTCGAGTCGATTTCCGTTTTGGCAACATCTTTTAAATAGTCATTGTTTTTCAGATGGAAACAATCATAGATGAGGAAATTTAGATACTTCTTGTTCTCATAAACAAAACAAGGTTCTGAAGGCAGGAAATCGGGGATTTTGCTATCGTCACTAAAGAGATGAACTTGATAGGGCTTCATGCGACATTCCTCCCACAACACTTCTTATATTTTTTTCCACTGCCACAGGGACAAGGATCATTGCGCCCAATTTTTTTCTTACCAATGATTCCTTTAGGTTTTTGCGGTAAGGCGCCGGGTTGCACTGCACTCGGTTTATATTCTTTCGTCGGTTGCGACTTGCGTTGCCTTGAACCAGGTTGAGCGCGGAAGATCAACCCGGATGAATGTTTGGCAATGTCGACGAGTAATTCATCATACATCTTAAACGATTCGTGTTTGTATTCGATCAAAGGATCCTTTTGTCCGTAAGCGCGAAGCCTAATACCCTCGCGCAAAGCATCCAATCCATATAAATGGTCACGCCATTTATTGTCTATTGTTCCAAGCAAAACGAACCTTAACAATTCAAGGAACAGTTCTTCACCCAGTTCTTGCTTACGCCAGGACAACTTTTCCTTTGCTCGTTCAAGAAGCACATCGAGCAATTCTTCCTGTTTCATCCTGGGGATTTTATCTTTAGGAATTGCTATATCGGTAAGAAATAGCATATTGAATTCAGCCTTGATAGTCTCCCAATTCCATTGTTCAGGACTGGTTTTTGAATCAGTGTGTTTCCAAAGAATATCCTCTATTGCTTCGTCGAACAACTGCATTGCCATTTCACTCAGGTTCTCGCCTTTTAGAATCTTATCTCTTCTTTTATAAATCCCTTCCCGCTGCTTGTTCATCACATCATCATATTCTAATAAGTGCTTTCTTATTTCAAAGTGATTCTCTTCAACCCTTTTCTGGGCATTAGCAATGGCTCTGGTGACCAAGGGGTGAGTTAGTGGCTTTTGTTCCTCGCCGCCAAACCGGTCCATGATCTCAGCAACCCGGTCAGAACCAAAAATCCTCATCAGATTGTCCTCGAGCGACAAGAAAAACTTTGTCGAGCCGGGATCGCCCTGACGAGCGCTTCGACCGCGCAACTGGTTGTCAATACGGCGCGCCTCGTGCCTTTCTGTACCTATTATGTAAAGACCGCAAGGTACTTCATCAAAACATTCCTTTTTCTGTTCGTGATCGCAATTAGCGCAATCATCAGTCAGACATTTGATGCAGCACTTGCTGCACTTAACAACTTCTTTACCAAGTTTAATATCAGTTCCTCGACCTGCCATATTGGTCGCAATCGTTATTGCACCGGGCTGCCCCGCACTGGTTACAATAACGGCTTCTCTCTGGTGATGTTTTGCATTGAGCACCTCATGGGGCACACCGCGTCGTTTAAGAAGTCTTGACAAAACCTCAGACACATCGACTGAGGTCGTACCGACCAGGATCGGTCTTTTCTTTTCATGCCATTTCACGATTTCATCGATAATCGCATTGTATTTCTCTCGGCGTGAACGGTACACAATATCTTGATAATCGATCCTGCGCACTGGTTCTTTGGTCGGAATCTCAACAACGTCCAGTTTGTATATCTCCCAGAACTCATTGGCTTCAGTTACTGCGGTACCGGTCATGCCGGCAAGTCTCTCATACATACGGAAGTAGTTTTGAATGGTTATCGTGGCAAAGGTCTGGGTCTCTTCCTGCACACGCACCTGCTCCTTAGCCTCGATCGCTTGATGGAGCCCATCAGAAAATCTCCGTCCGGGCATCAGTCGACCGGTGAATTGATCAACAATAATGACCCGTCCATCCTGGACAACATATTCAACATCTTTCTTAAATAGTGAATAGGCTTTTAAAAGCGCACGAAGGTTAGCCAGAGTTTCATTCTTCCTGGCATATCCTTGATAAGCCTTTTCTTTGGCAAAAATTCTTTCCTTCTGGGTTAGTTTCTCATCTTTATCTATTTCCCCGATTTCTTCGCTCAGATTTGGCAGCTCAAACATCGCCGGGTTATTAGGTGAAACAAACTGAGCACCTTTTTCTGTTAGGTCTATGATATTCGATTTCTCATCAATAACAAAATACAGGTCATCATCGATTTCGGCAAAGGATTTGTCGCGCAGATAATTGAGTTCTGCACCTTCAGCCAATTTCTTGATGCCTGGTTCCTGCTCGAGTTTCAGAAGCTGTATGTTCTTCGGTGCACCGCGATGCGCCTTCAGAAGCATTTTGCCTATCTCTTTTTCGTCCTCACCATTATCAAGCATCTTCTTTGTATCAGCAACGATTCGATTAACAAGTACTGTCTGTGTTGAATGCAAACGTTGGACAATTGGACTCAGTTCATTAAATGCCTTGGTCTCATGTTCAACCGGTCCTGAAATTATGAGTGGGGTACGTGCTTCATCGATCAAGATACTATCGACCTCATCAACGATCGCATAATGATGAGGTTTCTGAACCTTATCCTCAAAGCGCCAGACCATATTGTCTCTAAGATAGTCAAAACCAAATTCATTGTTTGTACCGTAAGTTACGTCGCAGCGGTAAACTTCTTTTCTCAACTCATTATCCATGCCTGACTGGAGCACGCCAATCGTTAGACCAAGCGACTCATAGACTGGTCCCATCCACTCACGGTCGCGTTTTGCCAGATAATCATTGACCGTTATCAAATGAGCGCCTTTCCCGGTTATACCATTTAAATAAAGGGGCATTGTCGCGACAAGGGTTTTTCCTTCACCAGTCTTCATTTCCGCAATCTTCCCCTCATGGAGCACGACCGCACCGACTAATTGAACATCAAAAGGCACCATGTTCCACTCGGTTTCGATGCCGACCACTTCCCACTTTTTACCAAGTAGTCTACGACACGTTTCTTTAACCAAAGCAAACGCCTCAGGGAGCACATCATCAACTGGTTCACCCTGCTTGATCCTCTGTCTCAGGTCTTCAGATGTTTTTAAGATATCAATGTCTCTGAATTTTTCGAAAAACCCGTTGATTTCCGCGACTCTTGGCCAGAGCCGTTTCATTTCCCGCCCAGTCTGTGTGCCAAATATTTTACTCAAAAGTTTTAACATTATGATTCTCCTTTAATTATATAGAAGAATATGAAACAGTCAAGAAAATTATCGATAAATCAATGATAATTAGATCCGGATCAGGAAAATCTGGTTTATTTATGCATATATACCCACTCCGTCATTCCGGTAATTACCAGAATGACGGATTATGTACGGTTCTAGCTATAGAATCTCACTGGCGTGGTACGAGGACCGCACTAAAGGTCCGCTCAAGACGTGTTTTATGCCGATGTCCTCGCCGAGCTTACGGAACTCATCAAACTCTTCAGGTGTGTAGTACTTCTGGACAAAATGGTGTTTTTTTGTAGGCTGCAAGTATTGACCAATAGTAACAACATCAACACCTGTCGCATTTAGGTCTTTTAATGTTTGAATGATTTCTTCTTTCTTTTCGCCCAAACCAACCATCAACCCGCTTTTCGTGTAGATGCTATTGTCTAACTTTTTTATTAGCCTAAGAACTTTAAGAGATTTTTCATAACCGCATCTTCGGTCTCTTATGTACTTGGTGAGACGTTCGACCGTTTCAACATTATGACCGATAACAAAAGGATTAGCATCAGTTACTTTTTTTAGATATTCCTTACCAGAAAAATCTGGGATAAGAGCTTCAACTCTGGTCTCTGGGTTCTCCTCTTTTATGGCGCTAATTGTCGCTGCATAATGTGTACTGCCATAGTCCTTTAAATCATCGCGGTCTACTGAAGTTATTACCACATATCTCAAAGCAAGTTTTTGTATGACCTGAGCAACATGACTTGGTTCTTCCGGATCAAATTTGCCGCCTGGATTCCCGGTTTCGACCGAACAGAACCGACATGCACGCGTGCATATTTTTCCCAGTATCATTATTGTAGCACTCTTATTGTTCCAGCATTCGTGCATATTCGGACAGCGCGCTTCCTCACACACAGTTGAAAGGTTATACTGTTTGAGTAGATCAAAAACTGCCCGGAAGTCATGCCCTGATGGTATTCTGACCTTTAGCCACTCGGGTTTTTTTAGATAATCTCGTCTAAACATTTTATAGTTGGCGTGCCCCTAAAAACTGAAACAAAGCCGTCTATGATATTTTGCTTCACCTTATCAAAATCTACTTGTTTTTGGAGTATTTCTTGCATCGATGTCATCATGACATTCTTTAAACCACAGGGAACGATCAAATTGAAATGGTCTAAATTAGTATTCACATTAAGGGCAAACCCGTGAAAACTCACCCATCTCTTAACCGCAATTCCGATTGAGCAAATCTTCTTCTCCTTAGCCCAAACCCCGATCATCTTTTCCCTTTTCTCTCCTGATATGCCAAATTTGGCGAGCGTCTGTATTATCGCATCCTCCATCTTATTAACAAACGGTCTTATCCCTGCTAACCCTTTTTTCACATTGAAAAGAGGATAGCCAACAAGCTGACCTGGCCCATGATAGGTTACGTCACCACCGCGTTCGATTTCATAGTAAGCAATTCCCTTTTGTTCAAGCACCTGGGGCGACAATAAGAGATTCGTATTTTTGCCGCTCTTGCCCATGGTGATAACCGGTGGGTGTTCAACGAGCAATAAGGTATTGCAAAGTTTATCTTGCACCCTTTTCTCATGGATCACCTTTTGAATATCCCAGACTTCTTTGTAATCTTTTTGTCCTAAATCTACGACATTGAATTTTGCCGATGAATTTTTATTGATCAAGGTATCATCATTTCTTATGCTCGATAAACCCCGCTCATCCATCATGGGCGTGGGTAAATCGCGCAACTACTATTCATGGTTCGATAAATCGAACAACTACAGAATTAAGGTAACCGGAAATATTATAATCACTTGTCTACTGTGGCACTGATCGGAATGGGTTTTGTGGGCGGTCGGTAAGTTGGTTGGACAATCTGTTCGACCGGAATACCGAGCTCCCGCGCCAGGATCTTAGCGATATGCTTTCTGCAACCCTTACCCTGACAAAGTCCCATTGTGACACGGATGATCCTCTTGAGATCATCCATAGAATGATAACCTTCATGTATTTTCTCAATGATCTCTTCTTCAGTAACATCTTCACAACGACAAATAATCTTCATGTTATATTATATTCGAAAAACATAGATGGTCAAGAACGTTTATAACGTTATAAACGTTTAGAGCGTTAATATCGTTTAGACCGTTATAATCGTTTTTCTCACCTTACGCGCTACGCTCTGCGCTTTGGTTTTTCACAGATTTTTCACGATTATCCTGTATAATACGACATAAAAGTGCAAAGATATTGACAACAGATGATCTGTGCACTATTATGAAGTGGAGGAATATTAAGATATGAGGACAATCATGTTTGTATTAATGAGCTTTAGCTATCTACTATTTAGTGCTGACACAGGAATAATCACTGGCAGGATCATGGATTCTGAAACTGGCAAACCATTGATTGGCGCTGATGTTTTTTTGTGGGGTACTGAATTAGGTGCCACGACCGATCTGAACGGCGAGTATTATATTTTGAATGTTCCAGTAGGTACATATCAGGTTATTGCTGCTTATATCGGTTACAATGAGTTTACCTACGAAAATGTCACTGTAAATGCTCAAGATATAACTCACCTGAACTTCAGCTTGCAGCCGACCGTCATTTCTACAAGTGCTCATGATTACCTGCCATGGCTGACCATAGATGCTCATAATACCCAAAATATCTCTTACTTACACTTTGCAAAGCAATTTTATTTGTCTTCCATCAATCGCGAGAGCATTGCCCATCTGCCATTCACGACCCTTGAACAGCTGCTTATGCTTCAACCCAGTACTGTACAGACTGATTCAGGTCTGCACATACGCGGCGGCAAACATAATGAGACTGTCTATTATATGGATGGTATGGAGATGAAAGTTCCCAACTTTGGCTGGCAATCGGCTCGTATAAGCCCTTCAGCTACGGATATGATTTCTATTATCAAGGGTGGTCTCAATGCTGAATATGGCAATGCACTGTCCGGGATCGTGAATATAACTACTAAACAAGGTGGAGTAAAACACCATGGTAATTTGCATTATTTAACTGACGAAGTTTTTACGAGCAGCAAACTGAACTTTGGGTACAACAAATATGATTTGTCTTTTGGCGGACCCATAGCCATTAGGCGCCGATTGCGCTATTTTATTTCTGGTGAACTCTTGTCCACTGATGCAAACCAGACCGCTTTATATAAAGTATCCTCACCGCGTAATGATTATCGCACACAAGCCCGATTGATTTATTTGTTCCCTAATGCACGGGGTAGAATAACGATATCCGGCTTTAAATCACGGGAACAGTACATGATGTGGAAACCGTCTTACAGTGATACGATGAACGAGTTAATATATTTCTTTGACCGACCAATGAACCGCAGCAAAAACTGGATCGCTTCAGCAAAATTCCAATATTTGTTGAATCCAAAAACACTAATTAACCTCATTGTCGGAACCACCCATTTTGACCGTGTTTTTGGAAGCCGGGATCTTGTCTGGGAAGATCAGAACGATCAAAAATGGTTTAATGATTATCGGCTCAAGAATGAACATCTAATTGCCTGTCTTTTATCAGACACAGTACGTCCGAAGTGGATTTTGCTGGACAGTATGGATTTTGACCAGCGAGGCAACCACTCCTTTCGTAAAAACCCGTACGGCATCAAAGGTCTATTCGCATATGTCGATGAATTTCCCGTGTGGTCATTTTGGCGCAATAATGATATTCAGATACGCGGTGATGTAGTTCGTTGCATAGGTAAATATCATGAAACAAAAACCGGCTTTGATTTTGTGGGATATGACATCAGGTATTACAATAGAAAATCGCCTCCCTTTAGTCCTTATCTATACGATTTCAGGTACTATGAACGAAATCCGTATAAACTGACAGGCTATTTGCAGGATAAAATAAACCTTGAGGGCATTATTGCAAACCTGGGTATTAGATTTGATCTGTTCGATGCAAATACTTTTACACTCTACTCGCCGCTTAATATGACGTATGATAGTATTACATATTCGGATCCGATAATTTCCGTATCACCGAGGTTCGGTGTTTCCCTGCCGGTTACGGAAAGGACGAGATTCCGCTTTAATTACGGTCATTACTATCAAATCCCTCCTTTTGATTATTTGTATAATACAAGCGATACTGCAGTTATTAGACTACTATTATCCAACGGTGAAAATATCCTCAGCAATATTTCGATTAGACCAGAAAAAATGGTTTTGTATGAATTCGGCTTTGAAAAAATATATAGACACAATATTCTGTTCAGCTTCAATACTTATTATAAAAACTATGATAACCTCTTACAACTCAGAAAGATTCAAGCCTTACCAGACCCATACTATCAATATTTTAATGACGGACATTGTGATATTAAAGGCATCGAATTAATGGTCAAAAAAAGATTGCCAAAGACAATTAATTTCGGGATCGCATATACCTTACAGTATGCTAAAGGCGCGAGCGCCTGGGCGCATGCAGATTATTATACGTCAGATATTGAACCACCAGTAATCAACTACTGGCTTGATCATGATGAACGACATAATATCGTAGCAAATATTGATTTAGCCATACCCGATGACTTCTCTTTGTCACCCCTCCAGGATTTGACAAATTCTCTCATCTTCTCTTATCATTCAGGTCATCCATATACCCCGGAAGATCTGACTGGTGAACGACTGGATAATGTGAACTCATTACGTATGCCTGATTACTGGAATATTGACTGGAAAATCAACCGCCGCTTGCATATCGGTCCGGCCAAATTCGTATTGTCGTGTTTGATAAATAATCTGTTCAATACCGAACAAGTAATAAAAATATACCCTACAACTGGAAAACCCGATGACCATGGTGATCCCGTACCATCGCTCGATCAATTCGATT
>JAUWCU010000058.1 GCA_030609135.1 Candidatus Stahliibacteriota bacterium | reverse complement strand
GTAGAGCATTTATGCTCGCCCCGTTAAATAAAGGTATATCAAAATATTATTGTATACAGAAATTAGAATTTAAACGGGGCTCGTGAAAACTGATGAAATTTCATTGCTTTTGACGGGGCTAAAGCCCCTACTCCACTAAATCAACAGCCTGATTACGATTGAATCATAAGTGATTGGAAGTCACGCTGGCACAGACAGTCCCGGTGAAATACAATGTTTCACGGGATAAATAAGGCGGAGAGAATAGATGGAGTGCAACGGCTTGCCGTTGCATGCAGTAGCCCCGATAGAACGGGATTTTCGTTACACTCCAACAAGCTACTGCACTCCGTAGCTATAAATCTGGTTTATCAAACCACTACATCTATTACTTGATCAACACAACTTTTTCAGTTAGTGCTTCAGATTGATTTTCCAACCGCACAAAATAGACGCCCTGAGGTAATCTCTTACCATTGATATCAGTGCCATTCCAGAAAAAAGTAGAAGCAAGAGACAAGAAATCAGAAGCCAGATTAAAAGACCTAACCAATTTTCCACTCACATCATAGATTTTTAATGAAATTTGGAAATTGATATTTGTTTGGGATTTGGTGCTTGGAACTTGGAATTTGATGGTTGTTATCTCTCTGAACGGATTAGGGTCTATGGTCAAATTAGCAGCCGCTTTAAAATCACAGGCATTCGATTCTTCAACTCCTCCAACAAACATATTGCTTCCATAGATATCCCATTCACCATTCCTGTCAGATTGCCACAGGACCCAGATATACATATTGCCACCTGTCATGACAGACATAATGTCGTCGGCTGGATCAGTATCCACAGGTACTACCGTATCGGCTCCTCCCCAATAAGCAAAATGCGTATAGATATCAGCATTACCATTCCGATTTGTACTAAAAGCTGTACATGTTGGACCATTGTCTTGAATTACGGCGAGAAAAAACAGTGGATTTGGCACAATATCAGCAGAATCACAAAATGTCAACCGATGACACACATTGAATGTATCATAACCAGTTGAGTAAAGCTCGTGGTTACCGTCACGGTCTGACTGCCACACCACCCATGAACCGTACGTATCATTAGGGTCAATTCCGCTCGTTATTTCAGGGTTACAATCATGACCTAGATCAGTGGTAATAGGCTGCGGGAATTGCCAGGCACCACTGAGATATTCACTGTAGTAGATATCATGCTGAGAAAATTCCACACCTCTCTCCCATACTACAATTGGATGATTATAGCGGCTATTTATCTTTGGTCGGAAGTTAATAAGAGTGGAATCATCAGTTAACGGGATTAAGGAAGACCATTGTGTTCCATCATAAAAGCACGAGTAGACATCATAAAAGGATCCTGAATCTCCCATCGACATTCCTCGTGACCAGACCACCCATACAGTATCATGGATCACATACACGGATGCTAAATAATCTTCGAGTATACTATCTGTAAGCAGATAGGGTGTGGACCACCCGTTTTGATCCCCGTTTGCGATATAGATATTCCAATCATTTGTATCGAATCTCTACCAGGCACACCAGTAACAATTTCTTGCATAATCATATGCCACGCTCGGATTCATATCATTTTCGTTATCGTCGGTGATTTTCATTGTATCACCCCAGATCCCCCATTCACTGAATCGCGAATAAATATCCCAATTACCGTGAAGGTTCGTTTGCCACACCAGACAGCTGGAATTCGACATCAATTGCACCCGGCATGACTGGGGATTAACATCATCTGCCCCGGTTATCCCAAGATTCTGCGGCGATGACCACCACGCAAATGAGATGTTTATTAAAAACACAATTACAAGGATTTTTCTCATTTTTCCTCCTTATGTATAAATTATAACAAATACGCCTTGTATGTCAAGACCACCATTAGAAACTTGGACAGATTGTTCAATAGGTGTAGTTGTCCAATTCACCCACGCCCCTTATGAAGGAGCGGGGTTCATTGGACTACCCGATAAATCGGGGGACTACAATTGGAAACGTAATTTTGTAGTTGTTTGATTTATCAAACATAGCCCGATAAATCACCTGTCTGCCTCAGGCTGAGGCGACTACAATTGATTGAATCATAAGTGATTGAAAGTCACACTGGCGCTCGCATGTCAAGACCAACAATAGAAACGCTAACCGTGTTTTATTTGTATGACAGAAGTTTGTCTATCGTGTAATGTTTTCCATCCTCAGCAGCAAGGACTGTGACACCGGTCTCTTGTTTTAATCGCCGGGCAATGTTCCAGGGTCCGGCTTTTAGCATAGTCATGCCAAAATGGGTAATGATAGCAACCTTTGGTTTTATACCAGAAATTATTCGGGCACAATCAGGTACAGAAAGATGTTCTATTTTAGATGACTCCAGGCACAAAAGGTTCAAAATGACGATATCTGCCATATATGCATGGATCAGTTCAGGAAAGAACTTCGTGTCACTGATATAGGAAATTGAATAATCATCACCTTTTATCTTTAAGCCGTAGGTCTCTACTGGATGAATATGACGTAATGGAAACTCAAATGCCACATCCCCAATATTAAGCTCAAGTTTTGGTTTAATTATCTGTATTTTCTCAAGATATTGCATGAGATATTTGAATATTACTCCATCTTCGCCAAATGCGTCTTCAGGCGCGATCAAGTACCCTCCTTGTTTAAACCCTCCCCGTGTCAGAATATCGAGATAGACATTTATGTCAGCTGAATGGTCAATATGTTTATGCGAAAGTACTATGGCATCGAGCTTCTCGGGGTTGAATTTAGGCACATAGTTTAAAAAACGCAATAATGACTCGGGTCCTGGGTCGACCAGGATGTCCTTTCCATAAATTCGAAACAAAATGCCGCCGGTTGCCCTCGTCTGCCTGGCAATGACGTAACGTGCACCGCCAGTACCTAAAAATACAATTTCGTCTGTAAATGTATCGTGTGTCATATTTTCTGCTATATTCAATTTAGGTCATTTGAATTTCGATATTGTTTAAGCTTTCTGATTTCGTATTTAGAATTTCAAATATTATTACTTGCTGTAAGCTTTTCCCTTATATATTCTGCCCGACGGATGTCCCGTTCATGTTCTTCAAGGATTTGGCCAAAGTACAATTGGATATTAGCTGGTCGCGCAACGAGCATTATCTCATTCACGACATCGAGCGATACATCTTTAATAGTACCAGTCCCAATACCAAATCTGAGTGCTGACAACAAATTCAGTGTCTCGTCAGTACTTATAATTCTGGCTGATCTTAAAACTGCCAGACTTCTGAATATCTTGTCTTCAAATTCATGTTTTGCTTTTGTGAAGATTGCGTCGCGTGCCTTCATTTCGACATCAACAATCATGTGGGTTAGTTTTATGATAGTCTGTATTAATTCTTCTTCTTTCAAACCGAGCGTATGCTGATTAGAAATCTGGAAAAGGCTTCCTTTAATCTCACTCCCTTCACCATAAAGTCCCCGCACCGCCATACCGATCTGCAAGGCTCCTCTTAAGACCTTTTCAACCTCATTTGTGAAAACCAAACCAGGCAAATGCAGGAGAACCGAGGCCCTCAACCCAGTACCAAGGTTGGTTGGACAGGAAGTAAGAAATCCATAAGCTTCATCGAATGCATATTCCAAATCTTCGCCAATCTCTTCTTCGCACTCGAAGACCTGGGCGGAAATATCAGTTAGGTTCAGACCACCGGTCAAGCCCTGGATTCTCAAATGGTCTTCTTCATTTATCATTATTGAGATATTCCCGTGCTCATTAAGATAAAGACCCGCCGGTTTGTTCATCTTGAGAAACGCCGGTGAAATCAAGTGACATTCCAAAAGGGATTCCCTTTCCAGTGGCGTGAGTTCCTTCATGTCGACATATTGACCAGAACAATCTCTTTCAATAACTGACCTGGATAATTGAAGCAGTCGTTCAGAATCCTTTACCTTCAGTTTTATATCAAATGGAAAATCAGATAAGTTACGAGCAAGCCTTATGCGCGATGAAACAACGATTTCTCTATCTTCACCTGATTCTCCACCATGCTTTGCAGGAACTAACCACCTTATGTTATTCAGCATCATCTACTCCAAAATCCTTCAGTCTATCCCTTATCTGAGCCGCTTCCTCATAGGCTTCTTTTTCCAAAGCACGTCGCAATTCCTCACGCAACTTGAAGACCTTGAAACTCTTCCGCGCACCCTGTTTTGGTCGTCTTCCAACATGTTTGCTGGAATGATGTATCTGTTTTATCAAATTCTCAATGTGCGGCCTGAAGTGCTCTATGCAATGACTGCAACCAAACCTGCCCTGGCGTTTGAATTCTGCGAGCGACAAATAACAGACCTGACATATCACCTGTTCATCCTTAGCACTTCTCTTTTGTAAAAGCTTTTGGAGAAGCTCAAAGGGCGACAGCTTCTTGTCCATCATCAAACCGCGTTTTTGTGCACATGCCTCACAAAGATGCAACTCTGTTATCTTACCTGGTAATACTTCCTTAAAGAATATCGTTGCCGGTTTTTTTTTGCAATCATCACATAGCATATAACCTTCCTTCTCTTAAATTATACACATCTGTACCTGTCTTTGCAATATCTAAAGAATGGGTTACGAGAATGACTGCCTTACCTTCATTCTTTAGATCCAGAAATACTTCCAACAGTTTATTTGTATTCCCTTCATCAAGGTTTCCTGCGGGTTCATCTGCCAGGATAATCAGGGGGTCATTTATTAAAGCACGGGCAATAGCAACACGTTGCTTCTCACCACCTGAAAGCTGCTCAGGTAAACGGTTCACCTTATCAGCCATGCCGAATTCATCAAGAAGATATTCAGCCCGCTGATAGACGCGTCTCGGCTGCCCACCGCTGAGCAAACCTGGCAAAGCTATATTTTCAAGGCAGGTGAATTCAGCCAAAAGATGATGAAATTGAAAAACAAACCCTAATTTTTTGTTTCGTAACGCGGAAAGCTCTGTGTCATCACGTGATGAAATATCAACATCATCTAAAACAACCGTTCCCCTGGTCGGACGGTCCAGACTACCCATTATGTTTAATAGTGTGGACTTACCGCATCCTGAAGGCCCAACAATGACCACAAACCGCCCTTTTCCCACTTCCAGGTTAACCTCTTTCAACACCTCTATGGTTTCGTTTTTTAGAAAATAAGTCTTTGCTATGTCACTCAATCGAAGAATGTTATTCATTGCGGAGTGCCTCAACGGTTGTCAATTTTGCAGCTCTTTTAGCCGGATATATGGTCGACAAGAAGCTAATAAGAATCGCGGCAATGGCAGTAATCACAAAATCCTGAGTCGCCATTTCAACGGGCAGGGTATCAATAAAGTAAACATCACCAGGTAAGTGTATGAAAATGATCTTGTCTAATACAAGACATGCAACAAAAGCAAAAATTAATCCCAGGGTGGTACCGAGGATACCAATCATACTTCCATGATAGATAAAGAGTCTCATAATGGCGCCTGATGTGAAACCATAAGAACGGAGTATGCCGATTTCCTTGGTCTTCTTCTTGACCATGTTTACTAAAGTACCGATAATATTGAACCCAGCCACCAGAACGATCAAAGCCAGGACGATAAATGTAATAATCTTTTCAAGTTTGAGCGCCGCGAACACCGAATGATTTCTCCTTATCCAATCCTTGGCACGATAAGGATAGCCAAGATCATTTTCGATTAGCTCAGAATAACGGGGTGTGGCATATACATCATCAACGCTCAAACCTATGGCACTTACGACATCACCCATCTCAAATAAAGACCGTACATCTTCCAGACTCATATAGACGATAGTCGAGTTGTAATCATAGTATCCAAAATCGAATATACCTTTTAGAACAACTCTTTTTGCACGCGGCAACATGCCCAACTGGTCGCCAAATGGTGAAGCGACAATAAGTGTGTCGCCAACCGTAACCCTCAGGTTATGCGCCAATTCAATCCCTAACACGCAACCACCGTCCAAATCGAACACACCATCGATCATCTTGTGTTCAATTTCTGTTATGTTTCTCTCTAATGCTTCATCTACGCCTTTTATCACCACCCCATCCATCATCTTGCGTGACCTGATAATGGATTTCTGAATTATGAACGGCGCCATAGCCTTGATGAACTTATGTTTTCCCAGCTCTTGCATTACCGCCACATGATTTTCCAGTGGTTCATTGAAATATCGACCAACAACAATGTGTGGCGTACCGCCGAGAATCCTTCTTCTCAGTTCATTCTGAAACCCGTTCATCATCGAGAGTGTAATAAGAAGAGCTGCAACACCTACAAAAATCCCGCCGATAGCAACTAATGTCGAAAACGAAAAGAACCTCCTGTGCCTTGAACGGAGATAACGCTTGGCAACAAAAAACTCGGTGTTTATCACCTCTCCTGCCGTAGTTGTGGGAAAAGGATTACGTCCCGGATTGAAGGTTGATCAAGCAAAATCATAGACAAACGGTCGATGCCAATACCTAAACCTCCACACGGCGGCATACCGTATTCTAATGCTTCAAGGAAATCCTCATCTATTTTGCTGATACCTTCTGCCTTCTGAGCAAGTTGTGCTTCAAAACGCTTACGTTGTTCCACCGGGTCATTCAGTTCAGAAAAGGCGTTTGCTAACTCAATACCAAACATAATGAACTCAAAGCGCTCAACGAGACGCTCGTCTTTTCTGTGCACTTTGGCAAGCGGCGATATCACTTTTGGGTGGTCAATTACAAAAGTAGGTTCTATGATGTATTTTTGAATCAATTCACTAAATAGCTTGTCGATCTTTGCACCGGTTGACAAGATCTTATAATCAATGCCGTGTGCTTTGCAAGTTTTGTCAAGCTCGCTCTCTTTTGCTGACAATATGTCAAAGCCGAGTTTTTCATTCAATGCATCAGTATATCTGATCCGCTTGAAGGGTCGTTTAAATTCTACCTCACGGTCGCAGAATACCATGGTTCTTGAATCACTTAGATTATCGAGCAAAAATTCCACAAGGTGTTCAACAAGGTCCATAATACCTTCATAATCAGTATAGGCTTGATACACCTCAATCATGCTGAACTCGGGATTGTGAAAACGGTCAATACCTTCATTACGAAAGTCACGGCAGATCTCATACACCTTTTCATAACCGCCAACGATCAATCTCTTAAGATACAATTCATCAGCGATCCTCAAATACATATCCCTTTCCAAAGCACTGTAATAGGTTTTAAAAGGATTAGCCTCTCCCCCGCCATAGATTGGCTGGAGAATTGGTGTTTCCATCTCAACAAAACCATGGTCATCAAAGAATTTGCGAATCAAACCCACCAATCTTGTCCTCTTTTTAAAAATCTCACGTACCTCAGGGTTAGCGATAAGATCGAGATAGCGTTTTCTATACCTTATTTCAACATCTTTCAACCCGTGCCATTTCTCAGGTAGGGGTCTTAGGGTTTTCGCAAGCAATGCAAAATCACTTACGAGTATTGTTATCTCATTGGTTTTTGTCTTAAAAAGATTCCCTTTGATGCCGATAAAATCGCCGATGTCAAATAGCCCAAAGACAGCAAATCTGTCACCAAGTCTGTCTTGACGAAAATAAACCTGCATTTTCGAAGTCTCGTCTGTGAGCGTAGCGAAAACAGTCTTGCCGTGGCCACGAATCGCAAGAATCCTACCGCAGCTTGCCACGGTCTTTTCTGATTGGCTCAGCTTCTCAAAATCCTCCTTCAGTTCAGTAAAAGTATGGGTACGTTCATATTTGTACGGGTAAGGGTTAATTTTCATCCTGCGCAACTCATCAAGTTTCTTTAACCGTTCATCCATACTGAATAATATCCTAAAAAATCTGAAAGTCAATATTGAAAACACATCAATCGTTCCGATCGTTAATACCGTTTAGATCGTTTAGAGCGTTATTATCGCCTTGGTGCTTTACACTAATCGTACTCGTATCTCGTAAATCGTATTCGTTATTCTCCAATATTACGAGCACGAAAAACGAATTACGAATACGGTTCCAATTTTTGGCTCTTGGAGCTTGGAATATTGACTAATATTCCTTTTTTAGGTATAATACGTATCGTGAGGGAAAAAAGACTTGCCACAATTCTCTATGCAGACCTAACTGGATTTACTGAGCTAACCTCAAAACTGGGACCTGAAAAAATTGCCGAATTCGTCAACGAGTGCTTCAGAACCCTGGATTCAATAATCCACATCCATGACGGCACTGTTTTACGCCACGAAGGGGACCGTGTCATGGCGATCTTTGGCTTCCCGAAATCGCATGGCTATGATTCGTATAGCGCTGTCCTGAGCGGCTTAAGAATATTGGAAGCGACAAAAGAAATCACTCAGTCAATGGGCACGCATCTCGGTATTGCCACCGGCGAAGTGATCTGTGAAGACAGTAACATCTACGGTCCGGTTATTGATACTGCCTCTTTACTTGAAGAAAAAGCACCGGTCGGTGAAATATTTATCGACAAGAACTGCTATGAACTTAACAAAAACTTTTTCGATTGTGAAAGGCTTCTTGAAAACAAGAATGAATTCTATAAGGTACTAACAGAAAAAAAAATCAAACGTCAGTATGAAAATCAATTCCTTGACCGGAAAGATGAATTTACCAAACTCAGGGATCTCATATTCCGTTCAGAAAAACTAATTTTCGTCACGGGCGAACCTGGTGTTGGCAAAACACGTTTTGTTATTGATACAGTGGAAAAAATCAATCAGGACAGCAATCGGTACAATTTCTTGCAGACATCTTTTTTAACGACCAAATCACGACAATCCTATGAACCTATCTTAAAAATCGTCCGTGCCTTGAAGCCAGACTTCAAACCAGATAGCGGTGTCGACCTTGTATCAGAAGCCTATAATGTAAAAATCCACAATCAACTCGGTGAAGCTATTTTCTCGGCGAGCAAGATTAAACCGCTTATTCTGCATTTTCAGTATTTTGATAGGGTTGACAAAATCTCACTTAAGTTTTTTAAGTTCCTGGTGAATAATACTGAGAACCAAGACACGATTTTGATCTTTGAAATGCACGAAATCAGCAAATCAATTCTGGAAACTTTGCAGTCAGTAGCGAAATCAACCATCCAAATCATCGCATTGCCGCAGCTCGAACAAACTATTCAAATTAAAATCGCCTCTGAGCTCCTGTCTGAAATCAACGTGTCTGAAACAGTGCTCAAACAGATAACACGTTGTGCTGGTGGTAACCCCCTTTTCCTTTCGGAATTGTGCAGTTACATAACTCAAATGCACGGCACCGGTATAACTGTTGATCAAATCAAGATCCCGTACCGCCTGAAGGAAATGTTTAACCACCTTATTGACCACATACCTCAAGATATCCTTACCACCCTATCTACAGCTGCGATATATGGCTACAAAGTTGAAAGAAACTTCCTCGATGCAATCATCCCTGGCAACAATGATGCTATTAAATATGCACTGGCAAATCGAATCGTTGAAACGAACGACGGTGATATTGCGTTTGTCAATCCCTTTTTCCGAGACGAACTATGCAATCGAATTCCCAAAAGCCTTAAAAAAGAAATCCACAGAAGAATTGCTACGACTCTACGCGAACATATTTCTGGACCTGATATTGATAAGAAACTTGCTTATCATTTTAGGGCATGCAGTGACTATGAACTAGCTCTGCATTATGCCCTGAAATGGGCGAAAAAGATGAAAGATATGCACGCAACCGACTCGGCAATTGCCGCCTATACAGAAGCACTTGATATCACAAAGAAATCAGATGTTAAGGCAGAACGTAGCATCTTGGTCAAACGTGTTGAATTGCTCAATCTCGCCGGCAGAAAGGAAGAAGAAAAAACAGATCTCAACCGCCTTGCGGAAATTGTTAATCAGGAAAATGAAGAGGAACTCTATGAATTTCTCCTGGCCAAGGGTCGATATTTAGAGAGTGTTTGTGAATATGATGAAGCGATCAAGTTATATAATGGATACCCGGACAAAGAAAAGCGCGTTAAGATATTAGAACGGCTTGGCATGGTATATTACTGCAAAGGACAATTTTCAAAAACCATTGAAACATTGGCGCAAGCATTGGTTCTTGCACGGAAAAACAAAGATACAAAAAAAGAAGCAGACATTCTGGGTTATTTCGGTGTAGTCTACTTAAAAACTGGTGAAAAGCAAAAATCCTTGGACCATTCGAAAAAAGCACTGACCTTGTACGATAAACTGGGCGACAATATAGCAAGTACTCAAGTCGTCGCAAACATGGCGAATGTCTATTACTACCTGAACCGCTACAAAGAAGCTCTGCACTCATACAATCAAGCCTTGAAAGTAGCAACTGATATCGGTGATGTTACCTTTAGATCACGAATGCTCACGAATATCGGTACTATTCACTTTATCACAGGTGAATACGAGAAAGCTCTGGGAAATTATACAGCCGCGCTGCAAATCGCCAGCCGGACCATGAACAAGAAATGGCAATCCATAATATTAAATAACATAGGCAATATCTACGGTTCCACTGGTAAATACAAAAAAGCCCTCTCCTATTTTGAAGAAGCATTGTCGATTAGTACTGAGATCGGTGATAAAGCTGGAATTGTAATCCGTTATGGCAATATTGCTGATTCATACGCCAATCTCAATCAACTTTCCAGGGGTCTTGAATATTTGCAGAAAGCCCTGGACTTGAGTTTGGAACTCAATGTCCTGGATTGGATCGCCTTCTACAAAAATGAATTGGCGACCGCCTTGGTTATCCGCGGGCACTTTGATAAAGCAATAGTTCTGGCACAAGAAGCGATTAATGTTGCTCAAAAGGCTAATAACATAAGCTACAAAATAAATGGGTTAACGACTCAAGCAAAAGCTTATTTGAAAAAAGGAGAACTACAAAAAGCTATGAAGCTATCCAGAGGTGCGATCAATGAGTTGGAAAAACTACCGGTCATTGAAGGACACAAGAGCGATATCTACTATACTCATTTCAAAATTCTCAAAGCTATGAACAGAACACATGATGCCAATAAATTTCTCGGGAAGGCATACCGCGATATAAGGGAACAGGGCGAACGAATTGTTGACGATGATATGAGACAGAGTTTTTATACTAATGTTAAGGAACACAAAGAGATTATCGAAGAATGGGAAAAAGTAAAAAGTCAGAAATAAAACCCTGTGTAATCCAATTTATCGAAGTCACAGGTTTTGAAAAGATAGGCGCTTCATTAGACCCTGAAGAATACGCCAATGCTATGAAGGATATCTCCAATATCTATGATGACGCCACTAAAGTATATGAAGGACATATAGACAAACACGAAGGAAAGGTCTTCATGGCGACATTCGGCGTGCCTGTATCCCATGAGGAAGATCCAGAAAGAGCTGTCAAATCTGCCTTGCTTCTGAAAAAACGATTGGATGAATATAATGAACGGCACAATACCTGTCTAAGAACTAAGGCAGGCATCAACTTGGGCAAGGTATATGCAGGAGATGTGGGTTCAGATATAAAGAAAGAATACACAGTAATGGGAGACGTCGTAAATATCGCGGCGCGTATTATGGAACAAGCCAAAGAATCACAAGTTCTTGTCTGCGAGGAAATCCAAAACATCACAGAACCGATGTTCCAATTCTCTGAAGCGATTGATATAGTCCCCCAGGGTAAGATCGAGCCGATAAAAGTCTTTGAAGTACTAAGACCAAAAAGCGGTTTTATAAAGCGCCGCGGCATTGAAGGATTACAATCACCAATCATCGGCAGGGAAAAAGAGATAAAGATATTCAAGGGATACTTGAATGATCTGTTCGAACAAAAAGGCAATACTGTTATCCTATTAGGAGAGGCTGGTATCGGCAAATCTAGAATAATCGAAGAGTTGTTTACCTATTCTCTATCAAATGCCCTCGAACAAGCCAGAGTGGTGAACTGGTGTAGTGGTAAATGCTCGCTCCATAAAGAAATCGCATATCAACCGCTGATTGAAATAGTAAAACAAATATGTGGCATCGACAGTGAAGATAGCGAAGAAATCATCACAGAAAAATTGATCAAGCAAGTTCGGTCACTTGAGAAAGAGCAAATCGACGATATCTACCCTTATCTGGCAAATCTTCTAAAAATTAAGTTAAACGCACGTGATGTAACAAAAATAAAATACCTTGAACCTAAAGAACTAAAACTACAGACTCACGTCGCCATAGCAACATTCATAAGACACTATGCACACCAATATCCATGTGTCTACATTGTGGATGACTTATATCTAGCTGATTCTGCAACACTCGAAGCCCTCAGATTCATTATCGACACCAATAAGAAAGCGCCAATGTTGTTTATCCTTGTCTCAAGACCTGAACGCGAAAAACCATTTTGGAAATTCATCGAAGAACTAAAAGAGCAGGATGTACAGGAAATATCCATAGAACGATTGAATAAAGATGAAATAAAACAGATATCAGAACACCTACTAAAAATACCTAAATTACCTCTGCCCCTGTTGAACGATATGATCACCAAATCTGGTGGCAATCCCTTTTTCCTTGAGGAAATAATAAAACTTCTAATCGCCAAAGGCGTATTGTTCAAAAAAGGTGCTGAGTGGCTAGCCAATGCCGAAGAGATTGCTTTTTCGATCCCCTATACAATCGAAGCCATTATCCGACATAGGTTTGACACCATGGATATACCGCTACGCGGTACGCTTGAAGAAATGGCTATTATCGGAAGAGATTTCTCAAAGAAGATGTTGAGAACCTTCAGTGTACAGTGGGAAAATCTCGAGGAGATAATTACTGATATCAGCAATCTTGGTTTTATCTCGACTAATAATGGTGAAGACTTCTCCTTTGACCATGCTTTGGTTCAGAATGTTATCTATTCAAGCATCCCATCGAAAAGAAAAATAGAACTACACACAAAAATTGCTGAGACCATTGAAGTGCTCTACAAGGACCGTTTAACTGAGTTCTATGACGTTCTTTTTGAGCATTTTGTCCAAACCGACAAACACGATAAGACGATTGAGTATGGATTTAAAGCTGCGGGGAAAGCCCAAAAAAGTTATGCCAACCACGAAGCAATATTGTTATATCTCGGAGTTTTGAAAGAATTGAACGTGTTGAGTAATATGCGAACTCAAAGAAGAAAGGTAATCAAGGAACTCGGTGAGATTCACAGCCTGATCGGCAAAAATGATGATGCCTTGGATTTCTTTAACGAGGCGCTAAAAATATGTGAAGGCAAAGAAGAAGAGACGGACATATATACCTCAATCGCCCGAACTTACGAAAACGTTAGTGATTTTGACCGAGCAATAACTGCTTACAATACGGCATTGGGCAAACTGGGGCTTTCGCTTGATATTGAACGGGCTCGTATAAATGTCGGCATAGCAAAGATACTCTATGAAAAAGGCGAATACGAAAAGGTCATAAAAAAACTGGAAGAAACCTTGATCCTAATTGGCGAATCCACAAACATCGAGGCACGCGAAATCCAAGCAAAAGTATTTGACCGTTTTGGTTCAACCTACTACAGTCTGGGCAAAAGACAAGAATCATCCAATTATTACAGCAAAGCACTGAAGCTTTATGATATGCTTGATGACATAAACGGTCAGAGCGCAATATACAATAACCTCTGCGACTACTATACTGGCCAAGGTGATTACCCCAGTGCGATTACTTACCTGCAGAAGTCTCTGGAAATAGACATGAAAACCGGTAATATCCTTGGCCAGGCTATTGTTATTTACAACTTTGGTGATACTTACTTACAGCTTGGTGATATACCGCGCGCCGAGGAAAATTATCGCAAATCACTTAACCTTTACGACCAAATCAATAATATTACAGGCATCGGGTATTGCACCTGGGGACTGGGTCTTATTTGTGTAGAAAGAAAACAATATAAGGAAGCCGAAGCCTATTTCAATAAAGCACTAACTATACTCAATGAAGTTGGCAGTAAAATGTGGCAGATCAGTGTTATGTTGAGTATCGCCGAACTGTACTGTATCCAGAAAAGCTATGAAAAATCCTGGAATCTGTGTGAGAACATCCTGACCATTGCGCAACAGATAAAGGATTACGATGCAATCAACAGTACAAAACTTAACCAGGTCAATGTAAGAATTGCCCAGGCGCAACAAGACAAAAAACTTACCATAACCTATCTTCAGGAAGCAAAAAAGATCCTTGATGACCTCCTCAAAACGGTCAATCAACCCGGGATAAGTAAAGAAACAGTGTTTGAGGTCTATTCCAGCTTATGCCGCGTAAGCTACTTACTGGGTGAACCAGAGAAAACAATGGAATACGGCAAAATGGCAAAAGCGAATAGAGATTGGGTTCTAAAATTCATCGAAGATAAAGATGCACAGAATCGATTCTTAAAGCGCCGACCTTTCCAGATTTTTGAGGAATTCTGCGAGCAAACAAAAATCTGACACCTATTTGATAGGATGTAATGGATAAAATCAAAGTAAGACGTAGAATCCTGGAAATACTCTATGAACGATTTGTTGAACACCCGTATAATAGAACAACCCCAAAGGAATTCAAAGAACAATTGGGCATCGGCCTCAGAGATATGAACTACAATATAATATACCTTGAAGACAAAGGTCTCATAGAACTGCAAAAACCTCTTGAAGGCAGCCTCTTTGTCGGAGCACGAATCACTTACCGGGGCATTGATCTTGTAGAAAACGAGTACGAATTCGATATCATGTTTCCAACTGTCAAAAGAGCATCGCCACCGGATAATGTATTTAATCAATTCACCCTGCTTATAGATGCTATAGAAGTTGATGACAGCATAAACAGTGATTTGAAAGAACTCATTATAGAAGGAATAAAAGAAATAACAGATGAGTTGAAAAAGGTTAAACCGAGCTATGCAGTAGTAAAGAAATTCTTAGTTAAAGTCAAAGAAAGAAATTATGATATCGGTGAGAAACTTCAAGCCATTCTAAAAAACCCTTTAATCATCAAAATTCTGGCTGACTCAGCAAAAAGAGAACTGGAAGACCTCTGAAAACTGCTTACTGCCAGATTTTCAGGTAATTCAGTTATTCAGGCTGTTGAAAAAGTCATTTTTCACTGGAGTAGAGCATTTATGCTCGCCCCGTTAAATAAAGGTATAGCAAAATGTTTTTGGTATGCTGAAATTAGTATTTAAACGGGGCTCGTGAAAACTGATGAAATTTCATTGCTTTTGACGGGGCTAAAGCCCC
>JAUWCU010000092.1 GCA_030609135.1 Candidatus Stahliibacteriota bacterium | reverse complement strand
AATACTCCCCCCCTCAATATCAAAGCAATTCTGTATATACTTGGGTCACCTTGCCTTTACAGTCCATTACTTGTAGCTATTAAGCAATAGATCATCGATCCGTTATGGACATTTTGACAAATATGGCACAAATTTGACACACATATTTCGCAATGGATGCTATTATTGAATTTATGTGGGACTATAAGTCCACAGCGGTTAATAGATGAGAATCGACAGACCACCAGTCCGTCGGGCTAGCTTGGTTATCAGAAATGTCCAATGCCTGCCCTCGCCTGTCCTCGTTACGTAGGTAATGGGATGAAATCTGCAAGTATTTCATCGGGGTCTGGGCCTTACCCATATCCCCCAGAAGGTCGTAATCTGGCACTTCAATTCTACTACCCTCTCTGAATCTACAATCATAGATGCTCTCTACAAACAAAAGGTCATTCCAGAAACTTCAACCCCTGGTGACCATTTTCTATTCACTATTCGAGATTTGACCCCACATCCGTTATTAAAAGAAGCCAGAGGAGCTACATTGTTAACAAAAATAACATTTCTTCAAGGATCAGCAGAGTATATACCGTTGACCGATGGTTTAGCTGATCTAATTTTTCTCTCGCAAGTTTATCATCATATAGAGGATAAGAAAAAAGCTTTTTCAGAAATTAAAAGAGTATTGAAAACAGGTAAATTCCTCTGTATCCGTACATCAACCATAGAGAATCTCAACACAATTCTCTACCTTCGGTTTTTCCCACAGGCATTGAAGAAAGACATGGAATTCCTCTCATCAAGAAATGATATAATAGATACTGTACATAGTAGCGGATTTAAGTTAAAGGGACACGAAATAGTACGGCAGAAGTTCGCTAATAATCTTGAGGAATATTGTGAAAAGATCAAATCAAGAGGATTATCAGATCTTGTTAGTATTACCGATGAAGAATTCCACGATGGGCTTGCTAAACTAGAGATTTACTGTAAAGAACAGGATACAGAAACAGATGTTATTGAGGAACTCGATTTCTTTGTTTATATAAAAGTATGATTGAAGTAACCATCAAAGGAAAGCGGCTCATGTTCCAGACAAACGACACCATGTTTTCCCCCCGTTACATTGATCCTGGCACTCTAGCAATGCTGTCTCAGGTTGATTTCCATAATGAAGAACTGATACTTGATCTCGGGTGTGGATATGGTGTTGTGGGTATTCTGGCTGCAAAGTTCATTGATCCATCCAAAGTATATATGGTAGATATCGATTCAGAAGCAATTCGTCTATCAAGAGAAAATGCAGAACTAAATAATGTAGAAGGTGTAAATATCATACAGAGTGACGGATTTGAAGGTTTGGACGTTACAGGGTTTTCCCTCATTCTCTGCAATCCTCCCTATACAGTAGATTTTGCAGTCCCAAAACGCTTCATAAAGAAGGGATTCAATCGACTGCGGATTGGTGGTCGTTTTTTCATGGTGACCAAACGACGCCTGTGGTATAAGAATAAGTTTATCTCAATTTTTGGAGGCGTGCAAATTAAGCAGGTTGATGATTATAATGTATTCTGTGCAGTTAGGAAAACCGAGTGCTACATCAACGGACTGGTAAAGCACAAGCATTGAGTTTTATGAACAAGCGAAGAAAGTAATCGAAAAATATCCAAAAAATATCAACTCATTTGGAATCAGAAAACATATCCCCAGCGGACTATTTCTCAATAAAGACTATCGAAACTTTCAGTAAGTCCGCAGGGATTCTGTAAAACGAATATTTCATGTCTGCTAAACAATATTGCTTAACAGAAGTTTCGCAGAAGCAAAAATTTGTTTAGCACCCCCGATTTTGGGCTCAAAATATCCACTTTTTTGCATTCTCTTTGGGGATTTGGTGTTTAGCATGATAAACACAGGTTTCTACAACGTGGAAACGCTTGTTATAAGCTCGTTTAGCGCGTTTTGCAATAGAAGCAGTAAATACCCTTTTTATTCACGCAAAACCCTCCGTTAAACGCCGTTAAACAGCTGTTAAACACGATTTGTATTATGGGGTCATCCGGTGTTTAGCAAGGACAACCAAAATGAAAAAAGAATCACTCAATTGAGGAATAATTCTGTTGTCATTTCTTTGGTCGATATTTCTCTGACCTCACTATTTTCTGTTTACCTCGGTCTTACCCAGCTCTTTGGCGAGTTCTAATAACTTCAGGGCTTTTTTTAATGTATCAATATTCGATCCAACACCTGGTTTCTCGTCAGGGAAAGAAACAAGCTCAGTTAGCGAAATATTGAATGCCTTGGCTATTTTTTCTAAAGAAGTGATAGTGGGGTTCTTCTCTGTTCTTTCAATTTCGCCAATATAGGTGAAGTGTAGATTAGCTTTCTCGGCTAATTGTTCTTGTGTCATCTTATTTATTTTACGTAGCTGCCTCATGCGCCTGGCTAATTTGGTTAAAATACCCTTTTTCTGCATAGTAGACTATATCCTGTGAATAGCTGTTATCCAGAGGCTATAGCTATAAAAATGCTTGACAAGTAGGCTTTAGTCTATAAAATACCGTAAAGGAGGTATTATGAAATACTATATAGTCGCCTTGGCAGTAGGCTGCATCAGTCTATATGGTGGTAGCTGGCAGGCATACCGTGACGCTGATGAAACCTACACCAGCTCGAGTAGTTGGATGGATATGGAAGATATGGTACTCAATGTCACTGTCGGAGCTTCTGAAGGGCTATTCGTTCAATTCTCCACCTCAAATGTGAGAGCAACCGGCACCTATTCACAAGATGTTGATTTCAGAATTCTCCGCGATGCTACCCAAATCGCTCGAGGGTATGTTGAGTGCTATAAGCCCGGCAGTGCCTCTGACCTCGCAACCCAGCTGCACATCGACAGAATCGATCATCCTGGATCAGGAAATTATACCTACAAAGTGCAGTGGCGATCTGGAGGATGGGAAGTCACGCAGGGGAATTACGCCACTGGTCAAGGACATCGATGTCTAACTGTAATTACGTCAGCAGATTACATGGCTATTGCAGAAGAGGGAAATAAAAAACCGGCTCCAGCCCAGGATTGTTTATTTACGATAGAACCCAATCCAGTAGAACATTACGCAGTGATTCGCTTTACCCTTAAGAAATCCCAGGAGGTGAGCATCACGATTGTTGATATCCAAGGCAGGGTCATTGAAGAAGTGCTGAGTGAAAATAGGGCAATGGGTGAACATATCATACACTGGACACCGAAGGCTAATATGCCCAGCGGTGTATATTTTGTCGCATTGACGACTGGTTACGGGATAGAAACAAAAAAGGCAATAACAATTACGGCACGATAAAAAAGGTTTTTTTGCAGGCAAACCAGTCTAATTGCTGTGTAAAGAGAAATCTGCCAGACAATATGTGTTTACTATTGCCTGGCAGATTAACTAACGTGGAACAATGCTTCCCTGTTCTTCTAACATGGTGTTTATATCCATATTTCTAATACTGTGGATTCACCGTTGCTAAGCACACTTTGCAGAACGCGCTAAGCGATGTTCTGGGTATGCTTAGCGCTGCTTTGTAATAAACCCTTATGACCACTTTCTAAGCACCGCTAATCAGCCGCTAAGCGGCACTAAGCAAGAATCGCTTAGCACGCTTAGCAGTCTGATGGTTGTGATTAGCAAGTCTGAGCACATGGGCAAAAAACCCCAGACAGAACCGAATATATCTGTCTGGGGTGATTCCTAATCAGCCATTTCCTTCATTTCCATGTTTTTGATGATAATCGTGTTGGTTTCTACCTTCAATTTGATGAGATCGCCGGGCTCAAACCCAGCCCGTTGTAGCCATTTTCCCTGAAACCTGACCATAGGCAATTCTGAGTTGTTGCCCATCGCATTGTAAACCTTCAAAGTTCTTTCTTTTTCCATGGTACCTCCTTAAAAGAAAACAGGGAATTACGTTCCCTGCTTTCTTTAGGTTACCTGTTAATCCGGTTTCACGATCCTGGTCCAGTAGACTTGTTTGTTGACCAGCCGTCTCTCAGCTTCGTATATTTCTCTGTCACGGTAATTTCGTTCAAGAACCTTCATTGGTGTTCCTTTGAGCAATAAATACTCAAGGTCAGTGCTTGTCGGGTAAGGTGGCACAAAGAACGGGACCAGAGCGAATACATTGCGAATGTCTTCCAAGGTCGCTTTTCCACGATTATTCATCAAGGCATGGGCCTTAACCAGTCGACGAATAAAGGATATACTTCTGAAATTTGAAGGCTTGCCATTTGCCATGATCTTACCAACACACCGTATATGGTCTGCCATTTTGGGCGACACATCTATTCGTTTTTCTCCACGCAGTCTTGCCGGTGGTTTGATTGCTATCCTACCATAATGTCCATTAGCTTTATTACTGACCAATTCCTCAATTTTCTTATAGTCACTATCTTCATAACTGTAGCTGAACAAGGCAAATCGACTGGCAAAACCTACTTTTTGCCAGTATCCAAGATTTGTCCTGAAACAGTCCGCAGTTATGGCTGTTAGGATTCCGAAGTTTACTGGCTTTTTGAACCTGACATTAAGATCACCCCGTGCAATGCCAACAAGTCCTTCCTCCAAAATCACGTTTGTCAAAGTCAAGAATGCCTGCCAGCCAGCTTTTCTTGACTGCAATCTTAATAAATCCGGGATGACGATGTAGCCCTTGGATATTTTCTTACACTCCAGAATCGTCTTTTCAAGACCATAGCCGGTCAAATCGTTCGCTGTGACAATATTGTCACTCTTAAACCGTGTGAGGAGCATTGATTTACCCATACCCGGTTGAGCAATGAGCATTATTCCAATAGGTTTTTCATCCTTAAGATATGGAATATGTAATGCGATCCTTATAAGCTGCTCGCAGGCGCTAAGCCCAACTGGTGAATTATTCTGGCATATCGGTTTACCCATTAATCCTCCTTTAAAGAAAATAGGGGAGCTCTCGCTCCCCTATGTCCCATTGTCCTCGCAAACATCGAAATTGAGGATAATGCTGATGGTTTGAGGCATAGGACGTAGACGCCAACAAGGGATGAATAACTCTTCAACCATCTCGGCATTTAATGCTTGCTCCTCGTTCGGAGATGGATCGATCATGATATACTTATTAGTTCGCTTATCAAACTTGAATGAGAAAATCAATCTATGCTTCATGATTTTCTCCATCCTTATCGCTCAACCGTTGCTTATAGATCTGCATCAGATCGTGGTTACAAAACTGTGAGCCGCAGCAGGGACAGTGGTATATGGGTTCTTTGTGGGTAAGATCAAGATGCATGGTGACCGCGACGCCGTACATCAAACAATGGGGACATGTACACTCAATAGAATCGCACATAAAACCTCCTTTGATTCAAAAAGAAAAAAGTGGGTGATTCTGGATTAGAATCACCCACTAGAGACTACTTTATACCATCAGGGAATTTCACTACCTCGCCACCTGCGTCCTGGATTACTTTGACTATTTTACTGAATTCGCTCCGTTTCCAGAAATTCGCGGTCTGACGCCCTGTAAATATCCTCACCGGATTGAAGTGGACATTGGAAAGCTGGGGATAGATTATCTGCGCAACCTTGCGAGCCACGCCATTCGCTGAATCTTTCAGATCATGTTGTTTGCTCTTAAACACAAATGAAAATTCCATTACCTTTTTGATTCGTCTACTGATGCTGTTCCCATTGAGTAATTCAGACAGCTTTCCCTCGACTAATGCCAAATCTGGACGTTCCAGATCAGGCAGCAATTTCAAGATGGTATCTAAAGGTTTAACCTTGGTTTTTGAAGCCATTTTATCCTCCTTGTAATCAAAAATGCCACAGCGTCAAACACTGTGGCTCTATTGCTATATTAATATATTACTATTCTAATATAATACTGTGGTATACGTAGAATCTGGTGAGAGATTCTAAGAATTACATCTATGCAACTATGGATTTAATTGGAATATTGATGCAGAAAATTAATCCGTGAAACTAATTGATCAGATTGTGAAATCTCTACCCCCTACCGTGAAACCCCGCAAACCGTTGTGAAATCGACAGTTTCACGCGATTGACTTCGTGGGTTTCACAATACAGTAAATACCGTGCGATATGTTAGATTGATTGTATTTGAGTTATATATCAGGTCAAATAATACAACGGACTCATAGTCCGTCGGTCTGCCTCGGTTATCAGAAATGTCTGATGTAAAGAAGACCTGCCACGTTTCTCCACGCCGTTATGTTTGCGCAAACAGCAGAATTTCTTGACATTTAAACAAAAATGATTAAGATTAATTAAGGGAAGGTAGAATGAAATTACTTCAAAAATCTCTATGTTTTTTGATCTTGATCAGCCCTGTGTTTTTGTTCTCAAAACTCAGTGCCCAGATGATGAATACTCAATATAATAATAGACAATTATCCAGAGGACCAGACTACAACCAATATTATTCAATGAATCGTGATGATGAATTTTTGATTGACACAAGCTATACTTATGTAGCCGCGGGGAGAAGACAATGTCATCCTACTATGTCCTTTGATGGAACGAATTATTTTATAGTATGGGAAGATCTACGTAATTGTATAGACTATGACATTTATGGTGCCAGGGTTACAATATCAGGAGAAATTCTGGACTCGGTAGGCATACCCATCTCAGTTTTATCTGAAGAGCAATGGGATGGTGTAGTCGCTATTGGCGATACGAATTTTTTTATAGTATGGAGAGATAATCGTAATGGCTCTTATGATATTTATGGCGCAAGAGTCAGCCTTAATGGTGTTCTTATTGATACAAACGGCATTGCAATATCAACCGCTGTAAATGATCAAGAGAATCCGGTTATTGCATTCGACGGTACAAATTTCCTGGTTGTCTGGATAGATGAACGTAGCGGATCGGAATCTGATGTTTATGCAGCAAGGGTTAATCAGTCCAGTGTTGTTCTTGATACAAATGGCATTCCAATTTGCACTGAAATAAATGATCAATCAGTTACTGCAATCGCTTTCGATGGCACAAATTATTTTATTGTGTGGGCAGATAGGCGGTTAGGAAGCCACCCTGATATTTTCGGTGCACGTGTCAGTCAATCAGGAATAGTTCTTGATAGCACAGGATTTGCTATTTGCACAGAAGTAAATAGTCAAGGTGGAGCTTCTATTGCGTTTGATGGGACAAATTACTTTGTTGTTTGGAATGATTCCCGTATGTATAATGCAACGCGCACAGATATTTATGGTACAAGAGTGACGACTACAGGGATAGTTCTTGATACTGTAAATATCCCCATATCAACAATACAGGGTCATCAAAACAATGTAACAGTTGCGTTTGATGGTACAAACTATTTTTGTGTTTGGGACGATCGTAGAAATCTTACTATCGGCTATAATGATATCTACGGTACATTTGTAGCGACAGATGGTAGCGTTCTTGATTCGATAGGAATCAGTATTATATCATCAGATACAATCCCATATATTTCTCCCTTTGTAATATTTGATGGCGTGAACTACCGTGTTGCCTGGTCTGATTATCGCTCTGGCCATACCGACATCTATGGTGTAAAAATCAGTCCAAGCGGTATAATTTTAGATTCGATTAGCGTACTTGCATCAACTTCGGCAAACATACAGGAATATTCTTCTTCTGCCTTTGATGGAACAAACTACCTTGTGGTTTGGGAAGATTTCAATAATGGAAGTGATTATGAAATACGCTGCGCAAGGATTAGCCAAACTGGTGTGTTGCTCGACACTATACCTACGCAGGTAACCTCAGTTGCTAAGGATCAAAGAATGTCGCAGGTCGCTTTTCTCGACCCATATTATTTTGCAGTATGGGAAGATAAACGTAATAGTGGTTATCCTGATATCTATGGAGCCCGTATACACAAATCCGGTATTACCGTAGACACAAATAGTATTTGCATTACACCATCTTCAAATTGGACAAGCCATCCATCAGTCGCTGCAGGTGACTCGAATTTCTTTGTTGTATGGGCTGATTATATTTCACAATGGCAGATTCGTGGTGCACGAATTTCAACATCAGGTGTATTAATTGACACAAGTAGCATTGGTATTGCAACAACAAATGGATATCATGAGGAACCACGTGTAATTTTTGATGGCACAAATTACTTTGTTACATGGAAGAGAACAGGTAATAGATCAGATATTTGGGGTGCACGAGTAAATCAAAATGGTATTTTACTTGATACCAGTGGTATAGTTATATCTGATGCAATATCTAATCAAGCTTCACCTTCAGTAGCGTTCGGAGGATCATACTATTTTGTTGCGTGGGATGATATACGTTATTATACTATATGGGATTGGGATTCCTGCGACATATTTGGTGCTCGTATAGATCAATCAGGTAGCGTTATTGATACTGGTGGCATAATTATTTCTCAAGCTCCTTATGCACAACGATATCCTTCTGTTACTTTCGATGGTTCAGATTTTATTGTAGCATGGCAGGATTGTCGTAACCAATGTCTTTGGGATATTCGGGGAGCAGCTATTAACACATCTGGTGTTGTATCTGATTCCTTTATTCTATCACAGCAAGCGGGATACCAGCTCACACCGTGCCTGGTTCATGGTCAAAGTAATAGATGCTTGGCTACCTACACAGGCTGGACGGATACTATTAATGGTCATTCAGCTAACAGCATGCGGATCTGGGGAAAAATACATCCATTTGTTGGAATCGAAGAAAGAACATACCATTCTAATTACAATAATTCAGTCTCATTGCGGATTTATCCTAATCCTATGAAATCAGAATGTAATGTGCAGTATATTATTCCAGAAAACACAAATGTTAAAATATCTATCTATGATATTAGTGGTAGATTAATTAGAAAAATCTGTCATACCGATAGATGCTGCGGTCTGTATAATGAAGTTCTAGATCTCAGTGGATTATCTCAAGGCGTATATTTCATAAAGTTGGAGACTAAAAACTGCTCAGAGGTTAAGAAAATCGTTTTTGTTAAATAACAAAGGTACTTTAAAATACTAAGCTACCCTGAAGGAAGGGGATCAAATCCCCATTATACACGATAACGAAGGCAGGCTCGGTATTTAGCATTTTATACCCAGAATAGAGCAACGGACCACCAGTCCGTTGGATATACCGGAAATCATGTGGAATTTAGGGAAATAACACCATTTGGCGAATCCGTGGGCCAATTTTGGTCCCTAAGACGCGGCGGTTTCTACACCGGTTTTATTATGTAAATCTAAGCCATGAACATACATATTCTCAGGATACTCATCAGGATTTAAATCATGGAGACGATATAGCCAGAAAACGCCCCCATTCGTTCGCAAAACAGTATAATCAAAGATAATAAAGTCATATTGTCAGGCACCGTCCCTCTTTGTTCAACACAATAATAACGATGATCAGATAATATTCTGTCTGGTTTCTGTAGCCTTTTAGCACCCTTGCGTATGCCTTCTTCTACTTCTTGCTCAGATATTCCTCTTTCAATCATCTGCTTACGAGCGTGCTTGCTGTATTTAAGATTTAACTCTTTCAATATATACCTTTTGTAAGTACTGTAATTACATTGAGTATTTAAATCTTTCTGCTTTCAGCGCAGCAGACCCTTGACAAAAAATGACAGGCTCGTATAATATATTAGAGGAAAAAAGGAAACTATGATTAATTTTAGATGCTATAGTTGCTGGGGATTATTAGGCTATAGGGGTTCAAGAGATTGTATTATTTGCTCGAAGTGTAATCTCGAATTGTTTGTAGGTACCTTAAAGCAGGAAATCATAGAGGGCACCCCATTAGAGCCATCTGAACACAAAATATTATTACAAAAACTTCATGGTGAGTTATCAAAAGACAAGAAAATTTACAGAGGCAAAGTTGATGTCATTGCCGGTGAAAAAATCAGGCATAGACCTGATGCAATCTATTATCGCTGCGGTAAGATGTTTGAAAATCAACCGATTATTTGTGAAGTAGAAACTTGTAATTCAATATCCACAAGAATAACAATGAGTCGATGTAGGCTATTTTCTGAAACAGCATATGATCTTTTCAGTAAATTCTATTTTGTTGTGCCGAAAGACTGTGGAGCTAAAACGGGGAAAGAATTAGCAGAAAAGATGCTTAAGAAGAATAAGACTGATTTTGTTGAAATAATAACCCTATAGCTTTAAACGAGTTAATAATGAATAAAAAGAATTCAGCGACAGAAGCGATTTCACCCAGCTGGTCTGGAAGTGGTGATGATTTATTTGATACAATACAGGTATTAAAAAATAGAGAAATTCATGATGGCTATTTTGAGACAGATATTGTTTTCAAGTTCAGTGATACATTCAAATATCCTTTGGTGTTCGAGATAAAAAGTTCAGATTCGGTTGTTGCATCAATAGCTATGGCTTTTAATATATCTGAAAAGGATAAAACAAAATGGGCTATTGAAGAACGAATAATCGTACCTGAAGTCTGTGAGATTATTACAAGAAAGGATTTCATAAAATATTTTGCAGACATTGTCGAGAAAGACGGTAATTTTGCTGTTTATATAGATAAAAAACCAACAGAATATGAAAAACTAAAATTTCATAACCTAACTGATGAACAAAAGGTAGTCTTTAATGAACATTTGTTCATGGCAATTATA
>JAUWCU010000161.1 GCA_030609135.1 Candidatus Stahliibacteriota bacterium | reverse complement strand
AAGATAATATCTCACTGAAATTTCTCCTTGCACTTATCAATTCAAGACTGATGACATTCTACCATCGCAATAGATTTCTTGATCAATCTAAGCGAGTATTTCAGAAAATTCTCATTCAGGATGCAAAAAATTTTCCAATCCACACCATAGAGTTCTCAAACCCCGTCGAAAAAGCAAAGCACGATAAACTTGTAATTTTGGCGGACAGCATGGTCGAACTGCAAAAGAAACACCACGACGCGAGAATGGGCAGGGATAAAGAGCTTTACGAACGGCAGATAAAAATTGTTGATGCGCAGATTGACCGGCGGGTGTATGATTTATACGGGTTGACGGAGGAGGAGGCGAAGGTGGTGGAGGGGAGTGGGATTAGGTGAATGGGCAGTAGGTCCAAATTTCTGCTATAAATCCTTTTCCAAGTTTTGCTCCAAACAAACACGCAATACCAATTAACACTTTATATTTATAGTTTCAATGTTTACTCAATACGAATGTAAATTACCTGTGGGTCTAGGTAATAGGAGATAAGCAACATGGTAGACTTCGAGAAACTACTGGATAAGGAAAAATTGACTCTGAGCATAGACCCTCTAACCATCTTTGAGGACCTAGACAAAGAAAGCGGTAAAGAATATCTTCGACCAGCACAGGAGTCTATTCTACAAGAGTGGCATGAAAAGTTACGTAATAAAAAGGACATAATTGTAAAATTGCATACAGGTCAAGGGAAGACTCTTATCGGTTTGCTTATGCTCCAATCCAGCATTAATGAGGAAAAAGGTCCCGCTGTTTATATTTGTCCAAACAACTACCTGGTTACTCAAACAATTGAACACGCTCAATCATTTGGAATAAAAACGGTACAATTTACGGAAGGTTTCACAGCGCCACCTCTAGAATTCCGCAATTCCAAGGCAATACTCGTGGCAAACTGCTATAAATTGTTTAATGGGAGATCGGTATTTGGTGTGGCGGGATCAGGTAGAGAGCCAATTCACTTAGGGGCAGTCGTCATGGACGATGCGCATAAGTGTCTTGACATAATACGTGAATCCTTTTCTGTCATAGTTGAAAGAGAATCCAAAGATGGGACGATTAATCCTCTATACAATGATTTGCTTACACTCTTTGAAGAATCCCTTAAGGGGCAAGCGCAAGGGACATATATGGATATTTTAGATGGTAAGGATTGTTTTATGGCAGTTCCTTTTTGGAATTGGTATGATAGGCGGCAAGAAGTGCTAGATGTTTTACGGAAATATAAGGATAATAAGGAACTGCGATTTGTCTGGGACTTGCTGAAAAACAAGATAGATCAATGCATGTGCCTCATTTCAGGAAAAAGATTAGAAATAGCCCCTCGTCTTCTCCCAATAGATTTGATTTCGTCATTTGCACAGGCTAAAAGGCGCATTTTTCTGTCCGCTACATTGACTGAGGATGCGTTTTTAGTTAGAGACTTGGGCATAGAGCCAGAAAGCGTTTCTATTCCGCTATCTTATAAAAAGACCCAATACAGTGGTGAGAGGTTGATTCTGATACCTACTCTTGTTGACACAAGTCTTGAAAGGGAAAGAATAATCGCGTGGCTATCAGGACTTGCCGCAACGAATGGAAACTTCGGGGTAGTTTCAATAGTACCCTCCTTTTATCATGCTATGGATTGGAGAAATTTTAGAGCAGAGGTAACAGATGTTAAACATCTCTATCAAAACATCGACAGTTTAAAGATAAGTATCAAAGCAAAGGATGCCAAGAGAGTTCTAGTTCTCGTAAATGAATATGATGGAGTAGACTTGCCAGATAGTACGTGCAGGATATTGTGTTTGGACTCACTCCCATCATACATTTCACTGGCTGATAAGTACGCACAGGAGGTACGACCTGATTCGAAAGTCGTTAGGCGCCAATTGGCACAGAGGGTTGAGCAAGGTATTGGTCGAGCTATACGCGGGAGCAGTGATTGGTGTATTGTTGTAATTGCAGGAAACAATCTCACAGATTTCCTATCTGAAAATGCTAAGAGGGCATATCTCTCAAACGAAGCTCAGATGCAAGTCAAAATCGGAGAGGAATTGGCTTCTGAGATGAGAACTGAAGGGGCTCAGCTAAAGGTGATAGAAAAACTAATCAATCAATGCTTAAATAGAGATACTGGGTGGAAAGAGTTTTATAAAAGCAGAATGGCCAAAGTAGAAACCAAGAAACCAAGTAAAGGATACTTAGACCGTGCATTATTAGAGCGCGAAGCTGAGGCTCTCTATCAAAAAGGGCATGTTCAAAAAGCAGTTGATAAGCTCCAGGAACTCATTGCGATAGCGGATCAGACAGATAGAGGGTGGTTTCTGCAATTGAAGGCAACCTATCTATATCCTACCGATCACACAAGATCGATGGATGCCCAATTAAAGGCGTTCACCGAAAACGAAAGACTTTTTCGCCCTCCATCAGGAATATCCTATTCAAAGTTGAGTTCTAAGGGCACTAATCGGGCATCCCGGATATTGGAATGGATTATAAAACACGACTCGCATAATGCCACCATAATTCAGGTTAGTACTATCATGGATAAATTGACATTCGGTTCACCATCCGATTTATTCGAAGAAGGGATTAAGGAATTTGGGGAGGTGTTGGGTTTCCTAAGTGATAGACCTGAGAAACTCACAGGAAGTGGCCCTGATAATCTCTGGCGTATTGAAAGCAAAAACTGCTGGATTATTGAATGTAAGAGTGGGGTGCATGAAGACAGGAGTGAGATTTCTAAGACTGAGACGGGTCAAATGAGTACCAGTATCCAATGGTTCAAAGAGAACTATGAAGGTGATATGGGTTTGCCAGTCTTTGTTCATCCTGCAACGGTACTAGCAAAAGATGCATTTGTAGAAACATCTTGGACACTTCAACCGGACGCATTGGAAAAGCTAAAGACCAATGTTTCAAGTTTCTATAATTCTTTAAAAGGAATTTCTTCTGACAGTCTTTCTTCAGATGTCATAAAACAAAAGTTGAAAGAGCATCATCTGGATAAAGATGATTTGACAAAGCATTATCTAAAACGAGTTGAACACAAAGTGACAAAATGAATGGATTAGAGAAAGATGTGGCTTATGATAGCGTAAAAATCCCGATCTCAAATAAATATTATAACATGCTTAGAATGTACAATATTTTGGAAAGTGACACCAATGACCTTGGGTCAACCATCCATTTCGACGAGAGGAATCTTAACACCTTTGGAATTCGTGTTTATAATTTGCTTTTCATGTCTTGCAACCTGTTTGAAGTTGCAGCTAAAGAGATAGCGGGGTCAGACAAAAGTGACATGAAGACTTGGAAAGAAGTACCAGTGATACGCCAGTATTCAGACCATGAAATGACATTTTTACCGATGGGCTACAAGTTCAAACCAATGGAGGCATTAGGCGAAGTGGATGTAAATAAACGTAATCTAACTTGGTGGCAAGATTATAATTCTGTGAAACATAACTTAACGCTAATTCAGAAAGCCACATTACAGAACTTAATCTATGCTATAGGTTCGGCTGGACTGTTGGTCAGTCATGTAGTAGATACGGAGATTAGAGCTATACAAAAGCCAAGTGTGTTGTTCGATGGTTTGTACTTACCATCCCTCCGATAAAAAGCGTGGATTGGCTTGAATTCTGTATAACGGAGC
>JAUWCU010000036.1 GCA_030609135.1 Candidatus Stahliibacteriota bacterium | reverse complement strand
TGTTCAGAAACTTGGACACATCTATTTCTTGATTTTGGAATATCTTAAATGAACTCCTCATCTTTACCCCGTGTAATATAATTTATGAATATCGTTTCACAATATTTAAGGTAGCTCGGTTATTTCTATTTCTTTTTGCATGAAATCATTCTTTTATTACACAGGGTGAATCCTCTCCCTTTTGTAGTCGCCCGATTTATCGGGCTATGTTTGATAAATCAAACAACTACAAAATCACGTTTCCAATTGTAGTCGCCTCAGCCTGAGGCAGACAGATGATTTATCCCGCTTCGTATTAAGATTTTATAAATAGAATTGCGGGATTTATCGGGCAGTCCAATGAATTGGACAACTACAGCGCGGAGAGGAAAGTAACCAAATTAATACACCCTCTCCCTTTTTAAGGGAGAGGGATGGGTGAGGGTTTCCTAAAATGTCTATTAAACAATGTGTCCAAGTTTCTGATTATCTACCTTGACAATAGATTGGTTCTTACTATAATTATATATAGGTAAAAAGTATGAACAAGTACCGGCACGAACTTCAATATCGTCCAGAACTCAGGCAATATATGTTGCCGACACTCGTCTATTATCTCAAACTCATTGAAATACCTAACCTTGAATTGGAAAACTACTTGCGTCATGAGGTCGAGATCAATCCGCTGCTTGAAGAAACACTCCAGGAGCCAAGCGCGGAAACTGATGACCCGGGTGAAGAAAACCCGGCTGAAGAATCCAAAGAGGAGAGCGAAAGTGTTGACTTACGTCTGCTTGAACTTTTTGCCGAGGATACGACAATAAATTTTGGAAAAGAAGAGCGCCAGCTTGACCCTTTCGACAATGTACCCTCGCAAGATGAGAAACTGTACGATATCCTCATGCGGCAGGCAAGAGCAATTTTCAATGAACAGGACATGGAAATCGCTGGGATAATCATATCAAACATTGAAGACGATGGCCACCTTGCTGCATCACCTGAAGAAATCAGTAATGAGAAGTTAGCGCTTGAGGATATTTTACGTGTCCTGAAAAAAATTCAACACTTTGAGCCCGTGGGCTGCGCCTGGCGTGATACCAAAGAACCACTATTAGTGCAGCTTTGCCACCTTGGCCATAACGAGGATTCAGTAGAGTATATCCTTGTAAAAAACCACCTGAGAGACCTCAAAGGAAACCATCCTAGAGAGATAATAAAAAAACTCAATATAGACGCTGCGCGCTTCACCAAGGCAAAAGAGATTATCATGCAATTAGACCCCAAACCTGGATGGCGTTACTCAGGAACGACATCGCGTTATGTGTCACCAGACTTTATTATTCGCTGGCGCGACAATAAATTGTGCGCTGTCCTCAATAATGAAGAAAGAATGCCACGTATTCGTATACGCCGACAATATCTTAATATGGTCAAATCAAAAAGCAACGCGCCCAAGGAAGAAATAGATTTTGTCAAACGGCGCATACAATCAGCCCAGAATCTCATTATCGCCATTGATCAAAGGAGAAAAACCTTGACCCGCATTATCAATAGTATTTTGGAATACCAACGCGATTTCTTTGAAAAAGGCTACAACTTTCTGAAGCCAATTACGATGACTGAATTTGCCAAGCAACTCAGTGTAAACACCTCGACGATATCGAGAGCACTGGCGAACAAATACCTGGAATCACCTTGGGGTATTCACAAACTAAAATTCTTCTTCACCGCCGCGGTCAGCGATACGGATAAACGTATAATATTCAAAAAGATATCAGAAATCGTGGAAAGCGAAGATAAAACCTCACCGTTATCAGATACGCAAATCGCGAAAAAACTAAGCCGTCAAGGCATCATCATATCGCGCCGAACAATCTCAAAATACCGTGATTTGATTGGCATTCCAGCTCACCAATTCCGTAGACGATAACTGTAAAGCTACATCAATAAGAACCAGAAATTCCTTGACTTTTCGGGGAAAATGCTTATAATATAAGCAAGTGATGTGATGGTATTGAAGAAACTTAAGTATCAAGGATTTCGTAATTTAGCCGACGCAGAATTGGAATTTGGCGATAATTTCAATTTCATTATTGGAAAAAACGGTGCGGGTAAAACAAACCTTCTTGAGGCAATATTCTACGCAGGTCTTGCGTCATCATTTCGCATAAGGGAAGAGCAGAACCTAATCCGTGTCGGTGAACCGTTCTTACGTGTCGATGCAGAGACTGAAAATATGAGGGCAATTGTTTATTTTGATGGTCAGCAAAAGAAACTTACACTCCATGGAAATGAGGTGCGTCGCCTGAGCAACTATGTTGGTTGGTTAGGGATCACGACGCTCTCCATTGAAGACATATGGATGGTTCGTGGGGCACCGTCGCGCCGTCGTGCTTTTATTGATTGGACAATAGCTAAAACTTCAACAGTCTATCTCGGCAATCTAATTGAGTACCGCAAAATCCTGCGCCAGCGCAATAGAATTCTTCAGAACGGCGGAGACAACAAGGATCGCGATGTTTTGGAGTTATTTGATGAGCAGTTGATTAGAACCGGCAATGAGATATACCGAGAACGCGCCGACTTTTTACCCAAACTAAGAACGCACATTGCGGCATTCGGACAAGAACTGGGTCTGCAAAAACTGACTTTTGGATATCGTAGTTCATGCCCGGACATGAAACTCGGCCACGACGTCCTTAAACGAACACGGTCAAGAGAATTTATTGTCGGACACACCCTGGTTGGACCACACCGCGACGATCTGCATTTTTCGATAAATGCTCGATCTTTAAAAAACTTTGCGTCAGAAGGTGAAGAACGTGCAGGAGTTATTTCTATGAAGCTTGCCGAGGCAGAAATTCTCTACAAGGAAACCGGTAAACGTCCAATCCTGCTATTAGATGAAGTTGCTGCGGAACTCGACCAGGAAAGAATTGAGGTTCTTCTTCAACTTCTCAAGGGTCAGGTTTTCTATGCGTCCACGCAATTACCGAGTTTTTTAAATATCAACAAACAGAAAAACAGATTTTTTTCAGTAGCGCGGGGTATTTTTGAGGTTTCCACGAAGAATTAGCAAAATTATGCCAAAAGTGCTCAAGGACATGAATATCGAGCAGAGGATGAAAAACTGGCAGGTCGTTGAGAAATGGGCAGAAATAGTCGGTGCAAGGATATCGCAACACGCCCAAGCCACGGCTGTTGATACCGAAATTTTATACGTCGACGTCGACACTCCGATGTGGCAGAGTCAGTTGTTTTTGATGAAAGGATCAATAATCCGTAAAATAAAAAAATATAGTACAAACATCAAAGATATCAAATTTAGGGTTGTTGATGAAATAGGAGGACATTAGGAGACAATATGGTGAAGAAAAACAAGGACGTCAGGGAAAAAGAGAAGAAGAAACCAAAAACTAGTGCATCAACAAAAAAATATGATGCCTCGAAGATCCAGATACTCAAGGGACTTGAAGCTGTTCGACGAAGACCCGCCATGTATATTGGTGATACTAGTTTAAGAGGTCTTCATCACTTAGTTTTCGAAGTTGTGGACAATGGTATTGATGAAGCTTTAGCTGGCAACTGCGACCTGATAAAGGTCACGTTGGATAATGATATAGTGTCGGTCGAAGACAACGGCAGCGGTATCCCGGTGGACATCCATCCCACCCAGAAAAAATCAGGACTCGAAGTCGTCATGACCATGCTTCATGCCGGCGCTAAGTTCGATGATAAGGTATACAGTATAAGCGGTGGGTTACACGGCGTAGGCGTCTCAGTAGTCAATGGCTTGAGTGAGTTCCTCAATGCCGAGGTATATCGGGATGGCAAAATCTGGTTTCAAAGCTACAAACGTGGCAAGCCTGAAGCCGAAATCAAGGTAATCGGTACAACAAAGAAAACCGGTACGAAGATTACTTTTAAGCCAGATAGCGAAATTTTCAAAAAGTTTGAATTCCACAAAGGAATAATCACCCAGCGTTTGCGTGAACTGTCATTTTTAAATAAAGGTTTAAGAATCGATTTCGAAGAAACAAAGACTAAATTCAAAGAACGTTATTTGTCACAGGAAGGCGTTGTTGATCTGATCAAATATCTGGATTCGGGTCGCACCCGCTTACATAAACCAATATGTTTTTCGCACCGGCATAACGGTATTGATGTTGAGGTTGCCCTGGAGTACAACGACTCTTATTTGGAGAATATCTTTACCTACGCGAATACAATTAATACCCACGAGGGCGGTTCCCATCTCGTGGGGTTTAAGAAAGCGCTCACCAGAACGCTCAACGATTATGCACGTCGCCACAATCAGCTCAAGGACAGCGTCAGTTTTGCTGGTGAGGATACACGTGAGGGGTTAACTGCGGTGGTTTCAATAAAAATAAGAAACCCGCAGTTTGAAGGACAGACCAAAACAAGGTTGGGTAATCTAGAGGCAAAAGGTGCGGTTGAATCCTTAGTCAACGAACAGCTCGCCGCCTTCCTGGAAGAAAACCCGAGGTACGCAAATATCATTATCGGCAAGATCAAAACGGCAGCCAAATCCAGGTTAGCGGCCAAGAAGGCTCGTGAATTAACCCGGCGCAAGTCTCTGCTCGACAGTGAGACCCTACCTGGCAAACTCGCTGACTGTTCATCCACAAACCCTGATGATTGTGAAATATTTGTTGTCGAAGGCGATTCTGCAGGCGGTAGTGCCAAACAAGGCAGAGACCGGAGATTCCAGGCTATCCTACCGTTGCGCGGTAAAATTCTGAACGTTGAAAAGAGCGGTTTGAACAAAATATTGAGCAATACTGAAATCAGAACTCTCATCTCGGCAATTGGCTGTGGCATCGGAGAAGACGGTTTTGATGTTTCCAAGGTGCGTTACAAAAAAGTTGTCATTATGACTGATGCTGATGTTGACGGTGCCCATATCAGAACGCTATTGCTGACATTCTTCTTCAGATTCATGAGGGATTTAATCGACCGCGGGATCATTTATATTGCCCAACCACCACTCTACAGGATACGCGCTAACAAAAGGGAAACCTATCTGTTTTCTGACGACGAGCTTCAGAAATTTATGAAATCCAAACCCGGCAAGAACCCGAATATCCAGCGTTACAAAGGACTTGGCGAGATGAACCCGCAGCAACTCTGGCAGACAACTATGGACCCGGAAAAACGCATTCTCAAGAAAGTCAATATGGAAGATGCCGCTGAAGCAGACCGTCTCTTCTCGATATTAATGGGCGGTGAAGTGGAACCGAGAAGAAAATTCATTGAAGAAAATGCAAAGTATGTGGAAAATCTTGATGTGTAACTGGTAAGGAGGTTCAATGGGGCGGATTGATCTTTTTAAAGAACTAACCGATGCATTTGGAGTATCTGGATATGAACAAGATGTGGTCAGTATATTAAGGAAACATTTCGGCGATCACGGACAAATTACAAGAGATAAATTAGGTAGTATTATTGTAAAAAAAGTGGGCACGAGCGAGAAACCTAAAATAATGTTTGCCGCCCACATGGACGAAGTAGGCTTCATGGTAAAAGAAATCACGAAACAAGGTTTTATCAAGTTCATAAGCATTGGTGGATGGTGGGCTGGTAATTTACCAGGTCTGCGTGTCAAAATAAAGACCAGGAAAGGTAAATACGTACCGGGTGTCATCGGGCTCAAGCCAATACACGATCTAACTGAAGAAGAACGCAAAAAACTACCAAAGGCTGAGGATATGTATATTGACGTTGGTGCCACCAGGGCATTTGACATCAGAGAAAAACTCGGCATCAAACCGGGTGACCCGATTATCCCGGCAGCCGAATTTAAGCAACTGGCAAATAGTGACCTATATCTGGCAAAGGCATGGGACGATAGAATTGGATGTGCTCTGCTCGTTGACCTGCTTAATAACTTAACCGCAACTGAACATCCCAATACTATCTATCTTGCCGGCACAGTACAAGAAGAAGTCGGCTTAAGGGGTGCCAGAACATCAGCCTTTGCTGTTTCACCAGATATCGGTTTTGCCCTGGATGTATCCATTTGTCGTGATACGCCTGGGAATGAAACAGATGCGGTTGAGCAACTCGGCGGCGGTGTTGGTTTGTTGATTTATGACCGGACCATGATCCCCCATACGAAACTCAGGGATTTCGTATGTGAAATCGCTGATTTGAACAATATCCCCTATCATCTCACATCCATAAAAGGAGGTTATGATACCGGGATGATCCATTTAACAAACTTCGGTGTGCCGAGTTTGGCTATCGGCGTGCCATGCCGATACGTCCACTCGGCTTCCAGTATTGTGTCATTAGAAGATTACGACCATGTGCTGAATCTAATAACTTTAATCGTGAAGAATCTTGACGATGAAGCACTTAAACAAATAAGTTCCTGAGGAGGGAGTATGGCTAAAAGAATAATAAAGCCTGGCGCAACATACTATATCGAAACAACGACAAAAGATTGCATGGAAATTCTAAGTGACCCTCACTGGTCGCGATTCCTGCTTTTGTCGATCGGTTACCACCGATACATGCTCAATTACAGGATATATGCATATTTAGTAATGCCCGATTCGTTCTATCTGATTGTTCAGCCAAGTGCGATGTACACGGTTTCTAAAATAATGAAGTTGATAAAAGGTAATTTTGCCAGGAAGTATAATGAATACAAGAAAAAAGCAGGTACTGTTTGGAGTCAGAGTTTTGTCGGTGAAATAATAAGAGATAAAGAAATGTTTACAGAGCGGCTCGATTATATTCATTCCTTACCAGTAAGAAGCCGGCTTGTAAAAGAAGCACGGAATTACGAATTCTCAAGTTACAACAATTACTCGATGGCGAGACGAACAACGATTCAACTCGTCATTGACTCGTTGCCTGAGAAATTCGGGTCCAAGAAATAAATAAAGATCCATCAACTACTGTATGGGATAAATTCTGGGCAGGCAAAGACCCGGCCTTGATATATCCACCAGTAACCAATATTGTCAACGAACTCGCCGAGGTTACAAGCATACCTGGTAAGAAAATACTTGAAGTCGGCACTGGAACTGGTCGCGACGGACTAAAAATGAGCCGGCTCGGCGGTATTGTCTATCTATTAGATTACTCCAAAGAAAGCCTGCGCCTGGTTCGTTCCAGTACTGAATCAACTGATGTCAAGCTCATTCTTGCAGATGGACGCTCCTGCCCTTTTAACGATAATACATTTGATGTCGTATTTCACCAAGGCCTTTTGGAACACTTCCCTTCCCCATTCGGTCTCTTGCGCGAAAATTTCAGAATCCTCAAAAAAGGAGGTTTGTTGGTCGTTGACGTTCCTCAAACTTATCATATTTACACAATACTCAAACATATCCTAATTACTCTTGGTATATGGTTTGGTGGTTGGGAAAGACAGTTTACCATTGCCTCATTGGCTAAACTCTTGGTCCAGTTTGGGTTCCAGCCAATACGTTTTTACGGTAACTGGTCACGACCCGGCATATTTTATAAGATCGTACGTGAAGGTCTAAGGCGCTTTAAGATAGATCTACCCATGTACCCTAAATACTTTGGCCGGATAACCACCAGATTCTATGGACTACAAGAGCGTCTGCGAAAGAAAAAGCTGTTCTTGTATACTGTTTTATCAATCGGGGTCATAGCGAAGAAGCACTAAATTAGAGGTTACTACTTGGGTCGATTTGTGAGTAATGGCGTTCCTTCGTCACTTAGGGTATAGTATACCTCTTTGCGGTATTGTGCCGGCGTATATCTTGATATGATGTAGTCAACGTATTCTATAGTTTCCGGAATTGACGGCACACGCTGCAATTTCCTCACCAGTCCTGGCCCGGCATGATATGCAGCAAGGGCTAATTCCAAATCTTCGTCAAAGATGTCGAAAAGATCGCGCAGATAGGAAACACCACCCCTGATATTTTCCCACGGGTCATAGGGATCGTCCACACCCAGTATCTCGGCAGTTGCCGGCATCAATTGCATGAGACCAATAGCACCACTTTTGGAAACTGCATTGGGGTTGAATTGAGATTCCTTTTCAATCACCAATTTGACCAATTGCTGATCAATACCATATTCCTGACAGTAATGGCGTATTATATGATCATAGTCATCGTAGACAACCGCCTGTTTAGCTACGTCAGTTTCTTCAAGCTGCGGGATATTCGACAGCATAACCTCACCATCTTCGCAACTAATAGCAAGCTGTCCTACGAGTAGCAGAATAAACATATAAAATATTATATGAAATTATTATCTTGTCAACCCCGTTAGAAATACAAAGATAGATTTCACTAAATCCCACCAGCATAAATAAAAATATTTCAGCATCATATACTATGAGTTCTTTAGAAGGTATTTCTAATGGGGTCAACCCTCTGCTTTAAGAATCTCTGGAGATTACCACGCTCACGCTGCTCGCTCGTAATGACGCATCGAGAACGTGTCTTAATATTTCTACACTTTCTGGCTCAGCACTTCATACACCTCAACTGGCTTGCTAATGTTTTTCATCTTGACTGGCGGTAGTTTCCTCGCTTTCACAAAATCTCTGGTCAGTTCATAGGTGGATTTGCTGATAAGTATCTGACCTGGCAGCGCAGTGTTTTCAAGCCGCGAGGCAAGGTTCACAGCCCGCGAAACCACGGTGTATTCCATCCGGTTAATATTACCGATATTACCCGCGATCACTTCGCCAGTGTGAATACCAATCCCTATTTCAAAAGCCTCGACTTCAGCAATTTTCATCCTCTGTCGCCAAGCCTCTTTTAAGTCAATCACGCGTCGCTTCATATCCAGGGCTGCCTTTACCGCCCTCAATGGATCGTCATCATGGGCGACCGGTGCGCCAAAAATCGCCATAACACAATCACCAATGTATTTATCAAGGGTTCCTTCGTGAATAAAGACGATATCAGTCATGTTGCTCAAAAAGTCATTTAGTATCTCGACTGCAACAAGAGTATCGACCTTCTCGGCTAATGAGGTGTAGCCGCGGATATCGCAGAAAAGGATTGTCGCGATACGCGCCTCGCCGACCAAAGCCATACCTTCTTCAGCAGCCATGATTTTTTCAACGACTGTTGGTGAAAAAAATCGTTGGAGACGATCCCTTATTTTTTCTTCCTTCTTTATTTTTTCATAAAGTTGGGCATTCTCAATAGCAATGGCTGCCTGGTTAGCAAATGATATCATGAATTCTATATCACCCTGGTCAAAATGCCTTTGGGTAACCGGGTTATCAAGATAGATAGCTCCGATCCTACCTTTTTCCTTAGCAACAAGCGGCGCGCAGATGACTGCGCCGATTGCGTAATTTATAACGCTCTCCTGTGCCCTGAACCTTTCATCGCTCATCGCATCTTCAGTGGCGATTACCTGACCAGTCTTATAAGTTTCCCAGGCAATGGTTTGACTAATGCCCGTTGTTGTACTCGGTTCAAGTTCACCGCCCATGTTCCGGGCAACCTTAACTTTCAAGTCTTTGGATACCTTATCGTAGAGGATAATGAACCCGCGGCGCGCCTGGAGTATTTTCAGTACCAAATCCATGAGCAGGTTCAGCAATACGTTAAGGTCAAAGACAAAATTAATGATTTTGCCGACTTCGCACAAAGTCGATGCGATCTCCTTGGATTTTTCAGCTTCGCTGAACTTATCCTGGTTCTGAGCAATACAGGTTTTAAGTTCATTAAGGGAACGTAATACATCTTTCTTTGCCGCGCCTTTTGATAGCTGTTTTTTTATCGACTCTATCTTCTCGGCAAAGTCAAAACCCGTACCAAACCGGCGGCTTGGTGTTTTCCGCTCAGGAATATGGTCAAGAGTTTTCTCATCGACAAAGGTGATTATTGTATTGCCGATCTGTATTTCATCTCCATAACTGAGCTGCTTTTCCACAACCCTATCACCATTAACAAAAGTTCCATACCGACTCTTGCGATCATTGATCACATACTTGTTGTTCTTTTTCTCAATCTCGATATGGAACCGTGATACGAAAACGTCATCAATGACAATATCATTGTCATCGCGACGGCCCAAGGTCATATGGTCTTTGTACAGTTTGACGACCTGGGTTTCGTCGTCTGGCTTATGGATCAGAAATGTCGCCATTAACTATGTACTCAAGCCCTCCTTATTAATTACGCGTGTCTACGTAGATGTCATCAAAGCGCGCTGAAGCACTCGCCGGAGGAACCTCCCCTGTACGGACAAACAAACCCATAGGTCCATGTGTGAATGTATTATCATCAGCAACGAGTATCGGACTTGGATTATTGTCCACGTAAATCTTAATATGTGAACCATCTAAGTCGGCACTGATTTGGTACCAAATCCCCTTGTTAAACGTGACAGAATGATCATCTGCCAGGTCAGAGTCTGAACCATCCTCTCGTTTCGTGAGTTTGATATAATCCATGCCAACCCGTACATAATAGAAATTGTCCGTATTCTGATATCGTAATACCATTCCCACTTCCCATGATTCACTCGTATTCAAAACCTTAAACATCACATCTGTATAGAAATCATGGAACAGAGCCTCAAGTATCGAAACAGCCTCTTCTTCAGGAGTTTGATCATGATGACCGGTGTATACGCGACCTTGCGGCGGATCATCTGAGGTACCCCAATCGCCACTTAAAACTTTGAAACCCAAAGGCTCTGATACCCCCACTGGCTCGTCTTCAAAATCAATGAACATTTCATACAGTTTTATATCAAAGGTATCGACGGAACCGGCAGGGAGATCTGTAATGCCAATAACAGGATTGTAATTGGGTGTCTTGACTTCGACGCCGTAGAGCCCCGGATCAATATTCTTCAATTCAAAGAAGCCATTATCATCCGTACGAACTTCGTACATTATTTGGCTATCTTGAATCAGCGCAACGTTTGCGTTTCTTGCTCCGGTATTATCATAATTTGATATAAAACCAAAAATCTTTGCCTTGTCAGGGTTTTCAGGATCATAAGGGTTGTCGCGGCCCGGGTTTAGACAACTCAAGGTGCTGATGAACAAAATAGAAACGAACGCAAAAAATATCTTCATCGTGTTCTCCTCTAGAAAGTTATTATGTAACCAACTTTTATCCGGTCGGTACCTGGTGCGCAATACAAACCTTTGTCCTGATCGAGCAATGACCAGGCAGTGGCTGGTTTTGTAAAAAAGACATCGTAGATATTATATGCATAGACAACGCCGAACAGGGTGAGGTTAATAGCGGTGATATTATACCAGACCCTGTATTTTTTATAGGCATCATTAAATTCGTGTTGAGGAGCGCCTTTTTCAATATCCAGGTAGGCGTTGTGGGCTGCTTCACGCATGATCAATGAAAAAACCGATGTACCGAATGTTATGCCCGAAGCGATCATGATTCTCTTGCCCTTGCTCGAATAACCTTTGTACATCTGGCCCCAACCTGGCACACAACAGGAACGCATGAGCGCACTTGTTTTGCTTACCCTTTTCTTTCCTGCCGGAACTACTGGCTTTGGAGGTTCAGGCTCGACCGGGGTTGGTTCTATTTTCATTTCAGCCTTTGCTTCTTCGAACACCTTGATGATCTTTGGTGAAACAATCGTTGGATCGAGCTCCATCCTAGGCTCAAGTGCCAATGCCCTTTTAAACTGCTTCTTTGCCTTTTCTTTATCACCAAAGGCAACATAGCTAAACGCCAGGTATTTGTAAGCCTCAACCTGATCAGTAGATTCAAGCTGTTTCAAGTACTGAAGCGCATTCTCCAATTCACTGATAGCTGATTCATACTCTCCATTGCTATAATAGAGCTTTGCCCTTTGCAGCATATGCTCAAGCGAGTCCTCTGATACCTGAGCAAAAGCAAACCCCACCAGGACAAGGGTCAGCATCAAGAAAATCTTTTTGAACATTAATCCTCCTTTATTTAGATTTTAACTCCACATATTTTTTCAACATCTTTCCAGCCGGGATATCTATTTGCTGTTCCACGGTTTTATATGATGGGTTTATCAATTTTAATGTGTGTTTTCCTGATAACAGCTTTATCGGTTTGGCAATCGGCGTTGTTTCGTAGTACTTACCATCGATGTAAACATCAGCCCATGGTTTAACCGTCAGTTTCAAAAACCCATCTTTTGCGTCAAGCTTTATGTTCATATTGACGGTTTTATCTGGCGCAAAGATGATTTTCTTTTTCCAAACTTTGAAATTAGGGTTTTCCAGTTTCACCGAATGAGTACCAGCAGGTACTTTTATTGGTTGAGCAATGGGCGTAGTTTCTACGTACCGGTTGTCAATATATATTTTTGCCCACGGTTCAACGTTTATTTTCAGATATGAAAACTGTTCTTCTGCTACCGGCGTACTTGCCTTGGTTAACGTCACATTTATAGTTACTTGCTCTGCCGCAGTCACATCGCTGCTTACCTCTTTGGATTGATAGCCCTTTTTCAGAAGCTTGATTCGGTGTTTACCTTCAATCATATTTTTAAGTGTACATGGCGTTTTTAAACCAGTCTTGACATTATCGAGAAAAACCACTGCTCCAGGCGGTTGTGACTTCACAAAGATACTGCCGTAAACAACTGAACTTGCTTTTTTTTCAAGAACCGGCTTCAGGCTAACCGTATCTCCTTGTTTTATTTCAAAGGTTTTGACATATTCAACAAAACCAGGCTTGACTAATTTCACTGTGTGTTTGCCATTCACAAGGCTATTGAGCAATGCCGGCGTTACTATTTGCAGGTTCTTGTCATCGAGGTATATCAAGGCACTCTCTGGCGTCGATTTGATATCCATAGCACCAAAGGACATTGTTGTATCTTCAGGTAGAACATGCATTTTCCGGCGCTTTGTTAAGGAAGCAAACAAAACCACCGCGATTATCAAAACTGCAATGACCATGCCAATTGGCAGGAGCGGCAACTTACGACGCTCTGGCGCTGCCTTTTTCTGCTTGGGCAAAGATGTGTCTTGTTTCCGCTTCTTGAGATCTGTCAGGTGTTTCTTTGCCTGTCCATCATCAGGCGCAAGATGCAGAACTTTGGTGAACTCGGTGATCGCATCATCGATTTTCGAATAACCAAGGGTCATAAAATAAAGACCGCGTTCAAAATGTTTCTTTTTCCGCCGCTCAATAAGATCTTTGAAAAGCGCATCTGGTTTACTAACAAAATCACCGATCTGCTTTCTGGTGACTTCAACCTTGTTCCTCTTGAAATACGAATGGATTATCTCACTGACTGCGGTGATTTCCTGATACCGGTGGTCGAGGTCTTTCTCAAGCATTTTTTCGATGACATCATTGATTTCTTTGTTGATCAGAGGGTTTGCTTCAAGCGGCTTTGGCTGCTTGACCGTAATGATTTGATGGATGACTGATGAATAATTCTCGCCACAAAATGGTTTGCTACCAGTTATCATTTCATAAATAACCACACCCAAAGAGAAAATGTCTGTCCGATTGTCCACCTTTTTGCCCGCTGCTTGTTCAGGCGACATATAAGCCGGCGTGCCAACGATTGATCCGGTTACCGTAACTGAAGTCAAATCCTGCGCCTGGGCAAGGCCGAAATCAGCGATCTTTACTGTACCGTCATAGCCGATCAAAATATTCGCGGGTTTGATATCACGATGGACCATGCCTTTTTGGTGGGCATGAGCGAGCCCCTTGCTGATTTCGTAAGCAATGGAAAGTGCAATGTCAAGAGGCATGAACTTAACAGAACTTACCAATTCCTTAAGACTACGACCATCAATATACTCCATCGCAATAAAATACACATCTTCGGCTTTTCCATAGTCGATAATATTGACGATACTCTCATGTTTCAAATTTGCCGCCGCTTTTGCTTCACGCTCAAACCTCGTAATGAAATTCTTGTCCTGGGCAAGATGGCCGTGGAGTATTTTCACCGCAACGATCCGGTCGAGTGAAACTTGAACTGCTTTATATATTGCCGCCATACCACCGGTGGCGATGAGTTCTCTTATTTGAAAGTTTCTGACCGTACGATTTATCATAGTTATATAAGAGTATATTAAAATAATATTTCAAGTCAAGAAACAAAATTGCCCGGGTCCATTGCCTTACAATATTTTCAAGGCTTTGCTTATCACAAAATATTGCTGTCTCTTGACAAATTATGAAATTTGTATAAAATATTGATATGGAGGAAAAATGATAATAATATTAATACTAATTATTCTCTTGGTAATCGCATTCATTGCCATTTATAACCGACTTGTAGTCAAGAGGATGCGCGTCAAAAACGGCTGGGCACAGATCGATGTCCAACTGAAACGTCGTTATGACCTCATACCCAATCTCGTTGAGACGGTCAAGGGTTATGCAAAACATGAAAAAGGGGTTTTTGAAAAGGTTGCTGAACTACGTTCCAGGGCAATGGGCGCAAAATCACCAAAAGAAGCGGCTGATGCCAATAATATGTTGACTTCCACTTTGAAGACCCTTTTCGCGGTGGCGGAAAATTACCCGCAGTTGAAAGCAAATGAGAATTTCTTGAAATTACAGGAGGAATTAACTGCAACTGAAAATAAGATATCGTTCGCGCGTCAGTTCTATAATGACGTGGTAATGGATTACAACGCGACAATCCATAAGTTTCCGCAAACCATTATCGCATCAATGTTTAACTTTAAACCTCGTGAATTCTTTGAGGCACCAGAAGAAGAGAGAAAAACAGTACCCAAGGTCAAATTTTAATGCGCGATACACTTTACGACTTAATCGGTGCCAACAAACGCAAAACCTTTATCTTCATTATTATAACAAGTTTATTCCTCGGCGCGATCGCTTATGTCGTGGTGCGCTACCTTAACTGGGGTATTACCGGCTACGTTTTCTTTGCGATTTTCATAATCATCTACAATATCATCCTCTATTATAACTCAGACAAATTAGCGATCAAGGCAACTGGTTCTGTGCCAGCTGACCCCGATGAATTCCGGATGCTCCATAATATCGTCGAAGAAGTGGCGATTGCCGCAGGTACGCCAAAACCAAAAGTCTACATAACCCCTTCGCCGGCGCCCAACGCCTTTGCTACCGGCAGAAACCCTGGAAATGCCTCAATTGCAGTGACCACCGGACTTCTTGAGATCATGAACCGGCAAGAACTCCAGGGCATTGTTGCTCACGAGATGGCACATATCAGGAACTATGATATACTATTGATGACCGTGGTCTCGGCAATAGGCGGGCTGATAATACTGTTGCGGGATTTCTTTCTGCACTCTATGTTTTTCGGGGGTCGAAGGCGCAGTCGAAAAACCGGCGGTCAATTAGGTTTAATCCTTCTGGTGGTCGGGATTATCCTGGCTATTGTCGCGCCGATATTCGTTGCCATGATAAGAGCAGCGATCTCCAGACAACGTGAATACCTTGCTGATGCATCGGGCGCATATATCACACGCTATCCAGAAGGACTCGCCCAAGCACTGGCTAAATTGCGTGATCAGCATACACGCCTGAAGCGTGCGTCCCAATCAAATGCTCATCTATTCATTGCCAACCCTTTTGGCAAAGACCGAGCTGATGCTGCTGGACTATTCGCAACCCATCCGCCGCTCAATAATAGAATTGATCGATTAACCAGTTTGGTTATATGATCCCGCTGCTTTTCATATTGTGTTTTAACCCGGGCGAGAGACTTGAATATGAGGCAAAGTGGTCGTTCCTTACTTTGGGCACCATGACTCTGGAAATCATCGATACCGTGGACTACGATGGATTCCATTGCTATCACATTTCGTCATTACTAAGTTCCAACCCCAGCCTCAGCTTTCTCTTCACGCTAAATGATACGATTGAGGTCTATACTCGATCTGATGACCTCCTTCCTCTCTATTACGAAGAAATGATAAATGAAGGTAATTATAAAAGCCGTTCAAGACTTACGTTTAACCACGATAGTCTCGTCGTAAACTATGATGACACGTTATTTCTCGAACTATTGGAAAACTCCCGGGATCTGCTCAGCTTCTGGTATTATCTGAGAACGATTGCTCTTGAAGTAGGCGATACAATACCAGTCAATATTCACAAATCACAGGAAAACCATGAAATATTATGCTATGTTGTGGAGGAAAAAGTTGTGAAAACCCCTTTAGGAGAATTTAACGCGGTCCTTGTTACGCCCCAGACACAAGGTAAGGGTATATTCGGTTCAGGAGGTGGTATGGACATCTGGTATTCCCGGGATGAATACCGCTACCCCGTACTCATCAAAGCCAAAATCAAAAAAGGAAGTATCCTATTCAAGTTGAAAGGGATAAGGCATTAAGAAATTTGCAGTTATATTAGCCGGCGGTCGAGGAGAACGATTCTGGCCCGTGAGCCAACCCGATTTTCCAAAGCAGTTTGTTTCAGTATTTAATGATACGCCACTCATTGTCCAAACCATTGAGCGATTAAAGGCTCACTTTAAAAAAGAGGAAAGGGTCTTGATAATACCCGAAGAATTGAAACGGTTAACGCGTACTCATCTCGGCAAAGAACGCATAATCATAGAACCAATGCGCCGGAATACAGCACCGGCGATCTGTCTTACCGCTTTGAAACTACTAAAAGAACACGGGGATGGCGTAATGCACGTCATGCCAGCAGACCACCTTATAAGCCCTAAGAAAAATTTCATCGCCGCGTTAAGGTTCGGTGGCAAACTTGCCCAAAGCGGCTATCTTGTAACGTACGGCATTGTACCAACCCGTCCAGAAACCGGTTATGGCTATGTGAAACTCGGCAAGCAGATAATCTCGAATAGAAACATAGCGGCATTCAGGGGTGCTGGCTTCACTGAAAAACCATCATTGGCAAAGGCAAAGAAATATTACAGAAGCCGAAGGTATTTATGGAACAGCGGCATATTTAGCTTGGGTATAAAAACGATTCTCAGTGAGATGAAAAAGCATATCCCCCGAGTCTATGAAGGTGCTAAAGAATTTTCAAGAACTGGCAAGCAAATCTATTTCAAGAAAATCCCTGACATATCAATTGACTACGGTGTAATGGAAAAAAGTAAGAAACTCTGCGTTGTCCGAGCCAATTTCCTTTGGGATGATGTGGGTTCATGGCTTGCTCTAGAACGCTTTTTCAAACCCGACCGCAACGGCAATATAATGTTGGGTAACACAAAAGGTCTTGAAATCAGCGATACAATTATGTATACTTCTGACAATATCCCCTTGAGGGTTTACGACGTCAAAGGATTGATCATCGTAGCTTGTTCCAAAGGGATATTGGTCTGTAGTAAAAAAAGAGCTGCAGCTTTAAAAAAATTATTCAGGAAATAAAAAGGAGGAAAAGATGAGGAAGATGCTTTTAATCGGGTGCGTATTAGCATTTGTTTGTTGTGCCCCGAAACAATCAACCGTTGAAACCGAAGGGCTTGAAGAAGTCATAGTGTTTGGTGAAGAAGAAATCTCTTATGTATCAGAAGAGCCGGTGTTACCACAACCTGTAGAAGAAGAGGTTGTCGCCCCGCCGATCGCAGAAGAACCCACTATGCCACCACCTGAAGAAGAAGTAGTTGTTCCCCCACCCGAAGAGGAACCTATTTTGCCGCCATTAGTTGAAGAAATAGTGATTGCTCCACCACCGCCAGCAGAGGAAGAACCAATCCTTCCGCCCGCACCGCTCATTGAGGAAGAACCAGTATCAACACAACCCTATGTACCACCAGTTGTCACGCCAACCCCACCACCAAGTTCACCTCCGGCTACGATTCTCGGTTTCAGAATTCAGATTTTTGCATCATCGACTGAAAAGAACGCTTCACGGGTCGCTGATGACGCAAGAGCTTCATTCACACAAAACGTGTATGTCCAGTATGGTGCACCCTATTATAAAGTGCGCATTGGTGATTTTTTAACAAAAGAAGAAGCTCAGATTGTAAAACATCAAGCGTTGCAATTGGGTTATCGCGGTACTTTCGTTATGGAAACAATGATCTCACCGTAGCAGAAAAAGGAGACTAAAACTCAGGAGCAGAACCTCGGTCGGGTGAAAAAGTCATATTCAATTATCCTTGCTACGACGAATCAGCACAAGGTAACTGAAATAAAAGACATCCTTGGTTTGGATATTCAGTACCAAACGCTCAGTGATTACATAAACATATCAATAAAGGAGGCTGGTCGTACGCTGCTTGAGAACAGCCTTAGCAAAGCAGCCTTCGCTTTCAAAGTCAGCCAAAAGCCATCACTGGCTGATGACTCAGGTCTGTTTGTCGATGCCCTAAACGGCGCACCCGGTATCTTTTCTGCGCGCTTCGGCAAAAATGACGAACACCGCATAGCCAAACTTTTAAAAGAAATGGCGGATGAACACAACCGACGTGCTCAGTTTAGAGCCGTCTTTGTCTATTATTATGATATAAACGAGTATGAAATTTTTGACGGTGAGTGCATTGGCGAAATTACTATAAAGCCACGCGGCGCTCAAGGCTTTGGTTATGACCCGGTCTTCATACCAAATGGTTTTCGCAAGACTTTTGCCGAACTCGGACCGAAAGTCAAAAACCTCATCAGTCATCGCGCTAAGGCATTGAAGAAATTCAAAAAATATATCGAGAGGTGTAATAGTTTAGTTTTTCCTAAAAATGATATAAAAAACGTAGCAATTATTGTAGCGGTGCGATTCATCGCACAAATTTTCGGATATTTTTATTATGTCGGATAAATCCGACCGCTACAATTTAGGAAAAACTTACCTATTATTATCTAGGAAGATTTCTGGTTTTTTTCAGAAATCTAATTACTTGGCTTTGGCATAATCCTTCATCCGCACCGCGTATTCTTTCAGCTTCTTAGCAACCAGATAATTGATACTGTCCTTTTCAAAACCAGTCTTTGTTGTCCTCCCCGCCTTGACACCGGTAAGTAATGCAATACCTTCATCGATCGTCTTAATGGCATAGATGTGAAACTTTTTCTCTTTCACCGCATCGACAACGTCTTGCCGGAGCATCAAATCCTCAATATTACTGGCGGGTATAATAACGCCCTGTGTACCGGTTAACCCTTTGGCTTTACAGACATCGTAAAAGCCTTCGATCTTCTGATTTACCCCGCCGATCGGTTGTATTTGTCCATTCTGGTTAACCGAACCGGTCACCGCATATTCTTGATTTATCGGTACACCTGACAATGAGGAGAGTATGGCATAGACCTCAGTACTGGAAGCGGAATCTCCGTCAATCTCACTATAAGACTGCTCAAAACCCAAAGTTGCATCCATGGTCATAGGTTGGTTTTGCGCATAACGTGATTTCAAAAAGCCGCTCATGATAAGAACACCTTTATTGTAAGTTCGACCGCCAAGTTTTGCTTCACGCTCAATATTTATGATACCGGCGCGACCAATCGATGTTTTGGCAGTGATTCTTGTTGGCTTCCCAAAACTGTAACCGCTTATTTGATACACTGAAAGACCATTGATTTGACCGACCACTTTTTTCGTGGTACTAATCATAAGTATGTCTTTCTCAATCAGTTCCTGAATCTTTTCTTCCATCATATTCTCTCTTCTACGCCATCCTTGAATCGCATTGTCAAGGTCATCAGCACCTATACTCTTATGTTTTGCCTGGCGCGCCCAGTAATCAGCTTCGCGGATAATATCGGCAATAACGTGGAACCTCGTTGAAAGTTTATCCTTGCGTCCAGCAATGCGGACGCCGTACTCAATAATGTCGGCAACCGCCTGTTTTGTAAAAGGCAGTAGTTTTTCAGCATGACAAATGGATTTTATGAGGGAAGCATATTCATTGATATTACTCACATTTTTGTTCATGACTGTATCAAAATCAGCCTTTACTTTAAAAATTTTCTTAAAATCCTCGTCGCGGTAATAAAGTAAATAGTGCAACCACTGGCTGCCGATCATAATGACCTTAACGTCGACTGTAATGGGTTCTGGTTTGAGCGCGGTTGTTGAAAAGATGTAAAAGGGGTCAAAGGCTTGAATATCAATCACACCATTACGTAATGTCCTTTTCAGAGCTTGCCAGACGCCGGGTTCAGTAAGCGCATCAAAGGCATTAATAATCAAATAACCACCATTGGCATGGAGTAGAGAACCTGCCTTTATGTTCAGAAAATCGCTGACCACCATACCTGGACCAGTGGGGTGCCGTTCGATCGTACCAAAAAGGTTCTTATATGAAGGCGTTGTCTCGAAGATAATGGGGATTACGTCAGTATCAGCATTGTCAACAAGAACATTGACCTGGTATTCACGAAAACTATCCTCCTTGCTTTCTTTCTTTAAAAAACGGTCAAGATTCGCCATTACTGAGTTGAGAACATCGGTTAAATACTTCTCAATCTTTTTACCTGTGAAACGCTTTTTTATGGCATCGACCAGGTCTGCGACAGCTGGTTTAACCACCAACTCATTGAGCTTCTGTAGATCTATATTTGCCGCATCTTGAATTTCTTTGATGCGGCTGTATATTGTAGCCATCTTAGCCTCTAATTGCTTCATCTTTTCGCGCATTTCATTATATTTCTCTTCGCTCAGTTTACCATCTTTCACCAGCGCATCGACGTCCTCCAATTTCATCGGCTGGCCATTGATGATCGGGATTATTCCCGGGCGAACAAATGGACCCATCTGAACCTGAACTACCTTGAAACCCTGTTCTTCCACTGCTTTTTCAAAATTCTGAAGTAAACCACGGTGCTTCGACTCATACTTGTTGACAACACCCTGTCTTCTTTTGGTGTATTCTTCACTATTAAAAACCTGGGGTATATTCGCTTTCAGAGCATAGATGAAATCAAGCATGGCATTTCTGAATTTTGTGCCGTCACCAGATGGTAAATCCATTAGCTTAGGCATATCAGGTTTCTTGAAATTGTTAACGTACAAGAGGTCTTTTAAATCGCCCTTTTTGACTTCCATCTCTTCCAATAGCTTCGTAATCGCAGTTGTCCTTCCTGTACCAACCGGTCCAGTAATGAAAATGTTATATCCTGGGTACTTAACATTGAGTCCCAGTTTTATCGCCTCAATTGCTCTGGGCTGACCAATGATACCCTCACACGTATGTAATTCATTGACCGTCTTGAATTTAAGAATTTTGGGGTCGCACTGCCAGCGAAGCTGCGACGCCTTCAATTCCCGAAATTTCTGTCGAGTAGACATTAAACCTCCTTTCACCCCCTCCTATATCCTCCCCCTTCAAGGGGGAGGGCAAGGGTGGGGGTCTCATAATTGCCTCCATGAATTTTGCCCATGTCTATGATGTGGTTGCAAAATTCTATGTCCACGTTTCTTCTTAGAAAGAAACGGGACTTCCTTGTTAATATTATATTTATTACTCCGAACATATAATAGTTTCAATTATGTTGTGGAACCTATTATTCCGAACTTGTTTCGGAATCTCGATAAAGTAAGACTCTGAAATAAACCTATCCTGGTCCTGAATTAAGTTCAGGACAGGTCAGGATTCAGAGTGACAATAGTGTAATATGCTAACGAAATCCACTGAAACTATTATATGTTCTCCTTAGTAATTGCTATTACATTTCGTCTATACTCACTAAAATATATCAGTTTGAGAGCTCTTAGTACCGTTTCAAATTATCAATGTTCGATTTTTCCAATTCCGTAGTGGTCGAGCTTGCTCGACTAACAATGCAGACCAAGGTCTGCCACTACAGTTTCCTGAGAACTATTTGGAACGGCACTAGTATACAGAAAATGCCTGGACTGTCAATACAGGCAATGGAGAAACGGAGTATCGGTGAAAATACAAACACCTAAAATCCAAAATACATAAACAAACCAAATCAACCATATTAACGATTGAAACGCTCTAAACGGACGAAAGGATCTAAACGTCCTTAATGTGTGTTCTCGACTTCGCTCGCCTGTCTCGAGTTATATCGAGAGGCTTGCTCGACTTTTTTCACTTACAGCGTGATCTGCCATTTCACGAAGCAGGCACTCTTGAATAAAATATCACCTGAGCAGTATTATCTTCTCTGTTTTTTCATAGCCTGAAGTTTCTAACCGTATAAAGTAAACCCCAGCTGCCAGTTTTTTTGATCTGATTGGTATTTCATTCGTGCCGACCTTCAATTTGCCATTGAAAATTTCATCTACCAACCTTCCAGTTACATCGTACAGTTTTACTGTAACCTTACGTTCATCAGGTGAATTGAGTCTTACTTTCAAGTCTCTTTTGGCTGGATTTGGA
>JAUWCU010000005.1 GCA_030609135.1 Candidatus Stahliibacteriota bacterium | reverse complement strand
GATAGGTGTCCTTCGAGTAGATCTCTTACCATGATGAATTTGCATACTTAAACAACCATCAGTGTACAGTATCCCCAATACATAAGCCATTTCCTGAGACCAGGAGGCAAAGAATTTTTCATTATACTCGATCTTTTGATAGATAACTGAATGAATCTCACCAGTGTCGTTAGTTCTTTTCACGGTTATTTTACCATTCTGTAACGCGATTCTTCTCGCCGAGCGTTTACTTCGTAAGGGAAGACCATGCTCACGCATTTTTTTATAGACATATTCTCGGGTGCAACCGCATACCTTCGCAATGTCAGTTGGCGATTTCTTTTGCCTAATATATTGTTTGGTTTCAATTATAATAAAAATGCTCTCTTAGTCAATGGAGCAAAAAAAGGGGAGATGCTTAGAAATATAATAGCTTACCATCAGAACGTGAAAATTATCAAGTTTGCATAATCTTTATTATCAGAACCAAGTAGAATAAGGGAAATACCGCGCAAATCCTTGTAAAATATGACAAAATGCGGCAATATACGCTATTTGGTCCATCTGCTTAAAAACTCCTTCTGGTATGTCTATTTTAATGTATTAATAGACGATTTGCTAAAATTAGCTTGATATGAATAAATCGTATGCAATGCTCAGGATAAATAGTTTTGATATTTTTTTACTCGTACATCTCCCTTACCAATATTCGTCTTTATCCACGCGCGGTCTATTTGATCATCGATTGATTAATATATTAAGTAATTATTATTCTCCATTCCCGGCAAAAAGATCAAGAAATGCTTTTATTACTATGCATAGCAGCGCAGACCATTCATTACCAACACTTTCTCACGCTTATCACGACTTAATAACTATATGGTTCTATCAGTTAATTGACTCAATGACCAATGACTCATTCTATGTTTAATGACTTAATAACTAAATGACACAATGACTATATCTTGTATTAAAACCGCAAACCCATCCAATAATGGACAGGTTTGCGGTTCAAGAAAGAAGCAAAAGCAATAATGCCTCTTCTGTATAAATTATACTCAACCTGCCAAGAAAATCAAGGGTGGAGATTGTATAGAAATGCATTAAACCATTTTTTTTGCCATCATATACTTATAATTTTGTTTAATCTATTGTGAAAAAGTCTTGTAAAATAGGGAGAATACTGAGTATTATCGCCTTTATTCCCATGCGGCGCGAAAAAACTAAATTCCTGTAGTTTCGGGTATTTAACTTCTTCCTCTTGATATGCGTTTTCCCTATTTTGTCAAACGTTGTAGTCATCCGATTTATCCCGCTTCGTATCATAATTTTATAAATAGGATTGCGGGATTTATCGGATACGACAATAAATAGATCCCAATGAATCCCGCTCTTTTACAAAAGGGCTGGATGAATTGGGCAACTACAATAGTGCTTAATCAACAAGACAAACAAAATAGACCAGATAGATTAATCAAACCAAAAAAACAAAACGAATGCAACGGTCAAAACATCTTTCAGTAACTCAATTACCAAGTAACTCAATAACTTTGTCGTTTTAAACGTCTTTTCGAAGTATATATACTCCCTTCACTTAGTCAATATCTTTGGGTGGTTTTAGCCATTGACATAAGAATAATATTCAGTATAGTAATAGAGACTTAAATATATGAAAGGAGGTTATATGAAATTGGTATCGTTAATATTGGTTGTAACATGTTTAGGCGCTACCAATATACACAAACACGGTGTGGTAATGTCGCGTGAGGTATTCCCCGATGATAATGCTTTTATCATCTCGTTTTCCAATGGTATTGAATTCGACACGCGTAATGGTGAACCTCAGCTACTAACTGCTCTTACAATTAGTGAATACCAAAAAAGCGGGTATTATCTGGTCCAAATGACTGGTCCGATATATGAAACCTGGATTGAAGAACTAAAAACCGACGGTATTGAAATTCTCGGGTATATTCCCCATTATGCGCTCATTGTCCGTGCTACTGAAGAACAGATTATACAGGCTAACACAAAATCATTTGTGCACTGGACCGGAATCTATCAACCTGCGTACAAACTTGAGAAAGACATTCAGAATCTGGAAGGAACTATCCATATAACAGTACAGGTTTTCCCAAATGAAGATCTTAATGATATAGCACGGCAGATAAGGGAAATGGAGTTTGATGTCACGCAAGTAGAGAACCATGACTTGTGTAAAACAATGGATGTCATCCTTGATGCTGGACAACTCAGTGACATTGCGCGCATACCGGGTGTGCTCTGGATTCAGGAGTGGTCTGAACCAACCCTATGTAACCTTAATTGTCAGTGGGTCACCCAGACTGGCTGGCGTTCAAGTATCCCATCAAACCCAGGTGCCCGGCAAGTATGGTATAATGGTGTAGTCGGTAATGGTGTCGTGCTCAACACCACGGATACCGGGATCACTACTAATCACCAGCAGTTTTATGATCCCTCCTATCCTATTACAGGAACGGGCGTGTATCCAAATCATCGTAAAGTTGTTGCATATAAAAATTATCAAGGAGCCGCATTTGGCGATAACTCATACAATGGCTACCATGGTACACATGTCAACTGCACTGTTGCTGGTAATGATACGACCCAGGGTTCAAGCACTTATGATGGTATGGCAAAGCAGGCGCGTATCTATTTCGTTGATATTGCAAATGCCACGGGTGGTCTTGTTGTTCCAACGAATCTAACTGCAATGTATGATACCATACACCTTGGTCGTGGGCTACCCTATACAATTCTGCAGCATTCAGGTTCTTGGGGTTGGGGTAATTCCAGTGGCACATATCTGCTGCAGGATGCTTCAACTGATGCCTATGTCTATGCTAACCCTGATTTTCTCAATCTCTATGCAGCGGGCAATGAATATTCGAGTACGAGGATTAGAAACCCGGGCATGGCTAAAAATATCTTGACTGTCGGTGCTATGCTCAACAGCACGAATTCTACACAGATTGCATCGTTTTCCAGCCGTGGTCCTACCCAGGATAACCGTATTAAACCAAATATCACGGCACCTGGTGACGGCACGACTTTATGGGCTGGTATCTGGTCAGCGAATGGCGCCGGCACGTCAGGCTATAAAGGTTTGTCTGGAACAAGTATGGCAGCACCAGCGACAAATGGTTCAATTGGTTTGATTCGGCAATATCTGCTTGCCGGCTTTTACCCATCTGGAGCGGCAAATACCTCTGATTCAATCAAGTATCAAAGCGCTGCTTTACTAAGGTCTATGGCAATGGTTTCCGCTGATCCGAACACCGGCTACACGATCCCAAGTTTTAATGTAGGCTGGGGAAGAATCGATGTTGATAGTGTCTTGTTCTTTGCTGGAAATTCCAGAAACTTGATTATAGTTGATGATACAATTGGTGTCACTACAGGCATGTCAATTACTGATTCCTTTATTGTCAATTCCTCAATACCGCTGCGTGTTTGCATGGCTTGGACTGATACTGCCGCATCACCTAGTGCAAACCCCACACTCGTCAATAATTTGCATCTTGAACTGACTGCACCGAGTGGTACCTATTATCACGGTAATATCTACAGTGGTGGAGAGTCTTCTTCAAACCCTTCAACCTGGGATAATATAAACGTTGAAGAGTGCGCCCGGATCAATAGCCCGCAAACTGGTGTTTGGCACATCACGGTCATTGGTCAAAATGTTCCGAATGGTCCAATGGGATTTGCCTATGCGATAACTGGAGATCTCAGTTTCTATCCAGGTATTGAAGAAAATACAAGCACTTATGTACCAGGTACGGAAATCAGCAATTTTAGTACCATTACGAAGGACAAGCTACATCTTGAAATACGTCTCAGTACGACGACCGACCTTAACGTAAGGGTATTTGATCTAACCGGTAGGGTTGTTGACAACCTTGTAATTAGAAATATGTCAACAGGCACTCACAAAATCGATAAACCTATTGATCTTGTTTGCGGTGTGTACTTCGTTGAAATCGGTGCAGCAGGAATACAACAAATAGAAAAGCTATTAGTAATTAAATAAAAAAAAGGGGCGGGAATCCGCCCCTTTTTTCTAACGTTTTGTTCTTAGATACTCTTATTACTCCGAACATATAATAGTTTCAATTATGTTGTGGAAACTGTCATTCCGAACTTGTTTCGGAATCTCGATAAAGTGAGACTCTGAAATAAATTCAGAGTGACAATAGCGTAACATGCTAACGAAATCCACTGAAACTATTATATGTTCTCCTTAGTAACAAACGACGCAAAGTCTCTTAGAGCTATTTGTTTCTGCTCACCGCTTTCCATATCTTTCATGCTGCATACTTTTGCCTCTGCTTCATCTTCCCCATACAAAACAGTATAGTCTACTTGAAGACGATTGGCTTTTTTGAGCTGGTGTTTGACTGAGTCCTTTGGGTTTCCCATAATACAAACGTGATCATTTTCCTGTATCGTATTTCGCAATTTTAGGGTCTCAGTTATTAACCCCTCCCCCATTGTCGCGATGAAAAATCTTTTTCTCTGCACAAGAGGCGGTTGTTCATCAGGTAAACTAAGAATTACGCAATCAACACCCATTGCCCATCCTAAAGCCGGTGTATTTACACCACCGAGCTCTTCCATGAGGAGATCGTACCGACCACCAGCCAGTATCGTATCCCGTGCGCCAAGAAGTTCGTGTTTGAACTCAAATACGGTCCGGGTGTAGTAATCAAGTCCGCGCACGAGTTTTTTGTTTTCCGTAAATTCAATATTAAATTTAACAAGAAACTTTTTGACTGTTGCGTAGTGTTGGGTACAGTCTGCACAAAGGTTATCGGTGATCTTCGGTGCGGTATCGTAGATTTCTTGGCATTTTTGTTCTTTGCAGTCAAAGATGCGCAGAAAATTCTTATTTAACCGAACCGTGCAATTCGAACAAAGCATGTTTGTTTTGGCTCTCAAGAAATCTTTGAGAGCCTTTTTGTAGAGAGAACGACACTTCGGGCATCCTATTGAGTTAACTTCTATAGTAAAGCCACTGGCGCCGACTGACTCCAGAAATCTCTTTCCCTGTTCAATCATTTCCGCATCGTATATAGGATCATCTTCACCGATTAATTCAATACCGATCTGGATGAACTCGCGATACCTCCCTTTCTGGGGTCGTTCTTTTCGATACATTGGCTCAATATACAGGAAACGACGCGGCAAAGGGATTTTGTTTTCGATAATTGCCCGCAGGACTGACGCGGTTCCTTCAGGTCTAAGCATGTATATTCTTTTGCCGGCTTTGAAGGTATAGTTTTCCTTTTCGACAATATCAGTGTGTTCGCCGATTGAACGTATGAAGAGATCGGCCATTTCAAACGCCGGAGTTCTTATTTCTTGATAACCATTTCTTACAAAGAAACTGCGGGCTGCATTACATACTGCTTCAATTCTTTTCAGCTCTTTGCCGTAAATGTCTCTTGTCCCCTTAGGTTTTTGATATCGCATTTCTAATTGCACTCCTACTGTGGAAAATCATATATGAAACGAGAAGGCCTAAAATACCAAAGCCGATATCGAGTAATTCAAAACCACGTCCTGGTATTAAAATTTGCTGAAATTCTGCAAGTAAGGCAACGCTGCAGCCGATTGCGAAAAAAAGATAGGTTTTCAATAACCGGTATTCAAAAATACCCAAAATGAAAAAGATCGCGAAATGGAATAACTTGTCAAGCCCTATATATTCTATAGTTGGCACCTTCAGCTTTGGATATCCGGTGAGAATGAATATAACTATGATCCAGAATATCAAAAGAAGAACCTTGGTGTTTTTCTTCATTCATCCTCTTCCCATTCTCTAATGACTTCTATTACATCATTACCTGTTCGACAGTTAATGATTTCATTCTTAAGATTGTCGTCATTCATTAGTCTTAAAGTCTGCGCCAGTATGGCAGCATGGTCATCTTGTTTCGAAAAAAGATGGAGGATTATTATTTTGATTGGCAATAGATCAAAACTTTCAAACCTTGCACCTTTTGGTATTATTGCCATAATGACTTCGGTTTTTGCCTTATTCTCAAGAATAACACGTGGCAGAGCAACCCCGTTACCCAAAACAGTTGACATGGTCGCCTCTCGTTCCATAATTTGCTCAATCGCTTCGGATGTTTCTACTTCACTGACGTGGAGCATCTGTTCCATCGCCTGCTTGTAGTCTACTGCATCAAGCTCGAACAGAATTTTGTTTTTAGCAAGATATTCAGTTAGCACCATCATCCTTATCGGATATTATATTATCATCAATTCGTTCAAAATATTCTTTTGATGCACCACAATCCGGGCACCCCCAGTATTCAGGTAATGTAGAAAAAAAGCGGCCTGGTTCTATTCCAGATTCAGTATCACCAAGCCGCAGGTCGTATATATAACCGCAGATTGAACAACGCCATTTTCCCATTTTACTCCTATGCAATAATACTACAAATTAATGAAAACCTCAAGCACAAAATTAATCAGCGTTTCCATCCCTTCAGCCAGTTCTTGCTCAGTAACGTATTTGGTGAAGTGTTCATCGCCACCGACTATATCCGAAACAAGTAAGAAAGAAGCTGCTTCTTTATTACTGCGGTTTGCCAGATAGTATATTAGACTAGTCTCCATTTCCACCGCAACGACGCCCTTTTTCCTAAGATTATCGACATAATCAGAAAAGGGGTTATAGAACACATCAACACTTGCAACACCACTAAAAACTACCTTAATGTCCAGAGCCCTGGAAATATCGTGTGCCGTTTTCAATATCTCGAAAGTCGCATAAGGTGCAAGTGGTTCATGTCTCAAATAAGTCTGAGTTGTTCCGTCAAAAGGTGAAGCAGCTACCGCGGCAACGATGTCCAATGGTCTTATGTGCTCACCTATACCACCGCATGTGCCTATCCTAATGAATCTTTTGACATCGAGCTGGATCAGTTCTTCAACCACGATCGCAGCTGAAGGACATCCCATGCCAGTAGTTTGTACCGATACTTCTTTACTTTTGTATTGTCCAGTATACCCAAACAGCCCCCGGTTATCATTGACCAGTCTTGTTTTATCTAATAGCTTACTTATTCTATCGGCCCTACCTGGATCTCCAACCAGAAGCACAGTGGGCGCATAATCGCCTTTGTTCGCCTTTAAATGTATGGGCATCAAACCTCCTTAAATTATTACAAATCCCAAACTCCAAATCCCAAGTTACAAGGGACAAGATGATAGAAGCAAGAAGCAAGAAACACTATAACGCACTTTAATCTTTTGATATTTCTTCTCCAGCAGGTTGTGATAATTGTTCGATATATTTTAACAGGGAATCACGATATTGTTCGAAATCAGCCATATATTTTTTTTTCACTGATGGTGCTCGAGGGATCTTGACCTTTAGTGGATTTATCGGCACACCATTTTTGTGCAACTCGAAATGAAGATGTGGCCCGGTTGATAGCCCGGTTGAACCAACATAGCCTATTAATTCACCGGTCTTGACTTTTTTCCCTTTGTACAAACCCTTGGCGAATTTTGAAAGGTGACCGTAACGCGTCTTGAAATTGTTTTTGTGTTTTATTTCAACAAGGTTGCCATAACCACCGCGCCATCCTTTATAAGTCACCACGCCGTCGCCGATTGAGGATATCGGCGTACCAGTAGGTGCACAGTAGTCTAAACCGTGGTGCGGTCGCCAGATCTTTAGAATCGGATGGAACCTACGTTTTGAGAAATATGAGCTAATATATGAAAATCTTAAAGGCGATTTCAATAGGGATTTGCGGAGCGACTCTCCCCTCAAGTTGTAATAGTCCTCATGACCAGTGGCATCCATGTAATATACGCCATAGTATAGACCGATATCGCCGTTGTAACACGTCGCGAGTATGTTCTGATATCCAATAAACTGTGAATCACAGAAGGTCTTTTCCAACAGGACGAAAAAAGAATCATGCTTTTGGGTTTCCGTAACGAAATCTATTTCCCATGCAAAGATGTCCACAAATCTAAATACCAGATTGGGTGTTTCCCCTTGTTCTAAAATAGTTTCATATAGGGTTGATTGAATCGCTCCAGTGATACAGCACACCACTGTATCGATGTATGGTAGTTTCATAGAAACACACAGGTATTGACTTCCCTTTGTGACATAATATTCATGTGTGATACTTTGTTTATATGTAAGCTTTAAGAAAAGACTATCCTCAAACGCCAGGGTAACTGAATCGCCAGGTATACAATAGCGGAACGGAAACCCGGCGTTCTTCATAGCACTCAGCACCTCAGTAGTTGATTGATGGCGTAACTCACGGTCGAGAATATCCTCTATAACTTCACCTTTTTTGACAACATAACATACTGTAGTATGAACAACCTGCTCAGTAACATCTTCCTTAGCTGAACAGCCTAATACCAAGGCGAACAGGAATACTAACGGAGAGATGTAATTAGATGTTCTCTTTGATGTATTTTTTAATCCAAGCATTTCTAATTGTGTTTTTATATGCTAACGAATACCCTTCGATAGTCAGTCCAGCTATTTCCTGAAGAGAACTGAGTATCTTCTGCATATTCGAAAAACCCCATATATCGAATTCGATCTGGATAAATCTCTTTTTGAATCGCGAGGTGATGTTACCTGAGAAACCCACCCGGTTAACAAGTCTTCTCAGTTCTTTAATCCTCAGTTTCGTCGTTAAAGCCAAGTGGAGGTGGGCGTAGTTCTTTAACACTGACCAATTGAAATTCGGGAAAATCGAGATAATCCCCTTTCGATTCCTTCTCGACCAGATAATCCGTGAGAGCTTTATATCATTTTCTGACATAGGGTTATTCACCATTGAATTTATTTTTTCATAGTTTAACTGACGTAGCTGGTCATACAATCGGGCAATGAGGTGCCAGCCTTCTTTTATCATTATCTTTGGCACCGCTATATTATATTCGTCGATCTTATAGATTTCAGCATACTTAATACCTGATGTTTTATTTATGATTCGATAGGTTTCCTTCAGTTTCTTCGTATAAAATAATAGCGAGATATTGGGACAGACACCCCGCGGAAATGTTAGATTCTCAACAACTTCTTCAAGGCACGGGATCGAGCGTTCTGGTTTAAAACGGGCGGTCGTTTCTGCAGCGATGCAACCCCAGTACCACTTGCCGCCCATTATGCCGGGCAGGAACAGTTTGATGCCGTAGTTCTCTATAAAACCAGTGTCTTCGAAATTCTTAACACGCAGCAGGACTTCCTCTTTGGTGATCTGGAACTTGCTAATGATCTCATAAAGTGGGATACTGCCGTGCAATTCAAGTAGGCGTATTATTTTGAGATCAATCGGATCAATAATCACGGTATCATTATAGGTAAAAAAATGTCAAAGTCAACTATTTACCAATGCAGAAATCATTGAATATCTTTTCAAGTATGTCCTTACGCATAACCTTTCCAGTCAACTCACCAATTGTTTCAAGGGCTGAATGAAGTTCAAAAGCCACGAGTTCTGGTGAAACAACACTCATACCCTTTTCCAGGTAGTCCTTCACTTTTTTCAATGCATCAACGTGCCTTTGTTTCGTCAGAAGAACCTGTTTAGGCATTGATGTCCGAATAAGTTTCTCGTTGATACACTTCGTTAACATATCCAAATTTTCACCTGTTTTAGCAGATAGTTTCATTGAATCACTCAATATCGTACTTTCATTAAGTCTGACATTCATATCTATTTTGTTGACGACAAGCACCCTGTTTTTCTCTTTTGTTAAGCTGTAAAGAAAGATATCCTGTTCATTTATGGGTTCGCTGCCATCAAATACGAGGAGGACAAGATCAGCCTGGTCCAGGAGTTTTAAACTCCTTTGCTGAGCGATAATATTTGAACCAGTAGCTTTATCAAGAAAACCTGCCGTGTCATACAGCCAGATGTACAATCCATGGACTTCAATGCAGGCATCAATATAGTCGCGTGTTGTACCTGGTTCTTCATGAGTAATAGCTCGGTCAAACCCGATTATTTTGTTGAAAAGTGTTGACTTCCCAACATTGGCGCGGCCAACTATGAGCACCTTATAACCTTCTTTTATTTTCCTACCCAACTCCGCTCCTTTTAGCATAACGTCGATTGCACTAATTATTACTGATATCTTATCCGCTATCTGTGATTTTGAACTATTCAAAACATCTTGTACCTCTTCTTCTTCAGGAAAATCAATATTTGCCTCTACCAGTGATAAAAGGTCGACGATTTGTGAACGTAACTCATAAACCTTTTCTGAAAGCTTACCTTCATATTGGGCGATTGCCAGTTTTCTGGCTTCGTCACAAGTAGCTTGTACAATATCAAGTACGGCTTCGGCCTGGAGTAAATCAATCTTGCCATTCAATAAGGAACGCTTGGTAAACTCACCACTTTGTGCAAGACGCGCGCCTAGATTAGTCAATAGGGCTACTATTTTTTCTACTATCACCGGGTTTCCGTGACAGGATACTTCAGCCACATCTTCACCCGTATAAGAATGCGGTCCTTCGAAAAAAGTTACCAATACTCTATCAATCAGATCGCCGGTTTGGAGGCTAACAATCGCACCATAATAAGCGCGGTTCGGCACAAGCTCCGCGTCGGTGTTTTTCGATTGAAAGATTTCGTTTATATATTGCTTTGTTTCGGGACCACTGACTCTGACTACTGCTATGCTTGAATATCCAGCTGCTGTTGCACAAGCTACTATTGTATCATTTAAACTCATCATTCGGAGCAATTATAACATTCTTGCTCACTCCTTTACCGATCGTGTAGATCTTAACTCCCTTTATCTCAGCCAGCTTATGCTCAACGATCTGTTGTTCCTTTTTGGTCAAAGGATCCAAGGCCATCTCTCTGCCGGTCTGTAAAACAATACACGCAATGGCTTCTGCTTTCTTTTTCAGAAAATTATTCCGGCGCATTCGGTAGCCACCAACATCAACTAGAATCTTGAGGTTTGGGTGAAACCGCTTCATAAGTCGGGAAATCAGATATTGTAGGGACCAGAGCGTTTCTCCCTTCTTCCCGATCAGAATTGCGTCGGTGTGCTTTGTTTTTATGTTTAGGTACAGTCCTTTATCATCTTTACTGATCCTAATATTCGGCTTGAATCCGCAACTGGTAAGGATGAAGCTTGCTAGTTCGGAAAGATGCTGGCGAGGTTCTTTGATTGTTACTTTCACTTGCGTTTCTCCATCAGTTTCTGATAGGATTTCGCAGTCAATCTCTTCTTTCCTCACCCTTAATATATTTATTCCATTTTCGATTGCTTCGGCTAAATTAGTACCAGATGCTCGGACCATTTTCATTTAATACCTCCTCTTTTAGTTATGATGTGCTCAAGCAGAGTTAAAATATTGTATGAAAACCAATAAAGTTGCAGTCCAGACGGAAAATTTAAGAAGATAAAAACCATGAATATAGGCATGACAATGACCATGAATCTTTGCCTCGGGTCAAGCGTAGTCATAAGAGATTGAACGAGCATGATAACGCCCATGCTAATCGGTAATACGTATGTCGGATCCTTTATAGATAGATCGACGAGCCAGAAGATAAACGGAGCCTGTCTGAACTCAATTGATGCAATTAGCGTCTGATATAGTGCAAAGAAGATCGGCATCTGTATCAAAAGCGGGAGACATCCGCCAAGAGGGTTGACTTTGTAGGTTTTATACAACTGCATCATCTCCTGATTTAGCCGCTGTGGATCCTCCTTATATTTCTTCTGTATTTTCTTTAACTCAGGTTGAATCATCTGCATCTTTTGTTGTGAGAGTATCATTTTCCTCGAAAGCGGGAAAAACACAGTCTTTATTAAAATAGCAAAGAATACAATAGAAAAACCATAGTTCTTGAAAATTGAATAGAATAGGTTGAAAATCAAGAGGATTATCCGTGAAATAGGTCCTATTAACCCACCGGATGCCATTTTCTCATAGCCTTTTTCGAACTTAGCCAGTTCAGAATACTTGATTGGCAACAAGAGCACTTCGACATCTATCGTCTCAGATCCTATGATTTCTGCGCCGTAACGGTCACCGCCGCCCCTCATATAGAAACAACCAAACATCGCGCGGTGAATATCAATATGCTCCACTTTAACACCAGCCGTCGTTTTGGGACTATCCTTTAACAATTTGTAAAAATTGATAGTGTTAATTATATTCAGATTATTTATTACTAGAACAAAATACTTGGTTCTAAGCGCGAACCAATCAACATCAGCGGTGTATTTTAGTTTATCTTTCACCTTCTTTTTCAGCTGTTCAACTTGTTCGTTTTTGACGTACACATTGAAGTGTCTAAGATCTTCTCCCTTATTTTTTTCTTCGGTTATGCGTAACCCTGGTTTAAGGCTCAAAATTTGGTCTGCGATATTAGGCATATCTGTTTTAACCCTAAAACCATGGGGATTGTTAAAGTAATAGATTTTCCTATAGGTATTGCCCTTATACAAGTACGTAAAGACAATTGAATCACCGCTGATATCACTATCATAAACAGGGATTTCATTGTTGTTGAGTTTGGAAACAAACAGGTATTCACCTTCAGGAATAATATTAACGTCGTATTTTTTAAGGTAGAATTCTTTGACTGAAGCGCCGGCGGTGGAAAGAACAACACTAATTTCAGGACTATCGATAACGATTGTATCTGCATGTTCGGGCATCATAGCAGATACTGGCAGGTCTTTTACCGCAGACGGGCTCTTGATGACCGTTGTATCGAGACGGTCAGGTTTAGTTGGCTCAATGGTTTTTTTCGATTTGCTTAATAGATTCCAGGCTAAAAGAATTACTATTATTAAGAGAAATGCCATGGCGGTACGCACTCGATCACTCATTGCTGTACTCCTTGTCCTGTTGGATAACAAACATCCTATGGGGTTTACATCTCACTATATCAATAAAACCCCTACCTGGCGCTGGTGCTGGATCCCAACCCCCCGAGCAGAAGGGATGGCATCTCAGTATACGCAAGAAACTCAAGATACTGCCTTTTAACACACCGTGATTGTTCAAGACACTAATTGCGTATTGCGAACAGGACGGTGTAAAACGACAGGTTCTAGGTAGCATCCTGCTGAGGCTTATTTGATAAACCCGGATTAAAATAATCGCTATATATTTCATCAATGCTCCTGAAACTTCCTGATAATGTTCAGGATTTGTTCAGAGTTAAGTGGGTGTTGTGCATAAAATATCACCTGCAACCCTCTAAAAATCTCTTTATTCATCCGATATGCCTCCCTGATTCTTCGCTTAACCTTATTCCGCTCAACCGCGCAGCCAATCTTCTTGGAGGCGACAAAACTAACCGCTTGCTTGTTTGACCGCAAGTAGATTATTGTTAGTTGTCCGCAATGGAACCTATTGCCCTTTGCGAACAATTGTTTTACTCCCTGCTGTTTGAGTCTCTCCGCTTCAGATAACCCAAACTTCTTGACCCGATTATTGCTTTTATTACATGTACCGCTCCGAGAAACCAATGTTCTGTTGTCCTTAAACGGCTAACCGCGTTCGTTTCTTCTTCCTCCTTCTCTTTAGAACATCACGCCCGCTTTTTGTTTTTATACGTTTACGAAATCCATGTTTTTTTTGCCGTTTCCTGCGACTCGGTTGATAGGTTCTTTTCATCCATGAATTATATACAGAAAATAGAAGTAGTCAACAACTTTATTGACTAAGACGAATAATTACTTATAATCCTTTAGAATCATGGAAAGTGGTCCTCGATATATCATACAATCTTTGGCAAAGGCAGTCAAGGTAATCCAAATGTACCATATAAATCATCCTTCAGCAAGAAACTTCTATAATCCGCTGTATGAAAAGATAACGATATATCTGAAGGACCATCCAGTTATTGAATACCAAATTGATCAATTTATAATAAGCAACCGCGGAAAAGCAGTGTATAAAGAAGACGAGAAGGAAACCAGCATCGCCTTTCGGTTATTCCGTAATGGCATAAGGAACATCAGCTTTATCAGCGGTCTTTCTTTTCATGAACTGATCAAATTTCTCAAAATAATCAGCAAGATCTCAAAAGATGAAGACATCGCTTTGGAGCTTTGGGAGGGAGATTTCGAGCACATAAACTTTTATGTTGTCGAAGAAGAAGATGAAGTAATTGATTACAAGGTCCCAGATTTCACCAAAATGGACATTGACTACGATGCTAAACTCAGAGAAATTATCGCGCGGGAAAATATTGACTTAAGCATTCCTATTAAACCTAACTTAGCACCAGACGAATTGCAGACTTTAAAAAACCAAATAGCTGAGGCTGAACAAACCTCAGGGATCCCTCTTGCAATAACGACTTTAATTAGTTATCTAAACACCGAGAAAGTGCACGAGATTATCGATATTCTTAAAGAGTTACTAGAACTATGTATTGACAACAGGAATTTCTACGATGCAATCCGGATCGTAAACAAGTTAAGCGAATATCCAGACATAAACCCAGTTGCAAAATTCGAGACCGAACCAATCATCATTGGGTTCAAAGACGTGATAAATACCACGCATCAAGAAACCTTTAACGAATTTATGAACTTTATCAGCTTCTTTTCCAAAAAATCAATACCCTATCTTGTTAGGTTGATGACTTTCGCCAAACTTAAGAAGCGATTGCAGGACTTACGTAAAGCAGTTGCATACGTGGCGCAGGATGACCCTACTACCTTGGCAATATTGCTTCAGGATCAGGATATTGACGTGCTCGTTAATACCATTGCAATACTTGGTTTCATAAAATCAAATGAAACGATCACGCTGCTGGAACCATTAATGAACCACCATAATGCCGCAATTAGGACGGAAATCATTATCGTATTAACGGAACTGGATAAAGCCGTACGTATTGCAAGATACCTGGATGACGATGAGGAAATAGTACGCATAAAAGCACTTCAATCACTAACCCGGCTCAAGTACACGGTCATCTACTATGATTTGCTGAACAGAATCAAGAGTAAAACTTTTCGTAACCTTGATTTTGCTGAGCAAAGGGAATACTTCAACTGCCTCGTTGCTAATGGAGGACATGAAGTTATTACCCAGTTGAGGAAAATGCTTTTCAAGTGGGTGTTTTTCAGACGCAAAAGGTACAGTGTTATGAGAAAACTCTCTGCCATGGCACTCGCGGATATCGGCACTGGGCATGTCCTGGATATGCTGAGACGTGGTGCAAAAAGAAGAAATAAGAGCATTAGCAGTGCTTGTGAAATGGCTTTGAGGAAAAAATGAGTATTCATAAATTCGGCACCGACATCATAGCGCTTCTCTACGCTTTGGTTAAGGCAGTTCAAGTCTATGATCTCAACAATGACGTTGTCCAAACTGCCGCGAAAAAAATAGTATACAGTTTAAAGACTTTGCTTAATATCTACAGCAGCGTACAGCTGGTTCGATATATGGATTACGTATTCTTTAATAAACAACGGTTAAGGTTTGAAATCGACGGTTATGCAAGCCTTCAATTCATCCATGATAAGTTGAAGACACTTGGTATCAAATCACTCAGCTTCTTACCTGGAATCGACAAGGAAGAGATGATCATTTTCGCTTCTATTTTCAAAAAGAAAAAAGAAGAATTCACAAACGGCTATTCTTCATCAGGGTTCAAACGCATTTTAGTCGAATTCTCGACCGAAGAAGATGAGGTTCCTGATTTCTTAAGAGAAGGCGAACGGATAAAAAGGACATATTTCAAAGCCTTGAAAGTCACCAGAAACCTAATGCAGAACCTCTGGATGAATCAACCGATAGACGTCAAAAGCTCCAGGCGCATTATCTATAACCTTATTGATTCACTGACGCAAGATGAATTTGGTTTGCTTACGCTTACCGCAATTAAGAACCTTGACGATTATACATACAACCACTCGCTTAATGTAGGGATACTCTCTCTTGCCCTGGGTCAAAGGATAGGTTTGAGCAAAAAGAGTCTTGCCAAACTCGGTTCAGCCGGCATTCTGCATGACATAGGCAAGGTGGCACTTCCCAAAGAACTTATATATAAATCAGAACGACTGACCAATGAAGAATGGGAGCTCTTAAAAAAACACTCTGATTACGGTATCAAAGAGATCGTGAAAGCACGAGGGCTTGATGAAACCGGCTTGATTTCCATGACGATTGCATATCAACACCACTGGAATTACAATGGTAGTGGCTATCCCATCCATAACAAGAATGAAAGTCCGATCCTTTTTTCGCGCATTGTCCGGATCTGTGATTCGTATGATGCAATGACAACGCCAAGGATGTATCAAGTAGTGCCCTACCTACCCCATTTCGCATTGCGCGTCATGTGGAAGTTGAGGAATGTTTGGTTTGATCCGTTATTGACCAAAGTCTTTATTCAATTACTGGGTTTGTACCCGATCGGCAGTTGTCTTGAACTTAATAATGGTGAGATAGCTTTGGTCATCAGACAGAATCAAGGATATTCTGAGCAGCCAATAGTCAAAATCATCCTTGATAAAGATGAAAAGAAGGTTGACGGCAAGGTCATTGATCTATCTATGAACAGTGGAATAAAAGTTATTAAACCAATCTACGCACAGAAATATGGTGTAAATCCAGCAACCTATTTCATGTAAGATTCTGTTGCTAATCTTCTCAAATTCATAATTTCAAATCTTCATCATAATCTTGCCATATTCTGCCTTGTTTTCGCCCTCTCCTGCCCTTTAATCTTGACTTATTTGCAATTTCCATATATAATATAGCGTGAGGAGATTAGCATTAGGTAATCCCGATACAATAGTAAAAGAACTAAAGCAAATCGGCGTCGATGAAGAGGCTTATCCAATATTTGTAAGTAAGGCACAATACTTAGTTTATAAATTCGACGGCCTTTCCTGCGCACAGGCAAATGTTCTTAAACAAACAGCGCTCATTTGCGGAGCTGATCTTGCTATCCCCCAAAGAGCATATGCTGGTGGTAAAGGGAAAATGGTATCAACTATCCTTTTCGCCAACCGCAGAGAGCTGCAAAAAATAAAACAGCGGCTTGAAGAACAACCATGGATAGAGCCAATAACCAGGGAATTAGGGAAAATCCTTGCCCAAAAGACCACCCCGAGTTTAATGCTGGGTCGTAAAAGAATCATTTTCGATCGCACGTATATTATGGGTGCAATTAACATTACGCATGATTCATTTTACCAGGGAAGTCGCTATACCACGATCGATGCGGTCAAAAAGGCAGTGGAACAAATGGAAAAAGATGGTGCTGATTTCATAGATATTGGTGCTGAGTCTTCTCGACCCGGTGCAGAACCACTGACCAAGAAAGAAGAAATCGATCGGTTGAAGATTTTTTTTCCTAACCTTGCCAAAAACACGAAGCTCCCTATTTCCATAGATACTTACAAGGCAGACGTTGCTACTTATGCAATGGATCAAGGTGCAAAAATCGTCAATGACATTTCCGGGTTGTCTTTCGATAAAAAAATGGCAAAGGTCGTTGCGAAAAATCGCGTTGCCCTTGTAATAATGCATATCAAAGGGACGCCCAAAAATATGCAGGTTAATCCCCGTTATGATGATCTAATGGGTGAAATATACGATTATTTCATAAATAGAATTGACCTTGCGCTTCAGCACGGAGTCGACAGAAAACATATGATAATTGATCCTGGTCTGGGTTTTGGTAAGCGGCTTGAAGATAATTATGAAATAGCTAATCGGCTGAGTGAATTGACTGACTTTGATCTGCCAATCATAATCGGTCATTCAAGAAAATCATTTATCGGCAAGCCGTTCAATATTCCTCCAGAACAAAGACTCGAAGGCACCCTCGGTTTTGCCACGATTCTCATAAGGAATGGCGCTAATATTCTGAGGGTACATGATGTCTTGCCAGGAAAAAAAGTTGCCATGCTCATCGATAAGGTAAAAAAATGAAGCTTTTCGGATTTCTCACAGTCCGCGCTTTTGACATTATCGATATTGTCCTTGTCGCCTTGCTTCTGTATGAATTCTTTAAATTTGTCAAAGGTACCAAGGCAACGCCTATACTGGTGGGCCTTGCGTTGTTCTTTATCATTTCATTCATCGCACGATGGCTCGATCTGATGGCATTCTCCTGGATAATGCGATCGATACTGGCGGTTTGGGTTGTTGCGTTCGTAATCGTCTTCCAACCAGAAATCAGGAATGCCTTAGCACGTATCGGAAAACAGCGTTCTATCAAGTTCTTCCTGAAGGTCGAAGAGTCGTCAACGGTCGATGAAATTGTTGATGCTATAAAGAAAATGTCTGAAGATAAAATTGGCGCCCTCATCTTGATAGAAAAAAGCATCGGCTTAAAGGATATTATCGATACCGGTGTTAAAATAGATGCGCAGGTTAATTCTTCATTATTGAGAACGATCTTTTTCCCGGATACGCCACTCCATGATGGAGCTTGCGTGATCCAGGGTGATACATTGGTTGCCGCGGGTTGCGTGTTGCCCCTGAGCGAAAACCCAAGTCTCAGCGGTCGGTACGGATTGAGACATCGCGCCGCCTTAGGTATATCTGAACAGAGCGATGCAATCTGTCTTGTTGTATCTGAAGAAACCGGCAAGATATCATTTGCCTACAAGAACAAACTCGTAACAAAAGTTGACATAGCTATTCTTAGACGTTCACTTGAAACCATTCTTAGAGAATAACCAATAGAATATCGATGTACAGACACAAACACCGTTTATTTCATACATATCAGGTTAGTAACTGTTCAATTTTCAGTAGAGAAACGTAGTTGCGACATTTATGGCGCATACGACAACACATTAGCAAGCTAATGAACTCCTACATTTTGCACGATGAATCGTGCGACTACATTAGTCCACCAAGTTCTGAACAATTACTTAGACTATTGAAGCTTGAGGTTATTGGGTTCAAATCCCGTCTCGCGCTTATAAAAACAGTGGTTAGATACTAGTGAAAAAATCAACAATCACCTGGAATAGCATCTAGTATCCGAAATCTATTATCTGTTTTGTTAGGAGGTATCATGAAAACAATTCACATTGTCATCATCGTCATCGTTGCCGCCGCCATAATAATTGGTTTAGCCATTGGCTTCGGCATGAAATCTATGAGCTATGGTGGTAATATCGGTGTTATTGAAATAGAAAATGTAATAACCTCTGCCAAATATGTTGTTAGAGATCTCAAAAACTTTGGCGAAGATCCTTCGATTAAAGCAATTCTCATTCGCGTTGATTCACCAGGCGGTGGAGTCGCGGCATCTCAAGAGATTTACGAGCAAGTAAAAAAGGTAAAGGCTAAGAAAACGGTTGTTGTATCAATGGGTGCAGTAGCTGCTTCAGGTGGTTATTACGTTTCCCTACCCGCTGACATAATCGTCGCTAACCCCGGGACAATAACTGGGTCAATCGGCGTAATCATGGAATTCCCAGTATTTAAAGATTTACTGGATAAAATTGGCATTGAGTTTGAGGTTATAAAATCAAGAGAGCATAAAGACATCGGCTCGCCATTTAGAAAAATGAGCAAGAAAGAAAAAAGACTATTAGGTGATGTCGTAATGGATGTTTACGAGCAATTTGTCGAGGCAACTGCACAGGCGCGCGACCTTTCTAAAGATAGTGTTCTCAAATTTGCTGATGGTAGAATCCTCACCGGGCGCCAGGCTAAAGAAGCCGGCTTAATAGATACACTGGGTTCTTTTGAGGATGCACTAAAAATCGCTGGTGACCTGGTGGGTATTAAAAAACCTTTGCTCGTTTACCCTCCAAAGCACATTAGTTTCATTGATTTCTTTACTAAACCAGTGGAGCGCTTGCTCATACCCAAACTGAGTTTCTTGTGGCGCTGACGCGACGATATTCATTCATCACCTATTTGATAATCCTATTCCTTTTGCTCTGCGGTTGCACCAGAAAAAATACCCATATTAGCCTCGTTGAGTATATAAAGGCAGAAAAAGCGTTAAGAGATAGAATCGGTCAAGAACCATGGATTGAGGATTCAGTTAGAGCTCTAAGCAAGAGATATGGTTTAGACCTCAACAAAACATTAGCTGAGTTGGCTGATGAACCTGAAGTATGGCTTGAACTCTTACAAGAACTAAAAGATGGGAACTAAGTTCTTTGGCGTTGTTGAAGGTTTTTATCGTAAACCCTATACTTTCCGCGAGCGCCTTGATCTGATAGAATTTCTTTCGGCACTTGGTCTTAATACATATGTATATGGGCCAAAAAATGATATCTACCATCGAAAAAAGTGGCTTTGCCTTTATCCGGCGTCAAAAATGAAGGAATTCAAAAAACTGAATGCGCTTAGTTCTGCTCGAAACGTGCACTTCAATTACGCCCTCTCCCCTATGTCAGATCCAGACGCAAAAAGAATTATAAACAAGATACACTCAATGATTGAAATCGGCATATCCCAGTTCAGTCTCTTTTATGATGATATTACTGTAACAGTGGATAAAAAAACTGCAGAAAAACAAGCCGCCACTGCTAATGAGCTTTTATATTTTCTTAGGAAGAAAATCCCAAGACCCATGTTGTTTTTTTGTCCCACTCAATATCGGGGTTTCAGGAAAACCAGGTATATAGAGACGATTACAAAAGAACTGGACAAATCCATAATGATATTTTGGACCGGCCCAAAAGTCGTCTCTAAAAGGATTGATGTAAGCCATCTAAACAAAATAACCGAATTAATGAAAAGACCTTTGTTAATCTGGGATAATATCTTTGCCAATGATTATTTACCAGGCGTCATTTTAAGGTTCCCTTATCGCTACCGTGCCCCTCAAATAGTTGAACAAACCCAGGGTATTCTTATCAACCCGATGAATCAATACAAACCGTCTAAACCCTTGATATACACGGCTGCAGAATTCATAAAGGCGCCGTACCGGTATGTTCCGAAAAAAGCCTGGAAACAAGCCATGCATAATATAAATTAGTATTTATCTACAACGGCTTGATTTGTGCTAACGCTTATATATAGCCAAAAGGAAGAATTATGACACTCATGATAATTTTTATGATAATAACTAATCCTTTTTATGAAGCGAATTTTAGCTCTTTGCCAATGCGTTCGCTCAGTGTTTTCTCAAATCCGGCTGGATTAGGCATAAATAAAGGCGCTGAAATTTTCGGTACTTATCAACCAGACCCAGACATCATTATAGCCGGTATCTCATTAGCAAACCTGGGACTGGGAATGAAAAAGGTCACCGATGATGCTACCCATTATGAAATAGGTTCTGGATATAAATTACCGGGTGCTTTTTCTTTTGGATACGCCTACCAATTCGGCGATATTTCAAAGCATATTTTTGGTGTAGAAACTCGGGTAACCAAAAAACTTGCCATGGGTTATAAGACAACAATCGGCAGAAAATACCACATGTTCGGCGGCATAAGTATTAGACCTTTTGAGGAATATCTTACACTAAGTTGTGATCTTGAATACGAGGGGATCGACAGCATATTTACTTATTTTTGGGGTACCATGTTTATGCCGACCAAGGGCATGAAATTATATTTTCGCGCGGACGAAGATTTTGAATGGAATACTGGTCTTGAGCTTTCCTTTGGAAAAATCAGAATCACTGGTTCATATTGTGAAGCAGAGGAGAAAATAAGCGGCGGAATTCTGTTGTCAGCACAGACATACGAGACACTTATGCCAAAAAAACAAGATTACAGTCCTCACACTGAGTGGTGATTACCCAGAAATCAGAAGGAAATCTTTTTGGCATTCCGTTAAAAGCGGAACAAGGCTATACAAAATGCCTTAATATGAAGTTAAATAAACCCCGCTACCGCGTGATTCATTTGACAATAACTATTTTCAGACAACCCTGCCCGACATTTTTTAGTTTTAGGAAATAGATACCGCACGGCAAATTCATAGTTGTTCTGGAATTTGCTACTTTAGCGACGACTTGTCCTAAAGGATTGTAAACAATAATAGGATAGGCATCAATTCGTTTGACCAACGAAGCAAAAAGAACACCGGTACGAACTGGATTCGTGATGGCCGGAAGATTGATCTGCGCTCCTTTGTTTTCATGCACACTGAATGGGGGGTTGGGTTGGCCAGGGGTGACCGCGGTGTAATCATGAAAATCAATAGAGTTGTCATCAGTGTCATATCCGTCTGGGTATCGACCAAGAGAATGATTGCATCCCACAGCTGGAGCTGGCAGCCATTCGCCGGTAAAGAACCAACCGTTGAGTGTACCATAGCCCAATGCATCGATCGCTACATTATTCAACCTTAATTCAGCATTATCAGGTCCGTTCTGCAAATTAGCATTGCTCGTCACAAAATCATAATTAACTACTCCTGAATCCTGGGCGATAACGAAAAACCCATCGTTTGGTATGAAATTACCAGTTAAATCAATAGACACATAGTCTTCCCCGTTGAGCCCGTTTACACCAACGAGTACGAAGCCGTCAAGACTAACACCGCCGGAACCATAAAGCTCAACAAAACAGGCAGAGTCAATGCCTGGTGTATCATAGAGGATTTCGTTTATGGATATCTCGATTTCACCGACATAAAAGGCGTGGGTATCTGACACACTAACAAGGCAATCATTATCGATGAATTCCAGATAGTAGAAAATAGTGTCTTCTGCAGCCTGTCCTGGTACCTGGAACATGAATGTGTCATTGCTAACGCTGTTGTGAGACATTTTTACCGGGCTATTAAGATTATTGATTCCGTAGAATAGTGTGTCGGCTATAATAGTGCCATCATCGACAACCTTAGCATAAACATGGACCACCTCGCCTGAGCCAGGGTTTATCGGTGTATGCCATGCTCTGATGATTACCGGTGGCTGAGTTGCCGGCATTGCAAAAGAAACATCATCAATGTAGAATATTGCATCTCCAGCCCAGTTTGCTGCAATATCGTAGGCTCTTATCATTACCAGCGCCGAATCTGTACCGCCCGGTGAGGTAGCAGTAAAGGAAAGCTCCTGCCAGGCGTTTGAGTCAACTGAATAGTCATTGGACCAGTTTGAGCCGGATGGATACCAGTTAATACCGTGTCGTACTCTGCCTGCTGGGTCATTATCATAAATCCAAAAACCAAAATCGTATTGCGTATTCTCCTGGACAACGAACCTTGCCTGATACAAATCAGCGCTTGTTTGAACTTGTGTTATGAGACTATCTTTAGCGCTGAAATAACCGGTGTGGACGATTACATCTTCCTGAAAAATGAAAATTGAATCATCCTTTTCCCAATAGTCAGGTATTCCTCCGGACCAGGTTTCAAAACCCGGATTCTGTATTAGGTTCTGTGCAGACGCCATCAAAATAAGTGCAAAGACTACGCTTGTGACTTTCTTCATATAACCTCCTTTCCTCCTTTTCGCCCATCTGTAAGTATTGACTATCCAATCATAGATATTTACGTATTGCCCTCAGTCTCTGCCCGGAAATCAACTTTCCGAACGAGAGAACCTGGATTACACTACCATCATGCGGGATAAAACCTTCCAGATACTTTTTGGGGTTTAAAAAATCGGGATATGACTGAAGCTCTTGTGAGGCTATTATTCCAAGAACCTTATCAACCTTAACGCCGATGTTTGAATTATTAATATCAGAAATGATGACTTCAAACCGTTTAACGGGTTTGATTCCGAGGAACTCGTGCAAATCAAAAACCGGTACCGCCTCTTTGCGAAGTTTAATGAAACCAATGAAATATTTGGCAAGCCTCCCTTTTCTGGTGATTTCTTTGGGTCGGGCGATTACACCAACTTCGTCAATTGGCACCGCAAGTTTTATGTTGCCAATAGTAAATCTTAGAAAATAGTTCATTTTTTCATACTGGTAAGAAGTTCCTCCAGTTTGCTCGCAAAAGAAGACAAAACCTTTGCCGTGGAAGTGAATTCTTCCATTGAAGCTGTCTGTTCCTGCACCGATGCTGATACTTCCTCAGTCGATGCAGCAGTTTCTGCAGATACCTGTGCGATTTGCTCAATTTGACCCACCAGGTCTTTTGTATTTTCTGTCTGATTAGTTGCTGCCTGGTTAATCCTTGATATCATATCGGTAATCAAGTCAACTGCTTTGACAATACCGGTGAACTGCGCTTCTGTATCAGCGGCAAGTCTATTAGACTCACTTATCTTTTCACGCTCTGCATTAAGTAAGGAACTCAGTTCCTGGATTGATTTGTTAATTTCAGCGATCAAATTCTCAACGACTGCTGATGAACGTTGTGTTTCATTTGCCAGTGTTCTAATTTCATCTGCGACGACTGCAAACCCTCTTCCCTGTTCGCCAACACGTGCTGCTTCGATCGCAGCGTTGAGCGCAAGGAGATCGGTCTGCTCAGTTATTCCGGCAATAATATCAAGTATTTTCTGAATCTCGGTTGCCTGATCCCGCAATTCACTCATTTTCTCAGTAACAAATTTCGTCTGTTCAAAGATTTCCTTGGATATTTTCGCTTCCTTTTGCGACAGCGACATACCGTGTTTAGCCGAAGTATTTGTCCTCCTCGAAGACACAGATGCCATTTTCACCTGGGATGATATTGATGAAGTTAAATTGCTGAGTTGTTCAATCGACTGTGCTATGGATGTGATGGACGAAGATTGTTCCTGCGCCCCTCTGCTTATCTGTTGAATAGCAGAAGAGACTTCCTCGAGCGAAGCATTCATCTGTTCTGAAACCGAGGAAAGATCCTCAGAAGTGGTCTTTATTTCATTACCCATATCTTTCAAGCCATCAAGCAAATTTCTTATCTTGTTTAGAAAATCGTTGATGATAGCGGTCATCTTTTTAATTATCGTGATCCTGATTAAAGGAAGCTTCTCAATATGCTGCCAATCCTGAATCGCACCTGAAATAATCTGCGTAGATCTATTAATCGGCACAGTCAATGCAAGACCAACAAGCATGGATACACCCAATATAATGAAGGCAAGAATTACTGCATTATTTACTGTAAAGGGAATATACAGCAGCATGGGGTATGAAGCGCATGAGAAAAATGTCATGCTTACCTCAATGAAGTGATTAAAACCAAACGCTTCCAGTCCACCTGGTAGGAAAAGATGGATAAAGTGATAATGTACAGTGGCAACAAGGACACCAGATATCACACCAGCAATAATCAACCAGGTAATCGCAAGCATCTCATAGCCGAGTATTACCCCTGATAAAACACCAGCAATTACCGTACCGGCAAAATAGAGTACACTATATTTATTTAGTGAAGGTTTCTTGTCGATGAATATATTATACAGTAAAAGCGGTAAAGCCAAGAGTGAAAAAACATACCAGGTCTGGTGCCAATAGCCGATTCTTCTGATAAATAAGAGAAAGAAAAGAACCTGTAGAATAAAGCCGGCAATTGAAATCGGCACACTAAATTTTTTCATTTTGCTGCCTCCATTGAGCGAGTACTTCAACCATTTCCTTTGGTTTCAATATCCCTACAAAGATTTTGTCAGTCCAAAAAATGCCTTCTAAGAACTCGCCTTCTTCTCTTGCGAAACTATCTGGTAAGGGATACAATTTTCCTTGCCCAGTGGTAATAATGGCGACATCCGAATCAACCAAAAAACCCATTGATTTGGTGCCAACTTTAGTTATTAGACAAGACCTTATTTCGGTTTCGATTTTTTCCTCTTTTAGTAAAATCTGCAGATCAACGAGAGGAACCGATTCACCACGCAATTTCACTACTCCAGAAAACATCTTGGGAAGATGTGGTACTGATACGATTTTGAAGGTGTGGAGGATTTCAGTTACCGAGTCGAGATTTATCGCGAATTTCTCCTTACCAACATCAAAAACCGCAAAACTGTGTTCCTCGGATTTATCTTTTTCAACCGGAACCTTGGTGTCTTCGAATTTCTTTTCTTTTTGAGCCTTTTTCTTAGTGCGTTGTTTTCGGGTCTTACGGTTCATATTTAATTTTCCTCAGATTTCTTCATTTGTCAAGGTTATATCTTATCTATTCATAATGTGTCGCTTACTTTATGATATGGAAAAGTCGAACTTTGTCAATGACATAAAGAGGGCATGAGCATTTCTGTCACGTTATTTAATAGGGGCCCGTCGTATTTTGAGGTTTGGAGGTTACGACGTTCAGAACTTCTGTTGGAAGACGTTTCATCCGTTTAGTCCGTTAGTTCCGTTATTATCGTTTTTTTTACGAGTACGACTTATCCCGATTTTTCATATTGATACATATAATGATCGGTAAATCGAGGATCCCGCTTTGCGGGACGATTCACGAGTACGATATTCTCCGTTTCGATCGTTTATCTGGGTTGTCTTCAGTCCACCATAGGTGGATGTGTCTTCAGGTCTCCGTGTCTTCCTGACGTTTCTTTTCCCGCTCGTAAGAGCCATAACCGTTCACCTTAGTGAACCATAACCGCTCCGCACTTTGCATAAGTGCGGTGGCCAGTCCCGCACGCAGTGCCATTTCTCCCAGTCTCCGTTTCTATATTTCCAGCCGCAGGCGTTTAAATCCTGTTGACATTCTTAGGTATCTGGATAAGCTTAACAAAAAGAGAGCTCTGGAAAAACATTCACAGCTCCCTCGAATATAATGATTAAGGGATGATGTCAGAGATTTTCTTAACATTCACCATCTCTGTAATCTTTCCTAAATCACTGAAATCGAAGATTTCTGAATTTATTCAGAAATCTCAAAAAGGAGATACCATGAAAGTTAAACTGCTGTTTTTTCTGTTATTTTTCATTACCCAACACTTGTTTGCCGTAGACCTGGATGAAATAATAGATAAAACTACTGAGAAATACAATGATCTCAATAGCTTCTATGCGGAATTCACACAAGTTTTGTGTGATGAATTATCAGGGACATGCCAGTTGTTTGATGGTAAGATATATTTTAAAAGACCCAATTTCTTCAGAATGGAAATCGGGGACCCGGCACAAATTTATGTTGGCGACAGTTCTTCCCTCTGGATATACATGCCTGAGAAAAACCGCGCAATCAGACAGAGCCTTGGTCAGATACCGGTCCAGATAAACCCTGATATTTTCTTGAAAGACTATGACAAGCGATTCAATATTGAACTCATATCAGAAAAGGAAAACACAGTTCAGATTGCCTTACTTCCCAAAGAGGAAACCGATATATATACAAAAATAATAATAGCCATTCACAAAAGCAAATATGAGATTCAGGCGATTTCTATCCAGGACCAGGCTGGTCAGGAGAGTAAATTCAGTTTCGATAAGATTGAAATAGACAAAAAAATGTCAAAAAGCCTTTTTGAATTCAAACCACCTGAAGGAACTCAGCTTGATGAATACTGAGTTCTTTATGGACAAAAAATGTTTTGCCTGCGGTTTTGATAACCCGAACGGTCTTAAGCTGAGCATTAAAGAATGCAATGGCGGTGTGAAGGCGCATATTGAGCTTCCTTTGTGGACTCAAGGTTATCACAATACTGTCCACGGCGGTATCATCTGTACAATCCTTGATGAAATGACAGTCTGGGCTGCCTATCTAAAGGACAACTTAAAATGCGTGACCGGCGAATTGAACGTGCGCATACGAACCCCAATGCAGGTCAATGAAACATACACAGCACGTGCCAGAGTAGTGCGCGTAAAGCACCAGCTTATTATTGCCGATGCAGAAATCGTGGATAAAAGCAGTAAGTTGATCGCCCGGGCTCAGGCTAAGTTAATCAGAATCAGTAGTATACAGGCTGACCGAGAATGTCGAAATTTGTAGGAGTAGAGCCTTTAGGCTCGCCCCGTTAAATAGAATTATGAAGGTTAAAGACATAAATGACAGCTGTAGTCTAATTGGGAACTTTAAATACATTCAGAAGGCGATTATTTCACGGGGCTCGTTAAATGTGGAGTGCAACGAGACCCCTCGTTGCATGCAATGTCAGGAGACATTGCACTCCCAAAATACAGGCGTAAACGCCCTACTCCTAATTCTCTATCAGCCTGTATAGACGCATAAATAATGAAGGTCAATCTCATCTCCCTTGGTTGTCCCAAAAACCTGGTAGATTCAGAAAAGTTGCTTGGCGCGCTTGGCGCGGCAGGGGTGGAAATTTGCGCAATACCAGAGTACAGTGATGTCATAATTATTAATACTTGTGCATTTATTGAACCGGCAATTGTAGAAACTGAGGAAGAAATCAAAAAGGCATTAGCCATTGCCAAAAATAAGAAAGTCTATGTGCACGGCTGTGCAGTCAACCGTTATGCCAAACGATTAAAAGACGCATTCCCAGGGGTTGCCGGGTTTTTCACCCTTGAACAAAACGAACAGCTTTTACGTACAATACAGACAAATGCCAAAATTACGCGTGCACGTCTACTAACCACCCAAGGTTACGCATATCTAAAAATAGCTGATGGTTGTTCTAATCGTTGTTCATATTGCACTATTCCGATGATAAAAGGTGCATACAAAAGCGCTGATTTCGACACCCTGCTAAGGGAATCTGCAGAACTTGCAGAAATTGGTGTTAAAGAACTCATACTTATTGCCCAAGACACAACTGCTTATGGACAAGATCTTTACAATAAACCAATGCTTGTCGAGTTAATAAGAAGTATTTGCAAGATTCCAGGCATTGAATGGATAAGGATAATGTATACGCACCCGATGAGTATTAATGACGAAATCATAGATGAAATCAAGACGAATAAGAAAGTATGCAAGTACATTGATTTGCCAATTCAACATATAAATAACCGGATTTTAAAATTAATGAACCGGGGTACGACAAAACAGCGTATTCAAGAATTATTCGCAAAATTAGAGGTAATTGATGGAATTTCTATTAGAACAACAGTAATCGTTGGTTTTCCAACCGAAACAGATGATGAGTTCAAGGAACTATTGAACTTTATTAAAGAAACTAAAATAGACTGGCTTGGTGTCTTCTCTTATTTTTGTGAACATGGAACACAAGCTGCTGAGTTTAAGCAAGTACCCGAGTCAATCATCAATCAAAGATACGGACAGATTGTAGCGCTCCAACAGGCACTTATTGAAAAAAACAACAGATCCAGGTTGGGCAAGGTATACAAGACGCTTATCCACCATAAGAATAGCCAGTATATCGGTCATACTGAACACGCATGTCCTGATATCGACAGCAATGTGCTCATGAAAAATACTAACCTCAGAATCGGAGAATTCTGCACAGCTCGGTTCTCTGATGTATTTGGATGTGATGTTTGTGCCGAGACCCTAAGTTAAAAATGCTACGAATTCTGGCGGTATTATTATCATTTATCTGTACCCTATCTGCTTTAGATCTATCGCTTGAGTTCCATGGCTGCGCTTTTATCGGCAAATACCTGAATAGCGACACCATCCTTTACAATATGGACGCTTCAGTTGAGATTTATTGTACAATGGTCAAGCACAAAGACTTTTCTTTTTTCATGAGCTACCGTGACGACCTTGATATGGCAGAGCAAACCGGGGGTGTATCTCTTGATCCAAGGTATGCGCATTACTATATTGTAGGCGGGTTTGATTTACTTTTGAAAAGATTGATGGTCGCCACTTATTTCATGCATGACTGTATACACGATATAGATTTTGAAGTAGAAGGAACACCCGTATTCAACAGATTCAGAATGCAGATTGCCGATCCTGATTTCCATAAATCAAGTCGTTTGCATAGTTCAAAAAAGTTCGTCTGGAGTGTTGAATTGGGAAGTTATCCGCACTGGGGTTATCATGGTTGGGATATTAACGCCGGTGCCGATTACAACTATGAGATTATCCTGAAACCCGTTGTGAACATATTCAGGAAGAATAATATCGGCTTTGATATCTACCCGACATTCCACATTACAAAGGGTGATACTTCCTTTTATCACCAGCATCTCTTTCAGGTAAACACTTTTTATAGTAAGAACGGTAAAAGAATCGGTTTGGAATTAGCTTATAATATCTTGAATAACGATATAATAAAGGACCCGGACAAGTTATGGTTATTATCAATATTTGTCGAGTTTTAGTAAGTGTAATTCTGCTCACCAATTCTGAGACAGCCTATGAGTTATTCAGCATTGGCAACAATCTGGAGCTCGAAGGCAATATTGCTGAAGCAATTACGTATTACGAAAGGGTTATGGAATTGGCTCCGGAAACCCCTGAGATCTACATTACATTTGCTAATGCATTATATAAACTAAAGGAATTCGATAGGGGTATTGCTATTGCAAAACAAGGGCTTGTGCTTTTTCCTGAAGAACTGACTATCTACAATACTCTCGCAATCGGCAATATTGGAAAAGGCAACTTGCGCATGGCAATCAAATACTATGAGCAGGCGCTGAATTTAGCGCCTGAGAATATCGATATATATAACAGTCTATCAGTCCTTTATGAAGCGATACAGGATTTCAAAACAGCAACGGATATTTTGCTCGTCATGCCAGATACCCTAAAAACACCAGATACATACGTAAGACTCGGTTCAATTGCCGGTAAGATGAATGACCACCATGCTGCAATTGAATACTATAGACAAGGTTATGCATTAGACACAACTGATGTGACTGCCTTGATTGGGATTGGCACGGGCTTTGACATCCTCAATGTGAAAGATTCAGCTATTTACTACTATGAGAGAACCCTAAAACATGATTCTCTCCTTCTCACAGTTGGTAAGAGATTGATCGACCTTTACTCAGATATTGACCAGTATGATGCTCTAATACAAATGGCACATACTGTGCTCAAGCTCGACCATTTTGATGGTCATGTTAGAAGAAGCCTGGGTTATGCATTTTATAAAACAGGAAAGTTAGACCATGCTTTGGATGAATTTCTCATTGCCTCTCGACTTGACCCCTTAGATACCTATTCAAGATTTTATGCTGGCAAGATCCACCTTGATAAAGGCAATTATAAAATAGCATTAGAGGAAATCACCATCGCTCTTAAAATCAACCCTGATTTCATTGAATTATGGGTATACCTCGGATTCATTGCTATTGATTTAAAGGATTTCAAGACTGCAGAATATGCTTTTACTGAAGCCGGGTATCACGGTGCAGACCTGACTCAAGTATATTATCTTTTGGGCGTCAGTGCCGAGATGCAAGGGAAAACCACGCAAGCCTATTTCCAATATCACAAAGCCCTTAAAAAAGACCCGGACAACTTCTCAACCCTACAAGCCCTGGCTAACCTTTGTGAGCGACTTGATAAAAAGAAAGAAGCATTCAAGATATTCCAAAAAATAATAGAAATCGATACCACAAATGCCATGGCATTGAATTATGTTGGTTATACCTATGCTGAAAAAAACGAGCGTCTTGAATATGCACTCGGGTTAATAGATAGAGCATTATTGCTTGATCCTAATAATGCGTATTATATTGATTCACGGGGCTGGGTATTCTATAAAATGGGTAAGTATGAAGACGCTTTGGAAGAACTGAAGCGTGCTGCAGATATTGTTGAAGATAGAGTAATCCTCGAACACTTAGGTGACGTGTATATGAAACTTGGTAAACCTGAAAAGGCACGAGCAGCCTATGAAAAAGCCCTGGAATTTGATTCTAAAAATAGGAATCTTAGGACAAAACTCAAAGATTTATAAGTGCCTGACATCCCCCCCATTTTTTTAGTTATGTCTAAAATCAGATGCATAAGATTACTTTTTATTGCCTATAGGAAATGTGTCATTCTGAATTCATTTCAGAATCTCAACACAATGGAAATTGAAATAGGAGATGCTGAAACAAGTTCAGCATGACAGTGAATTGAACACCGCTGAAATCCGTCATGTATTCAAGCACACTGTTTCCACCACTAAATTGCTCTTAAGCATTGCAAACATTACCTTTGCGCAATCAACTATAAAATTTTTGCGGGGATGGCAGTTATAGGTGCTTATTGATCACTGGTCAAACTAAGCTGGAGTGTACATTCAATCCCCTGACCATATATTTCATAGCGCACTGCAGGAGATGGACTAGAACCATTTGCTACTGGGCAACCACTAGCATCAAATGGATTATATGCCACACCACCAGCATTACAAGCAACCCAACACCAAGCAGGCTGGTTTGCAACGGATGGGGACCAGTATGAGTTATTACCCGCTATGACCGGGTTATTAAAGGTCAATGGAAGCAGATTATCTGGGGGGTCTGGAAGCAAGCCACTAACATTGCCACCAATATAGTGCGGGTCAATAATACTCACACCTACGGGCACTGCAGCGGTAACAGTCTGGGCACAGTCTGCAGCATAGATTCCTTCACTTAAAGTGGCAAAGTCTTCAGCAGCAAGCTGCATCACATGCATATTCTGGATAACCATTACTTCCATAGCGCGTTTCTTCATCCTGGTAAGTTTTCCCAGTGAAGCTGTACCAAGGATGCTCATAACAAGAAGAATGACCATTAGTTCGAGCATTATAATCCCTCTTTTTTTCATAACCGCACTCCTTTATTACTTGATCATGACTATTTTTCTGCTCAATGTCATGTCTTCACTATACAACATACAGAAATAAATACCAGCTGGCAAGTGTTTTCCGTACTCATCACAAGCATACCATATTACTTGATGATCCTGCAGGTCATCATATGACTTTACCATGCGACCGGTTACATCGTAGATGCGGATATTAATGCGGCTTTTCCCACGTGCACTTTGATACGAGTAGTTTAAGGTCACCCGCGTATGAAAAGGGTTTGGATAAGCATATAATTCACATCCATGTATTGCATTGAGTGTCCTGGTTTGTTCAATGCCAACAAAGGGGTAGTATTTACCCCAGATGCGCATGGTATTAGCCGGCTGTATATTGATTGAATCGGTCCAGCCCGAATAAACAATCAAAATCTGATCATTGTTTCCCCGGGCAAGACGTGGTTCAAATTGATCTCCAGACTGCACAACAATCTGGTATGTATTTATGACTGTGCCAGATGAATTGACCTTGGCACCGTAAATGTCATAAAAAGAATCATTCTGAGAATCTTCCCACACAACCAGATAGTCTGTGCCGTCAAATCCAATACCCGGAGATTTTTGATATCCTGGAGCTTCTGAGATACGAATATTCGAGGTATCGAGCACAATACCGGTTTGAGATACTCGTGCACCGTATATATCAATACTATCTACAGGCCAGGGATGAGTACTATTTCGTTCATCATCCCACACGACAAAGTAGTTTGTTCCATTGAAATTAACTGATGGTGAAAACTCACGATACTGACCATTTGAAATCTGTATGGGTATTGTATCAATGACTACACCAGATGTACAAACACGCGCACCAAAAATATCATTAGCGTTCCAGACAACAAGATAAGCATCTGCGCCATATGCAATTGAGGTCTGATCATTGAAAAAATACCAACCCGCAGTGTCAATCACAAAACCACCAGAGTCAAGCACTACACCAAATTGAGAAACCCTGGTACCAATGATTCCAGAAGACCAACCACACCGACCAAACCATGCTACAAGATAATTCGTTCCATCAAAAGCAATTGAAGGAGAAATCTCTCCGTACATACTGTCGGCAATAATTATACCTTCTGGATCGATCACCGCGCCGGTCTGAGATACCCGTGCTCCATAAATATGCGGATAATAGTTGTCTGTGCGACGGTCTTCCCAAACCACAAAATAGTTTGTGCCATCAAACGCAACCGCAGGAAACAACTGATCATGTGCTGCCGTTGATATTGCGATTGCTGAAGAATCAAGGACTTGACCAAGTTTATCTACTCTTATGCCATAGATATCAGCATTGGATACAGGAAAGGATTCATCACGAAAGTCATGCCAGACTACAAGATAGTTTGTACCGTCAAATGCCGCTACTGGACATGATTGCTGGACCGGCATCTGTGTTGACAGATTGATTCCTCCTGGATCAAGAACCTGACCTGATTGATTGACCCTTGCACAACCGATATTATTTTCAAGCGTAGAACCGAATCGCTTGTCCTGCCACACGACAAGATAGTTAAGCCCATCAAAATCAATGACCGGATAGCATTGAAACCTGTCTGCAGTTGAGATTGCAATGCCCATTGTATCGATTACATTACCTGATGTTGAAATACGTGCGCCATAAATATCAAAATTGTCCACTTCGTTATGCTCGTTAGGCTTATGCCGATGCCACACGACAAAATAGTTAGGGCCATCAAATGCAATTGATGTATGCATTTGAGAACAACCTGCAGTCGATATTGCAATACCTGTGGTATCGAGTACAATACCATCTGGGTTTACCCGGGTGCCGTATATATCAAACACATTATTATCTTGTTGACTTTGCCAGACAACCAGATAATTGGTGCTGTCACATGCGACGCTGGGAAAACGATAGTCGCAACTACTATCTGCCCAAATCTCAATACCTGCGGTATCGAGCACAATACCAGACGTGCTAACCCGGGCGCCATAGATATCCCTATTTGTCATCCACCAGGGATTCCTACTATCTTCCCATACTACCAGGTAATCAGTACCGTTAAAAGCAATATTAGTAACACGCTGTTGCCCGAAAGTGTTGGAGATCAGGATGTCGTCCAAAACCTGACCGGTCTGTGTTACACGTGCTCCATATATACCTGATCCCCGGCACCAGGCAATAAGATAATTCGTGCCATCAAATGCCAGGACAGGGTTTGTTCCAGATCCAGCAATCAGGATACCAGCTGGGTCCAGCACATCACCGCTTGTAGAAATACGTGCACCATAGATGTCTGCTCCATAATCTCGATAATCTTGCCACACGACAAAATAGTTTGTATTGTCAAAGGCAATACCTGGATTATGTTGTGAATAACTGGCAAATGATATTGCAATCCCAGAGGAATCAAGTAATACACCATCTGGTGTCACCCTTATTCCATAAATCTGCGCCGTGCCATGCCGGTATTCAGTATATACGATAAAATAATTTGTCCCATCAAAGGCAACTGCAGGTGAACGTTGCTCGCCAATGCCAGGGAGCGAAGTCACAACAGTATCAACAAGAAAACTAAATTGTCGCTGGTTCCAGTCGTCGTCCTGGTAGATTCGGGAAATCACTTGCTCGGGTTCAAAAGGTATTGGAGATCTGTTTATGCTCTGCGCATAGACAAATCCAATATAGAAAATTAAAATACCAGCAAGAGTTTTCTTGATCATCTCGATAATATCTCCATAAATATTAATATGCAAGAAATATGCCAAGACAATACCTTACATATACCTTAAATATAGGGAGTTTTTTTGTACTTGATTGTCTCAAGCTTATTCATTGTCTCAAAATGAGACAGACTTAAGTATAAGGCACTTAACAAATCCCCTGTGGAATTGTCTAAATTACATGGTAAATCAGAAACTTGGACAGATTGTTTAATAGGTGTAGTTGTCCAATTTATTGGACAAAACCTGATAAATCAGGCGACTACTTAAAAAGGGAGAGGGTGTGCGAAAAGATGGTTGTCCTCTCCTCTCTGAGGAGAGGACAAAAGCCTGCCCTGAACCCTGTGCTGAATATCATTTCAGTATTGTTTCAGGGGTGAGGAGCTTATTTGATAAATTCAAAATCAAGGGATAAAGATGTGTCCAAGTTTACAGGTAAATAGCTTGACCCCGTTAGAAGAAGCAAGAAGATAAGAAGATTTGAAGTTAGAAAGTTATGAGGATTGGAAGACACGGAGACTGGATGAAACGGCACTACCGTGCGCAGCACCATTTGCTAGCTCCCCGATACTCCGTTACTCCGACACTCCCATACTTTCCCCTTTGTTGTTGACAGGGTGTTATCTAACGGGGTTGACAGAATTGCAATTATGGATAGAATATACAAAATATAAGGAGGATTAGTTGCAAGAACGGTTTACTGAAAGAGTTAGAAAAATATTGCACCTTGCCCGTGACGAGGCGCTCAGGACAAAGCAAAGCTTTATTGGTACAGAACAGCTCCTTCTTGCAATGATTAAAGAAGGCGAAGGGGTTGGTGCCATGGTTTTAATAAATTTGGGTATTGAACTCAGTGAGTTACGCAAAGGCATTGAAAACTCAATCAGCATGGGTCCTGGTGGTAAGATAGATGTCCAGCTCAGCAATGAAGCAAGGTTGTGCCTGAACTATGCTATGGAAGAAGCCAAGAACTTCGGACACTCATATGTAGGGACTGAGCATCTTCTACTTGGTATTATAAGGACCCAGGGAAGCCTGGGTGCTCAAGTATTAGAGTCTGTGGGCATGGATTATGACACCCTGAAAAATGAAATCATTCAGCTCCTCCGCCCCGAGAGTGTAGTATCCGGCAAAACAAAAACCAAGCCCCGAAGTTCTGCCTTAGAGATGTTTTCACGCGATCTTACTCAGCTTGCCCGGGATGACAAACTCGATCCAATTATCGGTCGGGAAAATGAAATAGAAAGGGTTATTCAAACATTATCGCGTCGAAAAAAGAATAACCCCGTATTAGTCGGTGAAGCCGGTGTTGGCAAAACCGCAATCGTCGAAGGTCTTGCCCAGGATATCGTCGCAGCTAATGTGCCAGATTCTCTTAAGAAAAAACGTGTGGTTGCTCTTGATATGGCGTCCATTGTTGCCGGTACAAAATACCGCGGTCAGTTTGAGGAAAGGCTAAAAGCTGTCATCAATGATGTCACCAAGAATAAGAACATCATAGTATTTATTGACGAACTTCACACTATTGTGGGTGCTGGTGCTGCTGAAGGTGCTATCGATGCCTCAAATATGTTGAAGCCAACCTTGGCAAGAGGTGAACTCCAATGTGTTGGTGCAACAACTCTCGAAGACTACCGAAGATATATAGAAAAAAACGGTGCCCTTGAGCGCAGGTTCCAGCTTATTATCGTAAATCCACCTACGGTTCAGGAAACAATCAGTATCTTGCACGGTTTAAAAGAAAGATATGAAGAGCACCATCACATCACTTATACTGACGAATCATTGGAAGCAGCGGTACGTTTGTCAAATCGTTACATAACAGATCGTTACTTACCAGATAAGGCGATCGATGTCATAGATGAGGCAGGCGCTAAAGTCAAACTGTCCAAAATAGTTAAAGATGAACGATTATCCGATTTGGAAATAGAGTATGACGCGGTGAAAATAACGAAGGAAAAAGCAGTTGCTGATCAAAAATTTGAAGCGGCGGCAAAACTTCGCGACAAACAGAAAAAGCTCAAAGAGCAACTGGCGGTCATGGAAAAAAATAAAAAGTTGCCGCGTCCAACTGTGCTTGAGGAAGATATTGCTTTCGTTGTATCCAGGTGGACTGGTATCCCGGTAGCCAAGATAGAACAGAAAGAATCCAAGCGCTTACTCAAAATGGAAGACGAAGTAAGCAAGAAAGTAGTTGGACAAAAGGAAGCTATTACCGCCATAGCAAAAGCAGTTAGACGAAGTAGAGCAGGCGTAAAAGACCCCAGACGACCGATCGGTTCATTCATTTTCCTGGGACCCACGGGTGTTGGTAAAACAGAATTGGCAAGGCGGCTTGCTGAATTCATTTTTGGCGACATAAATTCTCTGGTTGCTCTTGATATGTCTGAGTATATGGAAAAGTTCAATGTATCGAGGCTTATCGGTGCGCCGCCCGGTTATGTCGGTTTTGAGGAAGGCGGCCAACTCACTGAAAAAGTGAAAAGAAAACCATATTCAGTAGTGCTTTTCGATGAAATAGAAAAAGCCCACCCTGATGTCTTCAACATCTTACTGCAAATACTCGAGGATGGTCAGCTTACTGATTCTTACGGTCGCAAAATCGATTTCAAAAACACAATAGTAATCATGACCTCGAATATTGGAACTGCTGAAATCAGTAAGGGTGATAGTTTGGGTTTTGCAACGGATTCGACTGATGTTTCCTATGACAAAATGAAAACAAGGCTTTTAGAGGAAACCAAAAAGATCTTCTCACCTGAATTTTTAAACAGAATCGACGAAATAATAGTATTCAGGCAGTTGAACAAGGAAGACATGAAGAAAATAGTCGACATACTAATCGCCGAAGTTGAAGAGCGTCTCAGCGAAAGAAAAATGCAGCTTGAGCTTGAAGAGTCAAGCAAAGAGCTTTTGGTCGAGGAAGGCTTTGACCCTGAATTCGGTGCACGCCCCGTTAAAAGAACAATACGCCGTTTGATAGAAGATCCCCTTTCTGAGGAAATCTTAAAAGGTAATATCAAAGATGGTAAACGCATCCGCCTTGTTAGATCGGGCGATAAAATAGAATTTAAAGAGAAGTGATCCTCCTCCTTTTTTTACTTAGCTACAAAATCATCGATATTGATGTCGATGCGCAATGGGCTGACCCGCAATTGATAATAGAAACATCGGGGTTTAAAACCGGCGAAGAATTTCGAAGCTCAGATATACAAAACGCGCTTCAAAATCTTTCTCGGCTTAGGTTATTCAACTATATTGCGATTGATACAACGATAGTAGGTGACGGTATTTTTTTCAGCATCACCGTTGAAGAAGCACCGTTTCTTAAAAGCAGACCTGAGTTCATCGGTAATACCAAGGTGAAAAAGAAAGACCTGAGAAAAAAGCTCCAATGGAGGATCGGACAAGTAGTTACTGACCGAGACGTATTCGAAGCAAAGACTAACATCCTGGATATGTACAAAGAAAAGTCATTCTATTACACGATGGTCCAGGATAGTTCAATAATTGATTCACTCAACAAAATCGATCTGTTTTTCATTATTGAGGAAGGTATTGAACCGCGCATCGGCAAAATAGAGATTACCGGGAACAATGCTTTTGCTGATTCAAAGATTACAAAGATGATGCAAAACAAACCTAAAGCGTTTCTGCGCAGTGGCAAGTTAGATGAAGTCAAACTTGAAGAGGATGTTGCAAAAATCAAATCCTTTTATAAAGATAATGGATATCTGGATGTAAAAATAGATGAGCCAATAATCGAAGTCGTGGCAGATCGCTTTATCATTACAATAAATATCGAAGAGAATGAACAATATTATGTCGGTGATGTTAGTTTTACTGGCAACTCAATATTCAGCACACAACAACTCGGAAGAGCACTGAAATACAAAAGCGGCGATGTGTACGATCTCAGCAAAGTTGAAGAAACCTATCAGGAATTATTCGGAGTCTATGCTGACGAAGGTTATATATACTGTTCAATCGCGCCAAATGAAGATGCCCGTGATAGTTTCATAGATATTGAATATGTTATCGAAGAATCATCACCGGCAACCATCAACCGCGTGATAATCACGGGTAACTACAGCACCCGGGAAAACGTCATCCGGCGAGAGCTAAGAACTATCCCCGGAGAGATATTCCGACGTTCAGACGTTATTAGAAGCCTGCGGGAGGTTTTCAACCTCGGTTTTTTTGATAACGTTGAACCTTTAACCGGCGTCCCGGATGATAGCGGCCGCATAGATTTGATTTACAAACTAACTGAGAAAGAAGGTGTCGCCACCGTAGGTGCCGGCATTTCATACTCAGCCCAGGATAAATTGACTGGTTATTTTGAACTCTCACACCCCAACATGTGGGGAAAAGGACAGCGACTCTACACCAAGATTGAGTTAGGTGGCAGACTAACGAACTTTCAAATCGGGTATACTGAACCATGGCTTTTTAGCACAAGGACTAGTGCTGGACTCGACCTATATTATACAAATCGATTCTGGGATTATTATACAAAACGTGATATTGGTTTTGCCGGTCGCGTTTCATTTCCTTTCTATCTGGACTATACCAAATTCGGCTATACGCTCCGCGCTGAAAGAAGTCAGATACTCGATATTGCATCTTCATATACACCACCGAGTAGTGGTTATAGTCTTTTTGATGACACGATACCAAAGTGGACCGTGTCAAATTCGTTCGCGCTTACGCGGGATTCAAGGGACTTTATCTTTAACCCGACGAGCGGTTCGTATATGGCGTTACGCGCTGATATCGCCAAAAAGTTCTTGTTCGCCAACACTGACTATAATCGAATCACATTTGAGGCACGGACCTACTTGCCTTTATACTGGAAATTTGTGCTCATGGCCAGAATAAAGGCGGGCGTTGTAACGAGTGTTGATGAAGTACCGCTCTATAAGAAGTTTTACGCTGGAGGCGTCGGTGATGACGGTGTCCGAGGTTATTCAGATCGCTCCCTCTCCCCGGAACTCGACGGACGACGTGTTGGCGGTAGTGCGCTGTTAATAAACAATTTAGAACTTAAACTGAAACTTTCCCCAAGCCTATCATTCCTGATGTTCTATGACGCAGGAAATGCTTTTGAGTCGTACAAAGATGTTAACTTACATAATCTCTATCGAGGAGTTGGTGCGGGCGTACGCATTGAAATACCGATGATGGGAATCCTTGGTTTTGACATGGGTTATGGTCTGGATCGTGAGCAACCTGGTTTTGAACCTCACTTCCAGATCAATCCTTTTGGTATGTTCTGATTTAGGGAGGTTATATGAAGCAGTTTTCTTTTATCCTTGCCATTTTCGTTGTCCTAATGTTTGCCGCAGAATCAAAGACCGGTGTTGTTGACTCTGACCGAATCTTTAATGAATACCAGGCAACTGCCGCAGCGAATATTGAGCTAAACGACTTCATTAAAACACAGCGCGATTCAGCTGCCGCCATGAGGCAAAGAATCGAAAATCTTAAAGCCGAGCTTGATGATCAAAAACTCATGCTTTCTGAAAAGGCGAGATTGAGAAAACTCGATGAAATAGAAACGCAGAAAATTTCCTATAATAAGTTCCTGGCAGAATTTTTTGGTGACGGCGGCAAAGTAGAGCAGAGAAATGACGAACTGATGGCACCACTCTTGAATACAATAAATGAAGGAATCAGTAAAATCGCCCAGCAAGAAGGTTTCGCTATAATTCTTGACCTGTCGGAGAACGTTTTCTATGCTTCCAGTGAATTAGACCTAACTGATTTAGTCATTGATGAGCTAAATCTTGAGTATGGTCCTCAAACCCTACCGACCGGAGAACTGAAGAAGTATATGGTGATATTACCGTTTCGCGAAGAGAATACTGAGGCAGCTAATGCGGATCTTGGTGAACGTTGCCAAGATGAACTATACAAGGTCGTCAGCATTTTCAGTAAGTTCAAATTCATAAGCAAGATAGACGTGAAGAGCGAGATTATTAAACGTCATATTGGTGTGAACATTAATGATAGCCAAGCTCACGCAATTGGTGTCTACTTCCAGTGTGACTACATAATTGTTGGTAAGGTCACGAAACAAGCAGGCAAGATCGATTACACCATTTCAATAAAAGATGTAGCGAAAAACCAGGAGATAGACAAAAAGGTAACAACGGTTACCGATGAGATTAAGTTATCAGAGTTTCTTAATAATGATTTAAGAGCATTAATTGAGAAAATACAATAGCAATTTGCCGTATGCGATTCTAATGTTGCCGGCATTATGTGGCAAAATTAGAATAAGAAAGGGGGAAAAATGAAAAAACTTCTGGTCGGATGCATGGTATTGACATTGTTGTGGCTGGAATGTGGTGGCGTTGATAATGAACCACCACATGTGTTGATCAGCAGCCCAGGTGACGGTGATACAATAACCGGTGTTGTCAGAATAAACGCTCAGGCTACAGATAATGAAGGCGTTGAAAACGTTGAAATCTACATAAATAATATTCTTGCACATACTACAACAACGAGTCCGTATTTCTATGATTGGGTGACCGACTCTATTCAACAGGACAGCTCATTACACACTATCTTTGCAAAAGCTTTTGATGCGGCTGAGAATGAAGCTACTTCAGATACAATATCTGTATTGGTTTACAATGATACTCTTATAGGTACACTAAAATGGAGTTATTCAATAGGTGGTGATTCAATATTTTCCTCTCCGGCGATTGGCTCTGATGGTACAATCTATGTCGGTTCATTGGGCGGTTATCTATATGCGATAAACTCTGATGGTACGTTCAGGTGGAGTTACCAAACTGGCGGCGCTGTCTATTCTTCGCCGGCAATCAGTGCTGGTGGCATGATTTATGTCGGGTCCTATGATTTTGATCTCTATGCGATAACATCGGGCGGTGCATTATCATGGACTTTTTCCACCGGTCAATATGTGCACTCCACTGCGGCGATTGGTTCGGATGGGTCAATCTATTTTGGATCAAATGACGGGAATTTTTATGCGTTGGACCAAAGCGGCGTATCAAACTGGCAATACCTAACAAGTAATTTAGTATGTTGTTCTCCAGCGGTTGATAATGACGGTATAATCTATTTCGGGTCATGGGACGATAATCTTTATGCTCTTTATCCAAATGGTACATTAAAATGGAGTTATTACGTAGGCAATTATATTACTTCTTCTCCGGCGATTGGTGCAGATGGTACAATCTATGTCGGTTCATGGGACAATTACTTGTATGCTATTGACTCTGACGGCAATTTTAAATGGCGCTATCTTACAAACGGTTCCGTAACTTCTTGTCCGGCGATTGGTGCGGATGGAACAATCTATGTCGGGTCAATTGATGGAAATATCTATGCGATAGATCCAGATGGCACCTCAAAATGGTCTTATTCCACTGATGCTGCCGTGATTTCAACTCCGGCAATTGGTTCTGACGGTACGATCTATATTGGATCAATGGATCACTACGTGTATGCACTGAATCCAGGTGGTTCACTTAGGTGGAGCTACGCGACTGGTGGTGAAGTAAGGTCTTCTCCAGCAATTGGACCAGACGGCACAATCTACATTGGATCTTATGATGGTTATCTATATGCTATCCATGGTACTGGTACCCTGGCTAATACTAATTGGCCAATGTTTCATCATGATCTATTACACACTGGCAGAGTCGGTGGATAATACACGATATCTGATAAAGATATATTACTCAGAACCTTAAATAGTTTAATTTGATAGTTCTCCATAGCTTGCTGTAGTCCTGAGTTATATGTCGAAGGGACCAGGGAATCCAGGAAAATGACGACATACATTGAGCAGTATTTGATTAAACTATTTCATGTTCTCTTTAGTAACTAGTGTTCTGTAACATTAATTTCTGCTGGGTGTCATTCCCGCGAAAGCGGGAATCCAGAAGATTTCTGCCTGTGGATTGCGTCCTCCGGCTTGACCGGAGGATCAAGCTTGTCCTCTGACTTGATCAGGGAATCGGGCAATGACAACGTGGTTTTTTCAAGAATTTATGTCACATAGTAACAGTCTGTGCTCAGGGTTTTCGGTGTTTCTTTATTTGCTTAATCATTTCCCGAATTTCTCTGTTAAACTCTTCCCGGAAAATCAGGAATTTTGCCCTCTGTACCGGGGTTAGTATCTGCCAAATTTCCTTCATCGTTTCTATTTGCCTGGTCAGTTTATCTTTTTGCAACTCTTCAAATTTGGCGACCTCGTCTAATATCTCCTCATCAGACGCGTGCTCTCGAAGGAGCCCCTTCAATCCATGAATAATTCTCATTTTTTCCTCGCCAAAATTGCGCTCAATTTTTTGTAGATCGTTTAATTTCGGAAAAAATCGAATAGCCTGTTCAGTCGTCAAATCGAGTTCTTGGGTAAGCCGGTAGATTTTTACTTTCTCGATTATCGCCCGGGGGTCATCATCAGCAAACGGCTGGGCTAAACAGAACACAATCAAACCTAACAAAATCAACAATTTCTGTCGAGTAGACATTAAACCTCCTTTCACCCCCTCCTATATCCTCCCCCTTCAAGGGGGAGGGCAAGGGTGGGGGTCTCATACATCCTCCTGCAATTTACTCAGTTCTTTATCTAAAATCTCAATAAATTCAGCCTTTTCTACATCGCTCAATCCATGGATCGTCTCATCAATATCAATCGGTAAATCGTCTTCGACAACGATTAGGTCATTGACCAACTTGTCGTCAATAATGCCGCCAAGGCTGATTTTGGCAATGGTCTCATCCTCGAGCAGAACAGATGTCGGTACAGATATCCTGACCGTATTCTCAGGACGTAAAACATACAACGCAAGCATAACAACCGCAAAAGCTGGTATCAGGACCTTTACCAACCTTGACACCCTGAACTTGCGCAGTCGAATTTCTCGTTGTCTGACACTGATTCTCAGTTCATCAAAAAAAGCCTGTTCAGGTACTGGCACAACATCTTTATCAAGAAGCTCATAGAGTTCCTTGACTCTGGTATACTCTTGTTGGCAATGCTTGCAGCTATTCAAATGTTGCTCAAACCTGTTACGCTCTTGTTCGGGCATAGCGTGTTCTATGTAATCAATAACCTTATCTTTAAACTCCTGGCAGATTCTCATATCCACGCCTCCAGTAAAATTCTAAGTTTCCTGACTGCATGATGATGGTTTGCCTTAGCTGCGCCAGTGGTAATACCCATAATATCACCTATTTCGGAAAAAGTGTAACCTTCATAATGACGCAGTATAAAACACAACTTTTGCCGTTTGGGCAGTTTTAAAAGTGCATTATCAATTGCTATTTTCATCCTCACTCGCTTTCCTAAATCCACTGATTCTTTTGCCGGTGACAAATCCAAAAGCGGCTCTTTGTGTTTGCGTTTGAATGAAAAACAGGTATTAACCGCAATCCTATACAGCCATGTGAAGAACTTCGACTTTTCCCTGAACTTATTAAGGTTATTATAAACCTTAACAAAAACGTCCTGGGTGAGTTCACGGGCATCAGCTTCATTCCTGGTATATCTATAGCAAATAGCGTGTATAGATATCTGATATTTCTCATAGAGCTGGTCAAATGCTTTTTCGTCACCGCCCTTAAAACTCTTAACATAAATAGCATCCTCATCGCCTTTCATTATAATTAGACGTATGTTTGGTGGTTAATGGTTTAACCTCTAAAGACTATTCTTCCGTACCAGATAGCCTTGTATTTTTGTACAATTGAACATATTTCTTTGCAGATTCACCCCATGAAAAATTGATGGTCATACATTTCTCTGACAGTTTTTCAAAAGCATCTCGGCAATTATAAGCCATCATGCTTCTTGACAAAGCAGTAATCAGATGTTTACTTGAATATTCAGTAAAAATAAAACCGTTACCTTTAGCAGATACGGGATCATAATCAGTAATCGTATCAGCTAATCCACCAGTATGCCGCACAATTGGTATGGTGCCATACCTAAGACTGATGAGTTGACCAAGACCACAGGGCTCATACCTGGACGGCATGAGAAAGAAATCGCTGCCCGCATATATGCGATGGGCGAGTTTGTTATCAAATTTGATATTGACCGATACCCGCTGCGGATGAACAGTGGAAAAAGTAGTCAATTTCTTTTGAAAACTCTCGTCACCAGAACCGAGGATTATCACATTAAAACCCATATCAATAATCGAGTCAAATGCCTTAACCAATATATCAAACCCCTTCTGTCCTGCGATTCGGGAAACCATACCAATCAATGGCCGTGTGCCTTTGAGGCCGCATTCATCCATTAGTCTTTGTCTATTCTTTTGCTTTCCTCTGAAATCAGCGTACTTGTTATAGATCAAATCGTCAGTTTCAGGGTTCCATCGACCATAGTCAATACCATTGACAATCCCGATCAAGCTTGCCTGCCTTGTCCGCAGTACACCGTCAAGACCAAAACCCATTTCTGGAGTCTGAATTTCCTGCGCATAATTTTGTGAAACGGTAGTTACTACATCGCTGTATAGTATACCGGCTTTTAAGAAATTAATATCTCCATAATACTCAATACTTTCGGGTGTGAAATAACCGTTGTCGAGCCCAAGAATTGGGAATTTTTGTGCAGGAAAGCGGCCTTGATAGCCCAAATTATGGATGGTAAAAATGCTCCTCGCGCTGCTTTTGCCGAGTTTTAGATACAACGGGATCAGACCTGTCTGCCAGTCGTGGCAATGGACTATATCATACGAAGCTTTTAGAATAAGTTGTGAGACCACCTTGGAAAACAGTGTAAAACGCTCACAATTATCTGAAAAATCTCCTTTTTCAGTTCCGTAAAGCCCGTCGCGATTAAAAAAGTTAGGGTAGTCTATAAAATAAAAGTCATCATCTTTGTACACCTTAATGTCATATTTCTCACCCATTTCTATTGAGATGCGGTCGCACAGAGTACCCTTTATTCCTTTATACCTTGGTAAGAAAACCGTGACGTTTAAACCGAGTTGTCTCAGTGAAATCGGCAAAGCACCAACAACGTCGGCAAGTCCACCAGTCTTTGCATAAGGTATTGCTTCAGATGCAACAAAAGCGATCTTCATAGTTTAAATTACTAAGGAGAACATATAATAGTTTCAGTGGATTTCGTTAGCATGTTGCATTATTGTCACTCTGAATTTATTTCAGAGTCTCACTTTATCGAGATTCCGAAACAAGTTCGGAATGACAGGTTCCACAACATAATTGAAACTATTGTTCGGAGTAATAAAAAGCTGATACAAGGCTCAGAGAGGGCTGAGAGACGGTTAACCAGGCTATTAATGGCTTCATTATCCTTCTTGCCTTCATTGCCTTCTTGAACCATGTTTGAACCCTCTTCTATATAATATTTCTAAGGTATGCCGCAGACTCTTCGGGTCCGGTCGGATTTATATAAAACCCTGTCCCCCACTCAAATCCAGCAATATGGGTAAGAACCGGTATGATTTCCAGGTGATAATGGTAAAAATCAATACCGCGCAGGGTAATAGGTGCCGTGTGTATGACATAGTTATACGGAGGTGTATTGAGTGCCTTTTTCATCCTCAACAGGCAATCCTTGAGAATCGAAGCAAGATCATCAAGCTCGTCTCTCGAAGCATCCTCAAAGTTAGAGATATGATTCCTCGGCAATATCCAGGTTTCAAAGGGAAAACGCGGAGCAAACGGGCATATCAGGATAAATGAATTGTTTTCGTTGATCAAACGCTTTCTGTCTTTGGTTTCCTGAACCACAATATCGCAAAAAATACACCGTTCGCGGTACTCATAGTAGCGTTTAGCGCCATCCATTTCCTCCATTACTCGTTTGGGGACAATCGGTGTAGCAATCAATTGAGAGTGACTATGCTCAAGTGAAGCACCTGCCGCCGCGCCGAAGTTTTTAAAAACCATAGTGTAGCGAAGTCTTTGATCCTTTTTCAAATCGAGCATCCTTTCTTGGTAAGCATATATGACGTTCTGGAAGTGCTCAATTTCCAAATCCGCAAGGTCCATTGAATGATCAGGGGATTCTATTATTACTTCATGGGCGCCAATACCATTCATCCGGTCGTAAATGCCTTCACCCCGCCGGCTAATATCTCCTTCGACGAGCAAGGCAGGGAATTTATTGGGGATGACGCGCAAGGTCCATTCCGGCGTATTTGGCTTAGTATTATCAGGACGGTATGCCATTATTTCAGGAGGTGTTGCAGCCTCATTACCTGGACAAAAAGGGCATGATTCTGGTGCCACTACTTTTTTCTCAGGTGTCGATTTGAAATCTTTTGGCCGTTTTGCGCGTTCTGTCGAGATGATAACCCAACGTCCTAAAACCGGGTCTTTACGTAATTCAGGCATTATTCCTGTGTATCCGCTCCTTAGTCATTTGGCTTATCGCTCTCCTCAACTCCAGGTTCCTCTATCGGCTCAGGTTCACTCAAGAATATTTCGATCTCTGCATGCTCACGTATGTTTTCAATAAAACTATTGGCTAAGTTACGTTGTTTTTCTCTCAATAAATTAGCTTCGATGTTCTGCCACAACTCATCAAGTGTCCTATATCCTTCAGGAGTGTACGTAAGCACTTTTACAAAAGTGTAGTTTCCATCATCGTTTTTTAAAACCGCACTGATATCTCCATCTCTGAGTTTGAACACAATAGATTCAAATTTCTTGGAACGTACATTTCTTCTTATTGGACCGGTGATACCACCGCGCTTGTTTGACGGTGCGATTGAATGTTCTCTGGCAAGCGAATCCATGCATGCTGGATTTTCGATAACAAGCTGTCTCAGTTCCTCAGCCTTTGCCTTATTGTCGACAACAATTTCCTGATATTGAACCACTTCTTCAACCCTGAAGTCTTCCTTTTGTTTATCATACAGATCCACTATTTCTTGCGAATCCACTTTTGCTGCTTCAACAACAACTTTTCTGTACAAACCATTTTCCATTGTCTGCTTTAGTGTGGTCTGGAGTTTGGTTATATAACCATCATATAGAAAGTATTTGTTTCGCTCACCAAATTCAAATCTAAGATCATCTTCAATTATCGTGTTTAACAGTTTTTCGAATCCTTCTGGTTGTGTCAAATCAACCCGACCGAAATTGGGCTGTGATTCATTTCTCTTTTCGATATCGCTTTTTCGGATCTCTCTTCCATTTATGACTAATGCCACAGGGTCATCACCTGACTTAGCCAGCTCACTCATATCTCCTTCGTACATCTTAATCTTTGCTTTCTTCTTCAGTTTCCTAATAAATTTCTCTTCTATCCCCTTGAGCTTTTCTGCCTTGAGCTGTGCTTGTATCTGACTCTTTACATTTTCATAATCCCTGTACCGTTCAGGTTTGCGATCGGTTACTATATAGATGCCATATTTTTCATCAAAAGGTATAACCCCAATTAATTCGTTCAGCTTTGATTTGAATAACAGCTTATCAACCGGCGCTGGCTTCACACCCTTGAAAACCACACCCATGTTGCCCTTATTCTTACTTGAATGGGCAGTGGAATAGACCTTGGCAAGCGTGTCAAAACTTTCGACATGTCTTTTCAGCGAATCGAGCAGGAAATTAGCCAGGCTTTCGGATTCAACAACTATTTCCTTTCCTCTGATCTCAGCCTTGAGTAAGTAGTTTTTGTTGTTCTTATAGAATTTCTTCATCTCTCTTTCGCTTGGCTTAGCTCCCTCAATTACTTCAACTGTATAAACCTCTTCAAGCAGCAAGGACTTTCTTTGGTTAATCATTGCTTGCTGAAAAAATTGTGTGGTATCTATACGGTAATTCTTTGAATTCTCAAAAATCAGTCTGCTGAGTATCATGCCATCGAGAACAGCTTTTTCATTACGCGCGCCACCCCCGAAGCGTTTTGACATCTCTTCGTCCAGCTCAAGCCTGGTTATCTTGTAGCCATTTATCGTGGCAACGAAATCCTGGTAATTCTTCTTAAAGCAGCGTTCCACACCGCTCAGGGAAAATGAATCGATTGGGAATTTGCGATATCTTGTGGCAACTATCTCATAAGCCTTAGCCGCACTCAAGAAATCCTCGTTCATTTCATGAGCCAATGCTAAGCGATAATACAACCAACCGTCCTTTTTCTTACGGCTTTCTATCAAACCCTTATAGACTTCAACTGCTTTGTCAAAATCTCCGAATTTGGCTAAATAAATATCTCCCTTTTCCAAAGTCCAATCATAGACTTTCTTCCCTTTTTCAATCTTTTGCTCACAATAGACTATCGCTTCCTCATATTGACCATCTAATACAAGATTGATATAATCTTGCGGCAATGCCATACATATTAGCAGTATCAGATTCATCTTAGAACCTCCTTTCTTTAGATTAGTATTGTACTTAAAATCCCCAAAATGTCAACCCCGTTAGAAGAAAGAAGAAGTAGGAAGTAAGAAGTGAGAAGATAAGAAGATTCGAAGATAGGAAGTTGGGAAAATAGGAAGATGAGAAACAGAGTATCAGAGTAACGGAGTAAATACTAGGCACTAGGCAGTAGTCGCCCGATTTATCGGGCAGTCCAATGAACCCCGCTCTTTCATAAGGGACGTGGGTGAATTGGACAACTACAGCTATTAAACAATCTGTCCAAGTTCCTAAAATGGCGAAATATTTGTTTACAAAGCGGTCTTTATGAGTATAATTTCAAAGAATGGATATGGCTATTGAATTAGAAAACATATGTCGGTCATTCAAAAACCATTTCTGGCAAAACAAAAAACAAGTTCTCAAAGATGTCTCACTGGAAATTTATAAAGGAGAGATATTCGGATTTCTGGGCCCAAATGGAGCTGGCAAAACAACTACGATAAAGATCATTACCGGGCTCATTAGACCTGATTCCGGGAGTATTGAGATTTTCGGACACCCTGCCAATGCGCTCAAAGTGAAAAAACGTATAGGTTTTCTACCTGAATCACCCTATTTTTATGAACATCTGACCGGCTATGAATTCTTGAAAATCTCTGCTCTGCTCAGCAATCAAAAGAACTATAAATCAGGTATTTTGGGGCTACTTGAAAAAGTGGGGTTAAAACATGCGGTCAGATTGCAGTTACGCAAATACTCCAGGGGTATGCTCCAGCGTATTGGTATTGCGCAGGCATTAGTGGCAGAACCAGAACTATTGATTTTGGATGAACCACTTACCGGCCTCGATCCAATCGGAAGAAAAGAAATAAAGGATATAATCCTTGAGCAAAAGGCAAAAGGTAACACAGTCTTTTTCTCATCCCACATACTTCCAGACGCAGAGGCTGTATGTGACCGCATTGGCATAATAATAGATGGGCAAATCATAAAGGTTGGCGAGTTAAACAAACTTCTGAGGAAAGGGCTTAAAACCGATGAAATTTCACTCGAAGATTGGTTTGTGAAACAGATAAAGAGAAATGAATAGAATTTGGGCTATAATTGAAAACACATTTAAAGAAAGCCTACGTCAGAAAATTCTCCTACTACTTGTAATATTTAGTATCCTATTGATTGTTGTCTCAATCTTTCTTGAACCGTTTGCTCTGGGTGAAGCACCACGAATACTCAGGGATTTTAGCCTGGCAGTATCAGCGCTCTTTGGGGTCTTGGTCGTTATAATAATAGGTTCAACACTCATACACAAAGATATTGAGAAACGCACAATTTATACGGTAATAACAAAACCTGTCAGAAGGAGTGAAATCATCATCGGTAAGTTCTTGGGATTATTACTACTTATCATAATACTGGTATGCTCCATGGCAGTTATTCAACAACTCGTGATCTTTTTTTATGAAGGTTCCTTTGATTTTTCTCTGCTGATTGCAATACCATTCTTGATTTTAGAAATAATGATCTTACTCGGGATCCTTCTGTTATTTTCATCCTTTTCTTCACCCGCATTGAGCGCAATGATGGGTATTATCTTCTTTATTATTGGCCATGCCAGTCCTGACCTTAAGCTATTTGCTGACCAGGTCAAAATACCCGCAATGAAGTATCTTGCTTATGGATTCTACTACATAATGCCGAATCTTGAGAACTTCAATCTGAGAATCGATTTAGTCCATAAACTACCTTTATATCCAGACCAGCTCTTGTTTTCAATCTGTTATGGGTTGATTTATACGATTTTTCTTGTTTATCTGGCAATTATTATATTTGAGAAAAGGGAATTCAAATGATAATAAATGGAGTAGGGCGTTTACGCCCGTGCCTCGCGCTCTCTGGAGTAGGGCGTTTACGCCCGTCCAGTTAGTTAAATTATGAGCCAGATTGTCTACCATAATCCACCTCATATTTATAGGGATAATACAATTTATATTATAACTTCTTCAACAATAAATAAACAGAAATATTTTAGTACAAACATTAAAAAGCAAATATTACGCAAGGCGATTTTTAATTCTATCAAAGAAATTCAATGTAATCTCTTCGCCTGGGTTATTCTTGAAAATCATTATCATATTTTGGTAGAGATCCTAAATAGCAGATTTTTGAGCAAATTAATGAATCTAATCAATGGCCGTAGTTCATATATGATTAACAAATTAGAGAAGCAAACTATAAGAAAAATCTGGTATAGTTACTGGGATACATGCATTAGAAATAAAAATGATATTTTTACACGTTTCAACTATATTCATAATAATCCAATTAAACATAAATATATTAAAAAATTTGACAACCTGGCATCCTACAAATATTCGAGTTATTCTCATTATTTAAAGACAAATGGCTCAGAATGGATTAAGGATCTATTTATGCGTTATCCGATTATTGATTATGTCGATAAATATGATAATTATTAATTATTTCACGAGCCTAAAGGCTCTACTCCAGTTTTTTCTTGGAGTAGGGGCTTTAGCCCCGTCATGAAGAATTTTTTAGAGATGCTGAAACAAGTTCAGCATGACAATCCAGCACTGTTAGAAGTATATTGAAATGAAAAAGAACATCATTGTTATCATCCTGCTTCTCTTCATCATCGCCAATTTCTCGTACCGTATTGACCTTGGCAAATCACCACATGAATTGATTGGAGAGCTGACGTATTTTCCGTCCGGAACCGCGCTCAGGGCTTTATCAATGGGATTTTATGCACCACTTGCAGATTTAGTCTGGCTAAGATTCATTCAATACTATGGTGAGCATCGCATGAGCGATGCACGATTTGAACTCATGTACCATATTTTGGACATCCTGACAACCCTTGACCATAGATTTATGTATGCCTATTCCTTGGGTGGCTTGATGTTAACCCATGATGCACAAAAACCGGATCAGGCACGGATGTTAATGAAAAAAGGGATGCTGGCAAATCCTGATGATTGGCGTCTTCCATTTATGTATGGTTTTATTCACTATGTATTCTTGCGTGAACATCGTATTGCACAGAGATATTTTCGTATTGCTTCACAAAAACCAGATGCTCCAGATACACCCAAACGCTGGGCAGCATTTGTTACCTATTATAGGCTCGGAGATTTAAAGACCGCACTTGCCTTGTGGCTGGATCTCTATAATAATACAAAAAATCCTGAGGAGAAAGCAATTGCCGAGATGTACATTAAAAAAATAAAGATGAAATTAGATATAGAATTTTTGAACAATGAAATATTAGAATTCACAAAACAAATTGGCCGTAAACCCTTTAGATTAAAGGAATTGCTTATCTACGGAATCGTTGACTCAATTCCTACTGAACCACATGGATGTCACTATTTACTGCGCAATGGCGAAGTGTTTTCGACGTTCCAAACCGACTAAACAGAAAATGTAGTCGTCTGAGAAGATACAAACACCTAAACCCAGCTCGTTCATAACGGGCTCGGGTAAAATCCAAAATTACGAGCACGAAAAACGAATTACGAATACGGTATTCTTTGTTTCTTCGTTGATCTGGTTTTCTTGTTTCTTACTTCTTGTTTCTTACCTCTTACTTCCTACTTCTTACTTCTCACTTCTTGCCTCTTATCTCGGTAGCTACGGAGTGCAGTAGCTTGCTACTGCATGCAACGGCAAGCCGTTGCACTCCATCAGCTGTAAAGGCGAACATATGATGTTCAGTTATTAAGTAACTAAGTTATTAGGTAATTGAGAAAATTGTAGTCGCCTGCCTGCTCACGCATTGCGGAGATTCATCAGACAACTACAGCGCCAGCGTGACTCTTACTTCTTGCATCTTATCTCGGTAGCTACGGAGTGCAGTAGCTTGCTACTGCATGCAACGGCAAGCCGTTGCACTCCATTTACTTTCCAATCCGTTAGGATTAAATGGTTTCCAGCACGTTAGCGTGTTTCTCTGGTT